>NZ_CP023702.1:4200000-4500000 GCF_008704555.1 Streptomyces nitrosporeus
CTCACGAGATCGTTATGGAGTACCTTGAGAACCATGACGAAATCACGAACTCCATCGGTCGGAGCCTTACGGGAATACACTCCGAGAACAGCATGAAGGATGTTTTCTACGCCTTGCGTAAGGCGAATAAAATCGAGATGGTTCCCGGTAAGCGAGGTAACAAGTCTGCATGGCAAAAGGTGCAGCCAGTAGAAATGGCTGGCGATGCTGATGCCCCATCAGAGGTGGCATCAAGATCCAGTTCCGGTGTCACGGTCCAGCAGGCGGAGGCGTCAGGAGGAGCTGTCCGCAGGGCGCCGAAGAGGCTAAAGGAGCGCAAGAACACGACCGGCCCTGCCCGTAATCGGCCGTGTTCTTGCGGGAGCGGATTTAAGTACAAGAGATGCTGTGGCCGGACAGCGTCCTGATGAGGGGCGCCAGACAGCGCCGGACACCGTTCGAACTCTCCCCTGGCCAGCGGCTTGTGTCGGTCTCATTTCCAGTCTCAGTTGCCGCCCACTCCGCAGTCGTTCAGGCTCGTTCGCTGCTGTCTGAGATGACCGGTAAGCAGGTCAGCTAGCTGCATGACGGACGTCTATGGACCGCGTCGGAGTGAGATCGGACAACTCGTAATGCGTAGGTCTCGGGTTCGAATCCCGAAGGCGGCTCGGAATTACCCCAGGACTCACTCGCCGTGACCTGGGGTTTTTTCATGCCCGGGTGGTGCGCGTCGCGTGATGGGAACGCCGTGGGAACGGCTTGCGTGAGCGATGCGTGAGCGTTCGACAGGCCGACCGGCTCGGCATCAGGTCGGCGAGCGGCTTCCGTCGGGGGAGTGCCCGCGTTGCTTCACCAGTTGGGGTCGAGGACCAGCGGGGCGTCCTCGGACGCCATCCAGGTGTCGAACTCCTCCGGTGTCAGGAAGATGGGACGGCTGGCCTCCTCAGCCGTCAGCGCCGCCAGACCGGACAGCGCGGCCGCCGGATCGGTGCCCGCGAGTCGTTGCCGTACGTCTTTCAGCCCGGGCAGCACGACGGCCGACGCGCGCGTCGCCGGACCCAGGCCGGCCGCCGCTGAGCCCAGCAGCCCCGAGGTCAGGGAAGCCGTGAGCAGCTCCCGCTCCAGCAGCTGCGCGCCCGGCGCACCGGTGCCGCGGACCGCCACCAAAGCGGCCTGCAGGCCCTGCACGATCAGCGTGCCGGCTGCCTGGCCCACCAGACCGCCCACCAGTGCCCCGACCACCGGCACCGGGATCACTGTCTGCGTCACCGCCCCGCACGCCCAGCCCAGAGCGGTCCGCAGGGTGGCCTCAGCGCTGCAGGCCGCGAACTCGCCCGCGTCGATCCGCCCGAGCGCCAGTGCCACACCGGCCTCCGCCACCGCGTACGCGGCACCGGCCGTCGCGAACGCCAGGTCTCCGCCGCCCAGTACCGCAGGCAGACGCCCGGCCCGCGACGCCGTACGGATCACCGATCCCAGCCCCGCCACGGCCCCGGACCGCGCCGCAGCCCGGGCCGCCGACGCGGCTGCTGTGAGGGCTGCCGACGCGGCCGAGGTCTCACCCGCCCGCACCCGGGCCAGCTGTCCGGCAGCGGACACGGCCCCGGCCACCAGCCCGCCGGCCGCCGCCGCCGTTCCCGCTACGGCCGCCGTCTCCCGGCCGGCCGCTCGTACCGCCTCGCCGCGCGCCCAGCGCATCGGGTCGAGGGCCGAACGGTGCGCGTCGGCCAGGTCGATCGGGTCGGAGGCGACGTCGCCGTACTTCAGCCGGTCCTTCAGATGCGCGTGGGCGTCAGCGTAGTCGGCGAACCGCACTCCCTCGGGAGACATGGTGAGTCGGCGCTCCAGCAGACTGTCCACGGCGGCGACCCGGTCGCCCGCCACCAGCCGCGTCATCCCCTCGTAGTGCGGCTGGGCCACCTGGTGCGCGGTCTTCGGGACGCTGTCCATCAACTTGGCCTGCGCCTGGCCCACGAGCCGGCCCCGGTCGACGAGCCAGAGATCGGCCGGGGCCGTCTGCGAGCCGCCTTCGGCCCACTCCGTGACCACAGCCCGGACCGACGCGCCGGCCCGGATCGCGTTCTGGTTGAAGGAGAGCGCGTGCTGTACCTCGAAGAGGTGTCCGGCACGCTGGGCGTTGCCGATGTTGACGTACCGGTGCACCAGCCGCTCCACCGTCTTCTGGGTGCACAACGTCTCGACGGTGGCCTCGGCCAGCCGGCGGGTGGCGGCGTCCGCGACCGTCCAGGCGGCCTGGTCGGCGGCGCCGGGCAGGACCGTACGGCTCATGCGGCGGATGCCAGTTCGGCAAGGTGGGCCCGGGCGTCCGCAACGACACGGCCGGACAGCTCGCCGACCCGGCCGTCCTCTCCGGCCGGCGGGGCCGCCATCACCTTCACAGTCGTGCAGGCGAGATCGAAGACCTCCTTGACCTGAGCTCGCTGCTCCGCGTCGTACGCCCTGTAGTCGTCATGGTCGGCGGCCAGTGCCGCGAAGGCCGGCAGCCGCTCTTCCATGGCCACGCAGAGGTCCTTGAGTACGAGGCGGATCTCCCGGCTGCGCTGGAACACCTCGGACAAGGTCCGGCGGGCCTCCGCCAGTTCTGACTCCGCCGCTCCCAGTTCCTCGGCGACCTTCTCCTGGTCCTCGCGGGCCGAGCGGCCCCGCCATTCAAGGAGGACTCCGCCCACGACGAGCGTAGGCACCGCGACAACCGCGGCCAGGACCGCCGTCCCGGCGGCCATTCCACCGCCGCCCGCCGCCAGCGAACCACCGCCCAGCCAGGCCATGGTGGCGCTACTCGCGGCGGCCCCGGAAAGCCCGGAGATAGCTGTGCCGGTGGACGCGGTGGCAAAGGCGCCGACGGCCAGGTAGGTGGCCGCGCCGATGCCCGCTCCGGCGGCTCCGCCCCCGATGAGCGACCCGACCGCGGACACCGCGAGCCGCTGTATCTCCAGCAGTTCGACGTCGGCCGTGGTGTGCCCAGCCGGATCCACCGGGGCAAGTTCGGCCAGATCCACCCGCTTGAGCCGCGCGAAAGCGTCCCGGAAGGGGACGAGGGCCCGCTCGTAGGTGGCCTGCCGCTGCTTCTCCTGCGCCGTACTCTCCTGGACGACGTGCCGGTCGAGCTTCCTGCGGCGGGCACTCAGCTTCTCATTGCGCTGTTTGTTCCTTCGCGCGAGCAGGACGGCTCGGTACATGGCTACGGCCATGCGGCATTCCCTCCCTGGACAGTCGCACTGACTGGGTGTCAGGCTATCGCCGTCCGGGTGCTCGCCAGGGCATGTCCGTGATGTGGAACGTCCTGGAGGGACGCCACAAGGCAGGTGCGATGGCTTGTGGGCGCGGCGCGTGAGCGAAGCGGTGGTCAGCCCTTCCGCGTCACCTTTTGGCCTTGCTCTTCCTCTTGGCCTTCTTCGCTTCCTCGGCGGCCTCGCGGACCTGCTTCTCCTGGTCGGCCTTCCGCTGGAGCGGTACCAGCTCGGCGGTGGCCTCGGCGGCGTTCTTGCCGACGTGGGGGAGCACGCTCTGGTAGATGTCGCGCGTGATCCGGGTGT
Source organism: Streptomyces nitrosporeus (assembly GCF_008704555.1). Classification (NCBI taxonomy): domain Bacteria; kingdom Bacillati; phylum Actinomycetota; class Actinomycetes; order Kitasatosporales; family Streptomycetaceae; genus Streptomyces; species Streptomyces nitrosporeus. Next base: position 4,203,537 of record NZ_CP023702.1, read on the forward strand.
CACTGTGCCCGATCGTGTCCGAATAGGGGCGGGGGGCGTGGAGTCGAATCGTTCCGGACGGGTTGTGGGAGATCGCGGGGCCGCTGATCCCGCCGTCGAGGGCGAGGCCGCAGGGCGGCGGGACGCAGGACACGCCTGATGAGGCGCTGTTCACGGCGATCGTCCACGTCCTGGTCAGTGGATGCGTCTGGCGTGTGTTGCCGCCCTGTTTCGGGATTTCGAAATCGACGGCCCACCGCAGGTTCCTGATCTGGTCGAGAGCCGGTGTGTGGGGCCGGCTGCACGAGGAGATCCTGCACCGCCTGGACGGCGCCGGCCTCCTCGGCCTCTCCCGGGCAGCCCTCGACTCCGCCCACGTGAGGGCTGAAAAGGGGGCGTACTCACAGGCCCGCGGACCGGGGTGAGCCGGGTTCCAGGATGCACGTCCTGTCGGACGCGGACGGACTGCCCCTCCTCGTCGGCCTCTCCGCGGCCAACACTCACGACAGCCTCGCACTGAAGCCGATGGTCCTGGGTCACCAAACGAGACACAGCCCCTGCCGAGGCCGGCAGCAGCCAACCTCGACGCCTATTAGGCATACGACGTGCCTCACCTGCGGAAATGGCTATGGAGCAAGCACATCGGAGTGCGTATCGCGCGTAAGGGAGTCGAGTCCGGCGAACGGCTGGGCGCCGCAGTCGGGTCATCGAGCGGGCGAGGTCCTGGCTGGCCGGCTACCGCAGACTGAACCACCGCTACGAACGCCATCCCCGCAACTGCCTGGCCGTTCCCGGCCTCGCCGCCACCCTCCGCTGCCCGCTGCCCGCCCTCCGCTACAGACGACTCGCCCGACTCACGGCATAGGACACGGTCCATGGGCCCCGGTTGTGTGAGCGCTGCGTGAGCGGACTGGGTGGCACCAGGGTGGACCCGGCGTCGTGGTGATCACGGTCGGACGCCTCTGAGCTGGGGAAACGGGATTCCGCGGCACCGCCCAGCACCACCCGGGATGATCGTGCGGGCCCTCGTAATGCATAGGTCTCGGGTTCGAATCCCGAAGGCGGCTCAGAGGGGGCCCAGGCCGGATCGTCATCCGCCCTGGGTTCTGTTCTTCTCCGGGGTGCCCCCTTCCGGGTGGTGTCGCGTCGCACGGCGACGGCCGGTCCCGGGGACCGGGGCCGGCCGTCGGTGGCGGGTGGGCGGGCGGGGTCAGTTGGTGGTGTCGAGCTTCTCCCGCTGTTCCGGGGTCAGTTCGAGGTCGACCGCGGCGAGGTTCTCGTCCAGCTGGGCGGTCGACGAGGCGCCGACCAGGGGCAGTACGGGGATGTCGCCGCCCATCAGCCAGGACAGCACGACCTGGTTGACGGTGGCGCCGGTCTCCTCGGCGACCTCGCGCACCGCCTTCAGGCGGGGGTCCGTGCCCGCGTGCTCGAAGCCCGGGCCCAGCGGCTTGTCGTCGCGGACGTATCCGCCGGAGAGCAGCGGGGAGTAGGCGATCTGGGTGAGTGAGGGGTTCGCGCGTACGTAGCTCAGCAGGTCGCCGCTGACCAGGCCCTGGTTGCCGTCGGGCGAGCGCAGGCTCGGGGTGTCGGTGCGCTGGCGGAGGTAGCTGTGGTGGTGCTGGAGGACCTCGTAGCCGGGGACGCCGGCCGCCGCGGCCAGGCTCCGGGCGCGCTCCACACGCCAGGCCCAGTGGTTGCTCGCGCCCAGCAGTCCGGCGATGCCGTCGGCGACGATCTCGCCGAACGCCCCGACGGTCTCCTCCAGCGGGGTCTTCTCGTCCATGACGTGTGCGTAGAGCAGGTGGATGCGCTCGATACCGAGACGCTCCCGGCTGCGTTCGGCGGACTCGCGGATCACCTTGGCGGAAAGGCCCTCGATGTCGAGGCTGAATCCGCTCGTGGGGGCGTTCGGGCGGGCGCCGAGTTTGGTCGCGATGGTGATCTCGTCACCGATTCCCCGGCTGCGGATCCAGCGGCCGAGGAGTTCCTCGCTTTCCCCGCCCTGGGTGCCGTTGACCCAGAAAGCGTAGTTGTTGGAGGTGTCGATGAAATTCCCGCCCGCCTCGACGAAACGGTCGAGAACGGCGAACGATGTCGATTCGTCGGTCACCGTTCCGAAGAGCATCGAACCCAGGCTCACCACGCTCACCTCACGGCGGGTGGCGGGGTCGCTGCCGATGACGCGGTACTTCATGGTGAGTCCTATCCGATGGTCGGTGCGTAGGTGAAGGATTACGGATCTGTTAATTCCGGGTGAGCAGTTCTTGATCGCCCGGGCCCACGGTGGCGCCGATACTCTCCGCGAGGGCGTCGAAGTGCCTGGCCAGAAAGAAGTGGCCGCCGCTGAAGGTGTGCAGCTGGAAGCGGCCCGTGGTGTGGCGGGCCCACGCCTCGGCCTGGACGGTGTCCACCCGGGGGTCGGCGTCGCCGATGAAGGCGGTGACGGGGCAGCGGAGCGGGTCGGCCCCCTGGTAGCGGTACGTCTCCGTGGCGACGTAATCGCTCCGGACCGCCGGGAGGATGGCGGCCAGCAGCTCGGCGTTGTCCAGCATCCGCGACTCGGTGCCGCCCAGCAGCCGGATGTCGGCGACCAGCTCCTCGTCGGTCGCGAGGTGGACCGAGCCCGGTGCGGGGATCGACGGCGCCCGGCGGCCGGAGACGAACAGGGCGGACGGCTCGGCGCCGTTCGCGCGCAGCCGGCAGGCCACCTCGAAGGCGAGGGTCGCGCCCATGCTGTGCCCGAAGAGCGCGAAGGGCACCCGGGTCCAGCCGGTGAGTTCGGCCGCAATGATGTCGGCCAGCTCGGTCATGCTCTCGATGCGGGGTTCGTTGAACCGCTCCTGACGGCCCGGGTACTGGACGGTCAGCATCTCGGTCCGGGGCGCCAGGAGGGTGGACAGCGGGAAGAAGTACGAGGCGTTGCCGCCGGCGTGCGGGAAGCAGAAGAGCCTGAGGGCGCCGTCGTCGGCGGTGTGGAAGCGGCGCAGCCACGGGGTGTCCGCAGGGGTCACGGGCATCTGGGGCTCACTCCGGGCGGCGGACGCCGGCACCGGCGCGGGGCCGGGCCGTGAGGGGGACGCGCTTGTAGCCGGACACGAAGTTCGAGGCCAGGCGCTCGGGCTTGCCGGCCGGCTCGAACCGCTCGAAGCGGGAGAGGAGTTCCTCGAAGAGGATGCGCAGGGTGACCCGGGCGACACTGTGTCCGACGCAGTAGTGCGGGCCGATGCCGAAGGCGAGGTGCTTGTTGGGCTTGCGGCGGATGTCGAAGACCGTCGCGTCGGGGAAGGCGGACTCGTCCCGGTTGGCGGCCCCGAGCCAGACCACCGCCGCGTCACCCTCGCGGATCAGGGTGTTGCGTACCTCGACGTCGCGCGTCGCGTAGCGCAGGAAGTGGTTCACGGGGGAGGCCCAGCGCAGCGCCTCCTCGACGGCCGTCACGTTGACGTCCGGGTGCGCCGCCCAGTCCTCCAGCACCCCGCTGCCGATGAACTCCGCCATGACGTAGTTCGGTGAGTGGGGGGTGGTGACGTTGGCGCCGAGCAGCAGGCTGTAGCAGTTCGCCACGATCTCCCCGGAGTCCATGTGGCGGCCCTCGAACTCGGTCGAGATCAGCACGCTCAGCAGGTCGTCACCGAGGTCGTTGCGGCGGAAGCGGACCAGGTCCTGGAAGTAGGCGAACAGCTCGCGGTGGGCCGACTCCAGGGTGGCCTCCTTGCCGCCGGGGTCCTGGTAGTCGGGGTCGTCCGCGGCGATGCAGACCGTGGTGAGCCGGCTCAGCCAGGGCCAGTCGGCCTTGGGTAACCCCATCATCGTGCCGGTCACCGACATCGGCATGGCCAGCATCGCCTCGGCGAAGTCGAAGGTGCCGCCGTCGCCGAGCGGGGCTATCAGCTCCAGGATCAGGGACCTGATCATGTCCTTCTGCCGCTCGACGGCCCGGATGGCCAGGGCCTTCTTGAGCCGGGTCTGCATCTCCGTGTGCCGGGGCGGGTCCGTGACGGCCAGCTGCTTGCCGCCGGCCGGGTCGTCCGTGCCGAGGAGGTCGAGCATGGTGCCGCGCTCCGAGGTGAAGAGCGAGGTCTCCCGCAGCACGAATTCGGCGTCGTCGAAGCCGACGATGTTCCAGAAACCGCGCTTCTCGTCCACCTCCTGACGGGTCAGCGTGGGCTGTGCCCGCATGCGGCTCCACACGGCGTGCGCGTCGCCACTGCTGTGGAGCAGCGGATCGACGAGGTCGGCCGTTCCCCGGTGTACAGGGCATCCGGAAATCGCGGCATCGTGGACTTTCAAGGCTGTCGTCCTTTCGTCCGAGGCTGAGCCGGCCCTCTCCCGAATGTGACGGGCGGGACGCCGCCGAACAACGTACAGGACAGGGACCGCCCTCGGTGGCGCATTGACAACAACAGGCGATTTTGGGCCACTTGGCTAAAAGAGAGCGTTCCGCGAGACCCGGCGGGGCCCCCTTGACATGCGCATTGGGGCGGTCATAGCTTCAATCCGGCCGTTGCCCGGCTCATTCCCTGGGGGGGTTCAGGGAAAGCAATGGCAAAGGCTGTTCCAAGTCTACGTATTCGTTGTCCGGTGCTGTGTGCACCGGATTCCTGCGTTCTCTTCGGCTGAGTCTTCGGGGGATTCCTCTTGCTGTCCGATCCGTTAGTGGAAGAGCCTTCCTGGTATCCGGCCACCAGGATGCAGCAGGGTTTATGGGTGCTGGACCGCGATGAATTACTGAAGCCCACCCAACTGGTGCCCTCGGTCATCGAGTTCACCGGGCCGGTGGACCACCCGGTCCTGGTGGACGCGGTACGCCGGGCCCTCGGCAGGCACCCCTCGCTGCGGGCGAGGTTCCGGCTCGACGTGAAACGCCGCCGGGTCGAATACAGCACCCACGGGGCGCCGGCCGACGCAGGCTTCCTCGACGCGGCGGCCGAGGGCTGGACCGCGGCCGAAGTCGACCGGCTGGTCAGCGCCTTGTGCAGCACCCCGTTCGACCTCGCCACCGAGGCACCCGCGCGGGCCGAGGTGATCCGGCTGGACACCGAACGCACCCTCCTCGTCCTCACCTCGCACCACATCGTCTTCGACGGCCTGTCCCGCACGATGCTGCTCGAGGAGATATTCACCCTCTACCGGGCCGCGCTGGCCGGCGTGGAGCCGGAGCTGAGCAGTCCGCCGCACCCCGCCTCGGTGGTCGCGGAGCCCTCCGAAGAGGAGACGGCCGCCCAGGTCCAGGAGGTGGTCGAGCGGCTGCGCGGCGCTCCCACCGGTGTACACCTCCCCTTCGTACGCGCCTCCGAGGAAACGTCACTGGTCGGGGCCTCCGCCGCCACCCGCCTCGACCCGGGAACGACCGCGAAGGTCCTGGCCGTGGCGGCCCAGGAGGGCTGCACCACCTTCATGCTCGGGGTCGCGCTGCTGGCCGCCGCCCTGGCCCGCGGCAGCACCCAGCGGGACTTCCTCATCGCCTTCGCCTGGCCGGGCCGCGACCGGCCCGAGGCCGCCGACGTGATCGGCATGTTCATCACGACGGTGGTGCTGCGGGTCTCCCTCGACGGATCCACCACCTGGCGCGAGCTGCTGCGCAACGCACGGACCGGCAGCATGGAGGCGTTCATGGACAGCGATGTGCCGCTGGACGCCATATCCGCCGAGCTCAACCCGAAGCGCAACGCGCTCTGGCCGCCGCTGACCCCGGTGCTCCTCAATCTGGACGACGCGCCGCACACCCCCGAACTGGCCCCCGGCACGACCGGCCGGCTGCGGCCGCTCGACCCCCTGTACATCAAGTACGACCTCGCGGTGTTCGTCCGCGTCGAGGAGAGCACCGAAGGACGGCGACTGGAGCTGTCCCTGGACCACCCGGTCGACATCACCGACCCCTCAGCCGTCCCGGCCTTCCTGTCGGATCTGCGGCGCAGCGCCGTGGACCTTGCCACTTCACCGGAGGAACCCGTGCTCGAACAGCCCGTCCACGCGATCGACCTGGACGATCCCGCCGAGCGGCTCGACCTCGTGCGGTCCATCTGGCAGGAGGTGCTGGAGACCGACGAGGTGGACGACGACGTCAGCTTCTTCGAGTCGGGCGGCGACTCCCTGCTGCTCGTCGTGCTGGTGGAGAAGCTGAGCCAGGCTTCCGGGCGCATGCTGCGCACCGTCGACCTGTTCCGTTCGGCCACCGTGAGCGGCCAGGCCGACCTCCTGGCGGCCCCCGCCGAGGTTCCGGCACCCGCCGGCGGCGCCGGCGCGCTCGACGCCGCCCGCCACCGCCGCACGGCCGGCGAGGCCGCCCGATGACACCCGACGATCTCGCCGTCTCCGTCCTCGGCGAGGAGACCGGCCCGGCGGGCTTCGCGACGGAGAGCTTCCTCGCCCTGGGCGGGGACTCGCTGCGCGCCATGCGCCTGGCGGCACTGCTGCGCGAGCGGCTGGGCCTGGGCGTCGCGGTGAAGGCGCTCCTGGGGGCGGAGCCCCTGGCCAGGGTGCTCGACGGCGCGCGGCCCGTGGAGCGGACCGACACCGGTGCCGGGGAAGCCGGCGCCGACGACGCCTCCCTCTCACCGGCGCAGCGCGGGATGTGGCTCATCGAGCGGGTGGCCGGAGGTTCCCCGTACAACCTGGTCTTCCGCTGTGCGGCCGAGGACGCCCGGCTGGACCCCAAGGCGCTCGCCGAGTCCCTGGCCCGGACCGCCGCCCGCCACGAAGGGCTGCGCACCGTCTTCCGGGAGACCGACGAGGACGCCGTGCGCGAGGTGCTGCCCGCCCACGTGCCCCGGCTGGAGACGTTCCCGTACGACGGCCCGGCGGACGGTTTCGAGGAGTACGTCGGCCGTGAGTCGGCGGCCTCGGCACGGGAGCCGTTCGTGCTGTCGGCCGCGCCCGCCTACCGCTTCCTGCACTTCACCCGCCCGCGGGGCGGCGACGCCGTCGTCCTGGTGGCGCACCACATGGTGCTGGACGGCTGGGCGGTGGGGCTGCTGCTCAAGGAGGTCTTCGCCCGTTACGGAGCGCTCGTCCAGGGGGCCCCCGAGCCGGACCTCGGCCCGGACGTGCCGGTGCGGGTGCTGTCCGGCCGGCAGCGGGCGCTGCGGGAGGCCGGGGTGTGGGACAGCCAGGCCGCGTTCTGGGAGAAGCACCTCGACCGGGTGCCCTCGGTGATCGAACTGCCCGCCGACCGGCAGCGCCCCGCGGTCCAGGACGCCGCGGGCGCCCGTACGGCTCTGGACCTGGGGGCCGAGGTGACCGGGGCGGTGGCGGCGCGGGCCCGGGAGCTGGGCATCACCCCGTTCGCCTTCCTGCTCGGCGCCTTCGGCCTGACGGTCGGCCGCCGGACGGGCGCGGGCCGGCTGCTCGTCGGGGTGCCCCTGCTCGGCCGGGACTCCCATGAGCTGGAGCACCTGGTCGCGGTGTCCGGGAACCTCGTGCCGGTACGCGTGGACGTGGACGACGAGGCGAGCGCCTCGGCCTATCTGCGCTCCGTGCACGCCTCGCTGGGGCAGAGCATCGACGCGGGCGACCTGCCCTTCGAGGAACTGGTCTCCCGCCTCGGCACCGAACGCAGCCTCGGCTGCCACCCCCTCGTCCAGGTCTGCTTCGGCATGCACGACCAGCTGGTCCCGCCCGTCGTGGACGCCGGCCCCGTGCGGCTGCGGGTCGAGGAGGGGCACGGCGGGGGGTCGCAGTTCGACCTGACGATGCTGATCGGCCGGGCCGAGCCCTCGTTCGCCGGGCACGTGGAGTACGCGACGGGGGTCTGGACCGAGGAGGAGACCGGCGCGTTCGTCGCCGACTTCCGGGCCGCCGTGGAACAGCTCGCGACCGGCCCGGACGTCCCGCTGGAGGAGGTGCGCTGTGTCTCCGAGGCCGGCCGGGCCCGGCTCGACGAGATCAACAGCGGTGTCCAGGACCTGCCCGCCACCTCCCTCGACGCGCTGTTCCGCGCGACGGCCGCGCGCACCCCGGACGCCGTCGCCGTACGCGACGAGTCGGCCGAACTCACCTACGCGCAGCTGGCGGAGGCCGCCGCCGAGCAGGCGCGCCTGCTCATCGAGGCGGGTGTCCGGCCGGGCGACCGGGTGCTGGTGGGGGTGGAGCGGTCGGTCGCCGAGGCCGTGGCCGTACTGGGTGTGCAGTGGGCGGGTGCCGCGTACGTCGGTGTGGAACCGGGGGACGCGGACGCCCATCTGACGAGGATCGTCAGGCGCGCGGAACCGGCCGCGGCGCTGGCCGGACCGGTCGGGGGACCCGCCGCGAACAGGATCGGGTCGCTGGGCGTCACACCGGTGCCCACCTGGGAACCGTCCTGGGCGGACGCCGGAGCGCCCCGGGCCGCCGGGCCGGTGGCGGGGGAGGACCCGGCACGCCTGGCCTATGTCGCGTTCACCTCGGGATCGACCGGTGAGCCCAAGGGCGTCGCCGTCCCCCACCGGGCGGTGCTCCGGCTGGTGCACGAGGCCGGTTACGTGCGCCTCGGGCCGGGCGAGCGGATGCTGCGGCTGTCGCCGCTGGCCTTCGACGCCTCCACGCTGGAACTGTGGGGCGCCCTGCTGACCGGGGCCACCCTGGAGGTGCACCCGCCCGGGCCGGCGTCGCCCACCGAGCTCGGCACCTTCCTGCGCGAGCGCGAGGTCACGGTCGCCTGGCTGACCGCCGGACTGTTCCGGCTGGTCGAGGAGTTCGCCCCCGACTCGTTCGCCGGGATGCGGCAGCTGCTGACGGGCGGTGACGTGGTGCCCCACGAGCACGTGGCCCGCGCGCTCGCCCGCCACCCCGGTCTGGTGATCACCAACGGCTACGGGCCGACGGAGAACACCACCTTCACCGCCACCCACACGGTGCGGCGGCCCGAGGAGGCCGACGGCCCGCTCCCGATCGGCCGGCCCGTGCCGGGCACCCGGGTGTACGTGCTCGACGAGCGCCACCGGACCGTGCCGCCGGGAGCGGTGGGGGAGCTGTACGCCGGCGGGGCCGGGCTGGCCGACGGCTACCTCGGTGACGAGAAGGAGACGGCGCGCTCCTTCGGGGAGTTCTCACCCGATGTGCCCGAACGCCTCTACCGGACGGGCGACGTCGTACGGATCGACGGCCAGGGGCGGCTGCGTTTCCTGGGCCGCGCCGACGACCAGGTAAAACTCCGCGGCTACCGGGTCGAACTCGGTGCCGTCGCGGACGCCCTGACCTCACATCCGGAGGTCCGGGACGCCGTGGTGAGCGTCACGGACGGCGGCGGCGCGGACAAGCGGCTGGTGGCCGCGGTGGTCCTGGCCGACGGCGCCCGGATCGACGCGGCAGGGCTGCGCGCCCTGCTGCGGGAGCGCCTCCCGGCCTACATGGTGCCGGCCCTGTGGGCCGTGGTGGACCGGCTGCCGGTGACGGCCAACGGCAAGGTCGACCGGCGGGCCCTCGCGGCGCTCGCGGTGCCGGCCGGGCGGGCGTCGTCCGCGGCTCCCGCCGGCGCGGACCCGGGGGAGGCCGCCCCCGATCTCACGGGGCAGATCATGGAGTTGTTCGCCGAGTCCGTCGAGAGCGACGAACCGGTCACCGGGATCACGGCCGACACCGACTTCTTCATGGTGGGCGGGAACTCCCTGGGGGCGGTCCGGCTCATGCGCAGGCTCAAGAGCCGGCTGGGAGTGGGCGTGCGCCTGCGTGACTTCCTGCTCTCCCCGACCCCGGACGGTCTGCGGGTGCTCGTGGAGAAGGCCGCCGGCGCCGGGAAGGCCGCCGGCCGGTGAACCGTACGCAGCCGGCCGCGGTGCCTCTGGTGATCCCGGAAGGCGCGGCGCCCCCCGAGTGGGACGACGGACTGGACTGCTGGGTCGTCGCGGATCCGCGACTGGCCCGGCAGGTCCTCAACCACCCCGGCTTCGCCTCCGGGACCTTCGAGCGCTCCTTCCAGCTGTACATGACGGACACGGCACGGGCGGAGTACCACGAGCTCACCGAGTTCCTGCGGCTCTGGTTCGTCCAGACCGACGCCCCCGAGCACACGGAACTGCGCAGGCCGGTGCAGCGGATGTTCTCCGCCTCCTACGTCCGCTCCCTGGCCGGGCGGGTGGAGGAGATCGTCGACGAGTGCCTCGACGCGCTCGCCGCGGCCCGGCCGCACGACGTGGTGCCGACGGTCGCCGACGGGATCTCCGGCACGGTCATGGCCCACGTGGTCGGTGTCGACGAGCGTCCCGAGACGCTGCACCGCTGGTCGCGGATGCTGTCGTTGTTCATCGGCGCGATGTACCGGCAGGACTACGCCAGGGACGCGCACCGGGCCATGACGGAGATGGCCGACGCGCTCTCCCGGGCCTCGGCCCCCGCGGCCTTCCCCCGGGACACCCCGCGGGACCGGGCCCGTACGACCGCGACCTGGGCGATGAACCTCTTCGGCGGCCTGGAGACGACGGCGTCGCTGCTGGGGTCGGTGGTGCTGACCGCGCTGGGCGACCGGGACGTGTGGGACGCGGTCCGGGAGGAGCGGGAGGGCGCGGTGGAGGCGCTCGTGGAACGGGTGCTCGTCACCCGGCCGCCGCTGCGGCACCTGGGGCGTGTGGTCGCCTACGACCAGGAGGTGGCCGGAGCCCGCCTGGAGGAGGGCGACCTGGTGATGGTCAGCCTCACCGGGCAGGGGCTGCTCGCCGACCCGGACGCCGGGGACGGCCCGGACGCCGGGAGCGGCCCGGTCCCGGGGAGCGGTCCGGCCGCAGGGCCCTCCGGCGGGTGCCCGGTCACGGGGCCGGCCGGCCGGCCGGAACAGCACCTCGTCTTCGGGTACGGGCCGCACTACTGCGTCGGCGCACCGCTCGCCCGGCTGGAGGCGGCGGTGCTCCTGCGCCGCTTCGCACAGCGGTTCCCGGACGCCCGGCTCGCCCCCGAGGCCGCCGAGTGGGGCCCCAACCTGTCGTACGTCGGACTCGACCACCTGTACGTCGACCTGGGGACGGCCGCCGCCGGTCCCCGGACCGGAGGAGTGTGACCGTGCCGACGGAGAACGCGGTGGCCGTGGTGGGCATGGCCTGCAGGCTGCCCGGCGCCGACGACGTGCCCGCCTACTGGGCCGCGCTCACGGGCGGGGTGGACGGGATCACCCGGTTCGACCCCGAGTGGCTGCTGGCCGAGGGGGCCGACCCGGCCTATGTGCGCCGGGAGAACTTCGTCCCGGCCATGGGGGTCATCACCGGCTCGCGCCGGTTCGACCGGGCGTTCTTCAGGTACAGCAGGGCCGAGGCCGCGGCGATGGACCCGCAGCAGCGGGTCTTCCTCGAATGCGCCTCGACGGCCGTGGACGACGCGGCCATCGACCCGTCCCGCTTCCCGGGCCGGATCGGGGTGTACGCGGGAGCCGACCGGGTCGGCCACCACGCCGACGAGGAGCAGGGCGAACTCGCCCGCTACATAGGCCAGGAGAAGGACTTCCTCGCGACACGCGTCGCCTACCGGCTGGGGCTGCGGGGCCCCGCCCTCACCGTCCAGACGGCCTGCTCGACCTCGTTGACGGCGGTGCACCTGGCCGCGCGCGCCCTGGTCGGGGGCGAGTGCGACGCGGCACTGGCCGGCGGTGTCACCGTGATGCCGGAAGGGGAGTGGGGCTACCTCTTCGAGCAGGGCGGCATCCTGTCGCCGGACGGGCGCTGCCGGCCCTTCGACGCCCGTGCGGCGGGCACCGTGCCCAGCGAGGGCGTCGCCGTCGTCGTGCTCAGACGTCTCGCGGACGCGCTGCGCGACGGCGACCGGATCGCCGCGGTGATCACCGGTACGGCGGTCAACAACGACGGCTCGGACAAGATGGCGTACACCGCGCCGTCCGCCGCCGGCCAGAGCGAGGTGATCCGCGCCGCCCAGCGGATCGCCGGCGTCGACCCGGCGGACATCGACTACGTCGAGGCGCACGGCACGGCGACCCGGCTCGGCGACCCGGTCGAGGTGCAGGCCCTGGCCGAGGCGTTCGGGACCGTGGGCCGGGACGGCGGCCCCTGCCTGCTCGGTGCGGTCAAGGGGAACATCGGGCACACCGGTGTGGTCTCCGGTGTCGCCGGGCTGATCAAGACCGTACTGATGCTGGAGCGCGGGCAGCTGGTGCCCACCGCCCACTTCACCAGCCCCAACCCGCTGCTGGAGCTGGAGGATTCGCCGTTCCGGATCGCCGACGCCAACGCGCCCTGGCCGGAGCGCGGAACCCGGCTGGCGGCGGTCAGCTCCTTCGGGGTGGGCGGTACCAACGCCCATGTGGTGCTCCAGGGCGCGCCCAGCCACGTACCGCGCACGGTACGCGGGGGTCCCCGCCCGCTGGCCCTGTCGGCGGCCACCCCCGAGGCGCTCGGGCGGCTGGCCGGGGCGCTCGCCGACCGGCTCGACCCGGACGGCGGCGGCGCTGAACAGCCCCCGACGCTCGCCGGGACGGCCCGGACCCTCGCCGCACGGCGGGTCCACCGGCACCGCCGGATGCTGGTGGCCTCGGACCCGGCCCAGGCCGCCCGGCTGCTGCGCGGTGTGCAGGAGGGAGCGGACACCGCGCCGGACACCGGTGGCGGGGCGGGTTCCGGGGGCAGGACGGCGGCCGCACCACCGCGGAAGCTGGGCAAGGCCGCCTTCCTCTTCCCGGGGCAGGGCACCCTGCGGCACGGCGCGGGCGCCGCGGCGTACCGGCTGCTGCCCGGGTTCCGGGCGGCGTTCGACGAGATCGCCCGGACCGTCCGGGACACGCACGGCATCGACCTGGCGCCCGTGGTCACGGACGCCGGGACCGGCACTGGGACCGGTACCGACCAGGCGCCCGACGCCTCCGGCACCGGAGCCGGCACGGGTGCCGGGGACTGGTTCGCGGACACCGTGCATCAGCAACTCGGCCTGTTCGCCCTGGGATACGCCTTCGGCCGTCAGCTGGAGGCGTGGAACGTCCGCCCCGCCGCGATGCTCGGCAACAGCGTCGGTGAGTACGCCGCCGCGGCCCTCGCCGGGGTCTGGTCCCCGGCGGACGCCGCGGAGCTGGTGTTCCGGCGCGCCCGCGCGATGTGGGACACCGAACCGGGCCGCATGGTGAGCGTCAGGGCCTCCGCCGCGGAGGTCCTGTCCCGGCTGCCGGCCGGCTGCGAGGCCACCGTCGCCGTGGACGGTCCGGGCTCCGTCGTCCTGTCCGGTCCCGAGAAGGCCATGGACGACCTGCTCGCCGGGGACCCGTTCGCGGGACTCCGGACCACGCCGGTCCACACCCGGCGCGCCTTCCACACGAAGGCCATGGAACAGGCCGCCGAGGCGGTGCGGGCGACCCTGTCGTCGGTGCCCGCCCGCCCGCCACGGCGGCCGCTGATCTCCGACACCACCGGCACCTGGGCCGATCCGCAGGAGGTGGCGGGCCCGGACTACTGGGCCGCCCAGCTGCGCCGGCCGGTCCTCCTCGGCGCGGCGATGGAGACCCTGCTCGGCTCGGGCTGCACCACCTACGTCGAGCTGGGGCCCGGGAGTTCGATGATCGCGGGCCTGCGTTCCAGCCCCGGCTGGAACAGCGCCCACCAGACGGTCCGGCTCACCTCCGGCCCGGACGAAACCGGGGACGCCGCCCTGCTGGCGGCCCTCGCCGCCTTGTGGGAACTGGGTGCGGACCGTGTCCTGGCGGACGTACCGGATGTGCTGGACGTGCTGGACGCGGCGGACCCGCGGCACGGCGAGGAGCGGGTGCCACGCTGTTCCCTGCCCGCCCACCCGTTCCTCGGCGAGGACCTGCGGAGGCGGGGGCGGGGGCGGCGGACGGACGCCACGGGCCCGGCGGCCCCCGCGGAACGGGCCGTGGCACCGGCGCCGGACCCCGTCACCGCACCGGCCGCGGCAGCACGTCCCGCACCGGCCGCGGCAGTACCTCCAGCACCGGCCGCGACGGTGCGCCCCGTGCTGGCGGAACTCTGGTGCCGCACCCTCGGCGTTGACGGGGTACGGGACGACGACGACTTCTTCGCCCTGGGCGGGGAGTCGCTCCTGGCCGTCACCCTGACGGCCAGGATCCGCGAGCGCACCGGCTGCGCCCTCTCCGTCACGGACTTCTCCCGGGCGCCGTCCTTCGGCGACCTGGTCGGTGAGGTGGAGCGGCACCTGCCCGCGCCCTCGGCCACGCCGCCCGCCGGAGCGGTGTCCGCCTCCCGGGGCGTCCCGGGCGTCGCCGTCCTCGGCGACGGCGGTACGGGGCGGCCGGTGTTCCTGGCCGCCGACGCGACGGGTACCGCACTTCCCTACCGGACCCTGGCCGGCCTGCTGGAGAACGCCGGAGGCCGCCCGGTCCTGGGGCTGGAGGACACCGGGGGCCCGCGGCCGCGCACGGTCGAGGCCGTCGCGGCCGGCCATGTCCGCGCACTGCTCCGCGCCCAGCCCGAGGGGCCTTACACAATCGGCGGCTGGTCCTACGGGGCCGTCGTCGCCCACGAGATGGCGCGGCAGCTCGCCCGGCGGGGCGAGCGGGTGGACCTGCTCGTCTGCCTGGACGGTTTCGTCCCGGACACCGGAGGGCTGCCGGCGGCGTTCGCCCCCGACTTCCTGGGCGCGGGCCTGCGCGCCCAGGCCGGCATGGTGCTCGGGACCGGGCCGGCGGCCCGCCGGCTCCGGCGCAGTCCGGAGCTGCGCAGACGGTTCGTCGCCGGTCAGGCGGCGGTGCTGCGTTACCGGCCCCGGCCCGTGCCCTGCCCGGCGGTGCTCCTGAAGGCGTCGAGCGGGCAGGCCGAGGCCGACCGGCTGCGTGACCGGCTGGCCGGTCTCTACCGGGGCGGGATCACGGTCGAGCCGGTCGACGGGGACCACTGGTCCATGCTCGCGCGTCCGTACGCGCCGGAGCTGGCCCTGAAGCTGCTCAAGGTGCTTCCGGCCGATACAGCGGCTGAGCGAGGAAAGGTATGACGATGGCCGAAAAGCCACCGGGCGAGAGCACCGCACAGCCCGGCAGGGACGTGCCACGGCCCGGCGGGGAGGCCCCGTCCCCGGACGGGGGCGCGTTTCCCGGTACGAGGGCCGTCACGACGGCGGATCCGGCCGGGGAACCGGGCAACGCCGCCGCGCCGGACGCGGACGGGAAGGGGGCTCCGGGAGCGGACGCCGCGCCGGAGAAACCCCTGCTGCGCAACGGGAACTTCCAGGCGCTGTGGACCAGCGAGGCGTTCGCCGCGCTGGCCAAGGAGACCGCCGAGGTCGCCTACCCGCTGCTGATCATCTCCTCCACCGGCTCCGCGTTCTACGCGGGCGCCGTCGGATCGGCGCAGCTGATCACCGCGAGCGTGATGTCGATCGTCGGCGGCAGCCTCGCCGACCGGATCGACCGGAAGCTGCTGCTCATCGGCTGCAACCTGGTCCGGGTCGTGCTGCTCGGGCTGTTCGCCCTGCTCATCACCACCGGCCATGCCAACACGTTCGTCATCTTCGCCACGGCCGTCGGCTCCGCCGCCGCCCTGGGGGTCTCGAACCCGACCGGGCTGGCGGTCATCAAGCAGTTGGTGCCGCCGTCGCAGCTCACCCAGGCGACGGCGCAGAACCAGGTCCGGTACTTCGCCGCGACCATGGGCGGACCGCCGGTGGGCGGTGCCCTGTTCGCGGTGGCCCGTGCCTTCCCCTTCCTCAGCGCGGCCATCGCCTTCCTGGTCTCGTCGCTGCTGATGCTGTTCATCCGCAAGCCGCTCAAGGTGGAGAGCCCGGAGCCGGGGGAGAAGCGCAACGCGGCCGAGGGCTTCCGTTTCCTGGCCCGGCAGCCGGTCCTGCGCCTCCTGATCATCTGGATCATGGGCTCGAACATGGCGTTCACCCACACCGGGGTCTTCCTCGCGCTGATCGCCACCGCCGAGAGCAGGGGCGCCTCCCCGTCCTTCATCGGCATGCTGCTGTCGATCGCCGGCATCGGCGGCCTCGTCGGCTCGCTGCTGGCGAGCCCGATCATCAAGTGGGCCAGTCCGCCGGTGATCTTCCTGACCGCCGCCTGGATCGGTCCGGTCGCCGCCGTACTGCTGGCGAACGTGTCCGGACTCGTACCGCTCGGCATCATCGTCGCCTGCGTGTTCCTGCGCGGGCCGATCACCAGCGCGCTCTTCCTCGCCTACCTGGCCGCCATCGCTCCCGACAAGGTGCAGGGGCGGGTGCTCGGCGCGGTGATGTTCATGTCGATGATCGCGGCCCCGGCCGGGGTGTTCGGCGTCGGTGCCATCTTCGATCTGTCCGGCTCCACCTGGGTGTTCACGACGATGGCCGTCATATCCGGCCTGGCCGCCCTGCCCACGCTCAGCCCGCGCATCCGCAAGCTGGTCCCGCCCGAGGAGTACGCCGCGACCGCGACGGCCCCCGTGGCGGACTCGACTCACCAGGAGAAGTGATGACCGCCGAGACAACGGACGTGACGACCACCGACCGGGCGGCGGACGCCGCGGGGACCGGCGCGGCCGGTGCCGACCGGCTCCCGCCGGAGTTCTTCACGGACCCCGAGCCCGGTGGTACGCACGCCGCGAACACCAGGCTGCGCACCTCCGGCTGCCCCGTCCACGCCATCAACTACCCGCCGGGCGGGGACGCGTACGTCGTCGCCGACTACGCGACCGCGCTCGAAGGGTTCAGCGACCCCCGCCTGTCCAAGCAGGTGGAGAACGCGCCGGCCTGGTTCCGGGACCTCCTGGAGGACAGCAGCCCGGTCCTCATACGCAACATGATCACTGCCGACGCCCCGGAGCACACCCGGCTCCGCAGGCTGGTCAGCAGGGCGTTCGTACCGCGCCGGATGGCCCTGCTGCGGCCCCGCATCCAGGAGATCACCGACGAACTCATCGACGCGCTCCCCGAGTCGGGCGAGGTCGACCTGATGGAGTTCGCGTTCTCCCTGCCGATGCGTGTCATCTGCGAGTTCCTCGGGGTCCCGATCGAGGACCGGCCCGACCTGCACGCCTGGGGCTACTGGCTCAGCGGCGCCCCGTTCGCGGACGAGGAGTCGAACGCCGAGCTGAAGCGCGCGAGCGACAGCATCGAGCGCTACCTGGTCGACCTGCTCGACGAGCGCCGCCGTACCGGCCTCGGTGAGGACCTGGTCAGCATCCTGCTGCGGGCCGCCGACGAGGAGGACGTCTTCACCAACGACGAACTCGTCTCCACCCTGGTCCTGTTGATCATCGCCGGACACAAGACCACGGCCAACCTCATCGGCAACGGCATGCAGGCGCTGTTCGCCCACCCCGACCAGCTGGAACTGCTCCGTGCGAAGCCGGAGCTGGCCGAGTCGGCCGTCGAGGAGTTCCTGCGCTTCGAGCCGCCGGTCTACCGGGGCACCCTGCGGGTCGCCACCGAGGACATGGAGCTGGCGGGCTGCCCCATCCCGAAGGAAGGTTTCGTCCATATCCTGATGGACTCCGCCAACCGGGACCCGGAGGCGTTCGAGGACCCCGACCGGCTCGACATCACCCGTGGCCCCAACCGGCATCTGGCCTTCGGCCAGGGCGCGCACTTCTGCGTGGGCGCCCCGCTCTCCCGTGTCGAGGGGCAGGTGGCCTTCCCCACCCTGCTGCGCAGACTGCCCGGCCTGACCCTGGCCGTCCCGCACGACAGCCTCGACTGGGTCTTCGACAACTCGACCAGCCGCGGCCTCAAGAAGCTGCCCGTGCGGTACGACGCCCGGCTGGCCGCCGGGGAAGGGGACCACTGAGATGAGCACCGGCACCACCCTGGTCTGCCTGCCCTTCGCGGGGGCCGGGGCCTCCTTCTACCGCCCCTGGCAGCGGTTCGCCGGCGAAGGGCTGACCATCCTCCCGCTCCAGCTCCCGGGCCGGGAACGGCGGCTCGACGAGGACCCGTACACGGACGTCCCCACCGCGGTCGAAGGGCTGCTGGCCGAGCTCCGCGAGACGCTCGGCACCCCGGACGGGCCGCACCGGGTCGCCCTGTTCGGGCACAGCCTGGGAGCCGTACTCGCCTACGAGCTGGCGCACCGGCTGGTCGCCGACCCGGACTTCGAGCTGGTCCGGCTGTTCGTCAGCGGTTCCCCGCAGCCGGCCGAACAGCGTGAGCGCCGCGCCACCGGTCTGCCGGACGACGCGTTCCTCGCGCGGGTCAACGAGTTCGCCGGCTACACCCACGAGGCGCTGGAGGACCCCGAGATGCGCGAGCTGATCCTCCCGGCCCTGCGGGCGGACGTCGAGATGCACGAGAACTACGTGCCGGGGACGGACCTGCCGCTGCCCGTGCCCCTCACCTCCCTGCGGGGCGCCGACGACACCCTGGTCACCCGGGACCAGGCCGCCGCCTGGGCGAAGGTCGCCGGAGCGGACTTCACCTCCGCCGAACCGGCGGGCGGCCACATGTACCTCACCGGTTCGCCCCGGGAACTGCTCTCGCTCGTCACCGCCGGTCTCGCCGCGGCCGGCCGTGAGGCGGGTGAGCCGTGCGCCTGAGGGGGAAGACCGTCCTCGTCACCGGAGCCGCCCGCGGACTGGGCCGGGCCACCGCGGCGGCCTGCGCGGCCGAGGGGGCCGACCTGCTGCTGCTGGACCTCTGCGGAGACCTGCCCGGCGTGCCCTACCCGCTCGGTACCCGGGCCCAGCTGGAGCACACCGCGAAGCTCTGCCGCGCGGAGGGCGGGACGGTGCTCACCGCCCGGTGCGACGTACGGGAACTGAGCTCGGTCGAGGCGGCGGTGGAACTGGCCGAGGACCGCTTCGGCCGGATCGACGGCGTCGTCAACAACGCGGGCATCGCGTCCCCTTCGGGGAAACCGGTGCACGGGATCGACGAGGACGAGTGGTCGTTGATGATCGACGTGGACCTGTCCGGTGCCTGGCGGGTGATCCGCACGGTGGGCAGGGCCATGAGCGCGCGCCGCTCGGGGAGCATCGTCAACATCGCCTCCACCGCCGGCCTGGTCGGCTACCGGCACTTCGCCGGGTACGTGGCCGCCAAGCACGGTCTGATCGGCCTGACGAAGGCCGCGGCCCTGGACTACGCCCCCGCGAAGGTCCGGGTGAACGCGGTCTGCCCGGGGTCCGTCCGTGACGATCCGGCGGTCGAGGGGCGGATGCTCGCGGAGATCGCCCGGGCACTGGAGGTGCCGGTGAGCGAACACGAGCAGACGTTCGTCACGGCACAGCCGATGAACGCGCTGATCGAGCCCGGGGACGTCGCCGACACGGTGGTCCATCTGCTGTCGGACGGTTCCCGGCAGGTGACCGGGTCGGTGCTGACCGTCGACGGCGGCTTCACCGCCCGCTGACCGAGCCGCTTGCTGACCGCGCCGCCCGCCGACCGCGCCGCCCGCCGACCGCGCTGTCTGCCGGCCGGGCCGCTCACCCGGCCGGGCCGCCCGCCCGCCCGGACCGCCCACCACCCGGGCCGCCGCCCGCCGGGGACGGCGGCCCGGCCACCCACCGAACCACCGCTGAACTGACTGGGAGGACACCCGTGTCGGGTGCTAAGTGCCATGCCGTCCGCGTCCGGCTGACCGGCCCCTCGGCGTCCCCGCGCACGCTCGGCGCCCGGCTCGCCGGCACCGGTGACCGGCGGCTGTGGGTGGACGACGTGCCGGCCGGACCGGCGGACCCGCTCGCCGTCCGCCGCCGCGAGGCCGAGATGAACAGGCCGACGGCGGACGTGCGGTGCGTCCTGCTGCGGTACGAGGGCGGTGAGGCGGACCTGGTGGTCGTCGCGGACCGGGCCAGGCTGGACCGGCGGGGGCTGCGGCACCTGCTCGCCACACTGACCGGCACCGGGGAGCCCGGTGGGAACCCCGCTCCTCCTCCCGCCCTTGGAGCGGACCCCTCGCCCGGAGCAGACACCGCCCCCGGAGTGGACCCCGCCCCCGGAACGGACACCGCCCCCCGAGCGGCCCCCGCGCCCGCCCCGGCCGCCGCACCGGACTGGGGCGGCGGCGAGCCCGGTGCCCCGGGGCACGGCACGCACCACCTCGACCTGCCGGACGCCGGTGCCGGTGACACCTCCCGCCTGCTGGCCGCGCTCGCCCTCACCCTGCACCGCTACGGCGGACACGGCGCGAGCGGTCCCGTGGCCGTCGCGACGGACCGCGCGGGGGTGCTGGAGATCGATGTGGAACGGGCCGCCACCCTGGGGGAGCTGTGCGCGGCGGAACCCGCCCCGGCGGACCGCCCCGTCACGGCCGGGCTGATCGAGGGACCGGACCAGGACACCGGACCGCTCGGTGACGGCTTCCTCCCCTTCCTCGCCCCCCGCTTCCCGCTGACCTACGGGCTCGCCCCGCTGCCGGACGGCGGCGTACGGCTGTGGTGCGGTTATCTGCGCGGCCATTTCTCGGCCCCGGCCGTCGACCGGTTCACCCGGCACCTGGCCCGGGTGTACACGTCCACGACCAGCGCCCCGAAGACCCCGGTCGCCGAGGTGGAGCTGCTGGACGGAGCGGAGCGGGACGCGGTCGCGCGGCTGGGCCGGACAGAGGCCCCGGCCCCCGCACCGGACGACGGCCCCGGCCCGGCGGCGACCCTGCCCGAGGCGTTCGGCCGGGTCGTCTCCGCGACGCCCGACGCCCTCGCGGTGTGCGAGGGCGGGGTACG
Organism: Streptomyces nitrosporeus; assembly: GCF_008704555.1. Taxonomy (NCBI): domain Bacteria; kingdom Bacillati; phylum Actinomycetota; class Actinomycetes; order Kitasatosporales; family Streptomycetaceae; genus Streptomyces; species Streptomyces nitrosporeus. Next base: position 4,224,029 of record NZ_CP023702.1, read on the forward strand.
CCTCACCTACCGCGAGCTGGACGAGCGGTCCACGCTGCTCGCGGCGGGGCTGCGGGCGCGCGGCGTCCGGCACGGCGACCGGGTGGGCGTCTGCCTGGAGCGCACCGCGGACCTGGTCGTCACCATGCTCGGGGTGCTCAAGGCGGGTGCCGCGTACGTGCCTTCGGACCCGGCCTATCCCGCGGACCGCCTGGCCCACCTGGTCGAGGACGCCGGGCCGGGCCTGGTGGTCACCCGGCTGCCCGGCTTCCCGCACGGCGGGAGCACCGGTGTGGCGACGCCCGACGAACTGGTGGCACCCACGGGGCGGCCCTCCGGGCCGCCGGCGCGTACCGCTCCGGACGACCCGGCGTACGTCATCTACACCTCGGGTTCCACCGGACGCCCCAAAGGCGTGGTCGTGCCCCACCGCAACGTGCTCGCCCTCGTCGAGGCCACCCGCGACGAGTACCGGCTCGGCGGCCACGACGTGTGGACGCTGTTCCACTCCGGGGCCTTCGACTTCTCGGTGTGGGAGATCTGGGGCTGCCTGCTGACGGGCGGGCGGCTCGTGGTCGTGCCGTACGAGGTCTCCCGTGATCCGGAGGAGTTCTGCGGTCTCCTCGCCGCCGAAGGGGTCACGGTCCTCAGCCAGACCCCCTCGGCCTTCTCGCAGCTGCTGCGGACCGGGCACGGACCGCTCGCCGTACGCCTCGTCGTGTTCGGCGGTGAGCCGCTGGACAGCCGGATGCTGCTGCCGTGGTTCGACCTGCACCCCGAGGAGATCTGCCGGGTGGTGAACATGTTCGGCATCACCGAGACGACCGTGCACGTCACCGCCCAGACCCTGACCCGTGAACTCGCCCTCCGGGGCACGCGGTCGGTGGGCCGCGCCCTGCCCGGCTGGCACCTCTACGTGACCGACGAGCGCGGCCGGCCGGTACCGCCCGGGGTGACCGGCGAGATCCGCGTGGGCGGCGCCGGAGTGGCCGCCGGCTACCTCGGCCGCCCCGAACTGACCGCCGAGCGGTTCCTGGCCGACCCGCTCACCGGCGGACGGCTGTACCGCAGCGGCGATCTCGGCCGGCTCCTGCCCGACGGGCGGCTGGAACACCTGGGCCGGATCGACAGCCAGGTGAAGATCCGAGGCTTCCGTATCGAACTGGACGAGATCCGCTCCGTACTCCTGGAGGACCCCGAGGTCCGGGCGGCGGCCGTGGTGGTGCGCCGCGACGATCCCGCCGACCCCGCCACGGCCCGGCTGGACTCCTACGTCGTACCGTCCGAGGGCGTCGCCGTCGCCGGTACCCAGGACATCCGCAAGCGTGCCGCGGGCATCCTGCCCGAGCACATGGTCCCCGCCACGGTCACGGCCCTGCCCGCGCTGCCCCTGACGACGAACGGGAAGCTCGACGTCTCCCGGCTCCCGGCCCCGGTCCGGTCCCCGGCGCCCCGGCCGGCCGGGGCCACCGGGGACGGGGGGCCCGCCGAGGTGCTCCTGGAGATCTGGACGGACGTCCTGGGCACCCCGGTCGGGCCGGACGACGACTTCTTCGAACTCGGCGGCAACTCCCTCTTCGCCGTACGGATCAACGCGGCCCTCCGCAGCCGCGGCCTCCCGCCGCTGCGCCTGCGCGACCTCTACCGCACCCCGACGGTCCGCGCCCTGGCCGCGGGCTGACCGCCGGGGCTCCGGCCCCACCGCACCGAAAACCACCACCGGGGGGCCCGGGGACCCGAATCCGGCCCACGGCCCCCCGGCCGCGTCCGGCCGGCCCGGCCCGTCCGTCACCAGCGCATGTGGACGTCCTCGGCCCAGCCCAGCAGCCGGTCCACGGCGATCTCGGTGCCGTCGTCGGTGCGGATCCGCCCGTCGTAGTGCCCGAAGCACTGGTCGGTGCGGTTGGCGATCAGGCCGGCGTCCGTGCGCGTGGAGCGGTTGTGGAACGGCGTGAACGTCAGGTCCACCTGGCCGGAGGAGGGCGTACGGATGCTCCAGGGGGCCAGCGGGTCGGAAGCGGACCAGCGCCAGTCCAGCTCTTCGCCGATCTTGCTGAGCCGTCCGTCCACGCAGAGGCCGTTCTCGGTGGAGCCCGTCCCCGCGGTCCAGCGCCCGCCGAACTGGAGGCCCACCGTGTGCCCGTCCGTACGGCCCGAGGCGGCGCCCCAGTTCCAGTCGACGGTGCGGGGCCAGCGCCCGCGGCCGTGGTCCAGGACCGCCCAGCTGTCGTCCCCGCCGAAGGCGAGGACCTCGTCACCGATCCTGACCCGCCCGGCGGCCGGGAGCGCGGTGTGCTTCGACGTGTACTGGAAGCGCCGGCCGCTCCACGGCACCACGACGGAGAGCGACTCGTGGCCCGCGGGCCGGGAGACCAGGAGGTCGGCCTCCAGCGGGAGCCGGGAAGGCGTCAGGCAGCGGGCCCGCAGCCGGGTGCCGGCGTTCTCGTCGCGGATCTCGACGCGTACCTTGCCGCTCGACGGCCGGGCGGGGCCGGCCACCACGTCCTCGGACCCCGGAGCGCCGGCGACGGTGTCGGGGAGGTGGACGCCCCGGGCGCCCGGAACGATCGAGGTGCACTCGAACTCCCGCCCGCCGGGCCCGTACTCGAGGAAGTAGACGGTGCTGAGGGCCAGGAAGTCGAGGTCGCTGACGGTCACCGCCACCAGGTGGGTGGGGGTCGTCACGCACCAGTACTCCCACCGCTTGGTCCGGCCCCAGCCGCGGAGATTGGCACGGTGCAGCGGTGTGCGCGACCAGCCGACCGCCGCCGGGTTCAGGCTGCCGTCGGCGAGGCAGAGGTCGACGGGCTCGGTGATCTCGTGCTCGTGCGTGGCCATGGGCGCGAGCCTATAGCCGGCACCTGCGCGGCGGCGGACTCCGTCCCGGTCGCCGTCCCGCTCCCGCCCCCATAACGCGGCGGTAGGGGGTGAGCGGGATCTCCTTTGGTACAGACCACTCGGCTACGTTTTCGGCATTCCCCACCTCCTTCCGAGCCCCCCGCCCCCGGGGGCCCGACCCCCTTGAGAACAAGGAGATTCACGTGGAGAGAACCACGCTCCGCAAGCGCGCGCTCGCCACCGCCACCGCCGCGGTCGCGGTGGGCGCGCTCGGTCTCGCCGGCCTGACCGGTGTGGCCTCGGCCGATCCCCAGGGAACCGCCTCCCCGGCCGCCGCCGACCAGCTCTCGCCGGGCCTGGTCGAGGCCATGCAGCGGGACCTCGGCCTGGACGCCGGTGAGGCGAAGGCCCGGATAGGCAACGAGTACCGTGCCGCCGTCGTCGCGGCCGGGCTGGAGAAGTCCCTCGGCGCCGACTTCGCCGGTGCCCGGGTGAGCGGCGCGGACGCCGTCCTCACCGTCGCCACGACCGACAGCGCCGACGTCGCCCGCATCACCGGGGCCGGAGCCCGGGCCGAGGTCGTCGGCCACAGCCTGGACCGCCTGGAAGCGGCCAAGGCGGCACTGGACGCGGTGGCCCTGAAGAAGGCCCCCCAGGGCGTCCCCTCCTGGTACGTGGACGTGAGCACCAACCGCCTCGTCGTCAACGCCGCGAAGACCGCGGCGGCGGACAGGCTCATCGAGGCCGCGGGCGTCTCCCGGGAGCTGGTCCAGGTCAACCGCTCGGCCGAGCAGCCCCGCACCTACGCGGACCTCCGCGGCGGCGACGCGTACTACATGAACGGCTCGGGCCGCTGTTCCATCGGCTTCCCCGTGAAGCGCGGCACCCAGAACGGCTTCGTCAGCGCCGGTCACTGCGGCACCCCGGGCGTCACCACCAACGGCGTCAACCAGCAGGCGCAGGGCTCCTTCCAGGGCTCCACCTTCCCCGGCCGCGACTACGCCTGGATCGCCGTCAACGCCAACTGGACGCCCCGCGCCCTGGTCAACGGCTACGGCAACGGCGATGTGACGGTCGCCGGATCCACCCAGGCCGTGGTGGGCTCGTCGGTCTGCCGCTCCGGGTCCACCACCGGCTGGCACTGCGGCACGATCCAGCAGCACAACACCAGCGTGACGTACCAGGAGGGCACCGTCTCCGGCGTCACCCGCACCAACGTCTGCGCCGAACCGGGCGACTCCGGGGGCTCGTTCATCTCCGGCAGCCAGGCGCAGGGCGTCACGTCCGGCGGCTCCGGCAACTGCTCCTCGGGCGGTACGACGTACTACCAGCCCATCAACCCGGCGCTCTCCGCCTACGGTCTGACCCTGGTCACCAGCGGTACGCCGACCGACCCGCCCACCGACCCGCCGACCGGTGAGCCGGGCGGCACCTGGGCCGCGGGCACCACGTACGCCGCCGGCGCCACGGTGACCTACGGCGGCGCGACCTACCGCTGCCTCCAGGGCCACCTGGCCCAGCCCGGCTGGACGCCGCCCAACGTCCCGGCGCTGTGGCAGCAGATCTGAACTCCACTCCTGTTCCGAGGAATCCGAGCAGTCCGAGTCCCGAGTACCCGAGGAATCAGACATGACCGAGACATCAGCCGTGCCCCCGGAGCCGTCCGAGGCCGCGTTACGGAACGGTTCGAGGGGCGGCCGCCCGATCAGCCGTAAGAGCCTGCTGCGCGCGGCGGTGGCGGCGGGCGCCGTGCCCCTGGTCGCCGGAGGAGGGGTGGCACTGGCCCGGGACACCGGAGCCGGCAACGCCCCCCTCGCGCTCACGCCGGCCTGTGACGACGGGGACGACCCGACCCCGCCGCAGATGGAGGGCCCCTACTTCAAGCCCAACTCCCCGCTCCGCACCAGCCTGGTGACGTCCTCCACCCCCGGAGTGCCGCTCACCGTGAGCGGTTACGTGTTCGGCCGGGCCTGCCGGCCCGTGCCGGGAGTGCTCCTCGACTTCTGGCAGGCGGACACCAACGGCGCCTACGACATGGCCGGGTTCGCCTTCCGGGGGCACCAGTTCACCGGCGCCGACGGGTCGTTCAAGCTCACCACCATCGTGCCGGGCCTCTACCCCGGCCGCACCCGCCACATCCACGTGAAGGCGCAGGCGCCCGGCCGGCCCGTGCTGACCACCCAGCTGTACTTCCCGGGTGAACCGCGCAACGCCACGGACGCCCTGTACGACCCGGCACTGCTGATGAACGTCCGGTCCGCCGGACAGGGCCGGGAGGGCAGCTTCGACTTCGTCCTCGACGTGGCCCAGCAGCCCGGCCCCACCGACCCGCCGACCGACCCGCCCACAACCCCGCCGAGCGGGACCTGGGCGGCCGGGACCACCTACCGCGCGGGCGACCGGGTGACCTACAACGGCGGTTCCTACCGCTGCCTTCAGGGTCACACGGCCGTCCCGGGGTGGGAGCCGCCGCTGGTCCCCGCGTTGTGGGAACGCGGGTAGAGAAGCGGCACCGGCCCGGACCGGGATCCTGCGTCCCGGTCCGGGCCCCTTCCGTCCCCCCGCCCGCGGCCGTACGGGCGGGGGCGCACCGCGTACGGGCCCGGCCGCCGGGCCTCACTTGGCGTCGGAGTAGCGCTCGACGACCGCCGTGGTGAACGGGAAACGCACCGGTGTGTCACCGAACGCGGTCCGGCCCGCCAGCTCCCCGGCCGCCCGGATCGCCTCCACCACCGCGGCGGCCTCCCCGGCCGGACAGTGCACGATCACCTCGTCGTGCTGGAAGAACACCAGTTCGGCCCGCATCCGCCCGGCGGCCAGGGCCTGCCTCAGCGCCGCGAGCAGCAGCAGAGCCCAGTCGGCGGCACTGCCCTGCACGACGAAGTTACGCGTGAACCGGCCCCGGGCACGGGCGTCGGACGAGGCGTAGCCGGGGACGTACCCGTACCCGCCGGCTCCCTCCCCGGGCGCGTCCGGGGCGGACTCCTGCGGGATGCCCGCCTCCTCCTGCTCGCCGGCCCCCGCCGCGGGCGGGCTCGTGCGGCCGAGCCAGGTGCGTACGAGACGGCCCTCCTCGCCCGCCTTCGCGGCGTCGTCGACATAGGCGACGGCGCGCGGGAAGCGGCGGCGCAGCGCCGCCAGGTTCTTCAGGCCGTCACCGGAGGTCTGCCCGTAGACGGCGCCGAGCAGGGCCAGCTTGGCGTGGTCCCGGTCGCCGTGGAACGCCCGGTCGGACAGCGCCGTGTAGAGGTCGCCCTCGTGCCCGGCCACCTCCATCAGCCCCGGGTCCCGGGAGATCGCGGCCAGCACCCTGGGCTCCATCTGGTCGGCGTCCGCGACGACCAGCCGCCAGCCCTCGTCGGCGACGACCGCCCGGCGTATCACCTTGGGGATCTGGAGCGCCCCGCCGCCGTTGGTCGTCCAGCGTCCGCTGACCGCGCCGCCCGGCTGGTACTCCGGACGGAAGCGGCCCCCGCGCACCCAGTCCGACAGCCAGCCCCAGCCGTGCGCCGTCCAGAGGCGGTACAGCTTCTTGTAGCGGATCAGCGGCTCGACCGCCGGATGGCCGAGCCGCTCCAGTTCCCAGCGGCGGGTCGACCGCACCCTGATCCCGGCCTGCGCGAACGCCTTCACCACATCGGCGGGCAGCTCGGGGCGCACCCGTCTGCCGAACGCCGCGGACACCTCCTTCGCCGCCTCGGCCAGCTTCCGGGGCTCCCCGCCGCCCGCGTACCGTTCGCCCAGCACCTCGTCCAGGACCTCCCGGTGCACATCGGCCCGCCAGGGCAGACCGGCCCGGTTCATCTCGGCGGCGACCAGCGCCCCCGCCGACTCCGCCGCCGTGAGCAGCCGCATCCTGTCCGGATGCTCCGTCCGGCCGTGGCGGCGCAGTTGCCCGGCGTACACCTCCAGCAGTGCCTCGAAGGGCAGGTCCTGGCCAGACTGCGGCTCGAACAGGGCGGACTGGGCGCCCGGTTCGGCCGAGCGGGGTGGCGGGTCGGGGGGCACCGGGGCGTCGCGCAGCCTCGCCCAGGCCGCCGCGGCCGAGCGGGGCTCGCCGAACCGTCCCTCGTGGCCGAGCAGCAGCAGTTCGGCGCACTCGATGTCGTAGCACCGCTCGACGCGCACGCCCGCCGCGAGCAGCACGGGGTAGACCGCGGCGGTGGAGCGCCAGACCCAGCGGAGCACACCGGGCCGGGACCGGACCGCCTCCACGAGATCGGGCTCGGTCAGCACGGGCCCGGCGGGCAGGCCGTCCGGGCCCAGCGGCACGAGCTGCGCGCCGCCCCCTTCCCTGGCGTCCAGGGCCCAGCGTCCGGTCATGGTGCGAGTCTGGCACCCGCCACCGACAACGGGCCGGTCCGCGGTCCGCCGGTGGTGTGCCCGCCGCCTACCCTGGCCTGATGGAACCGGTGATCGACCAGGCGTGCGCGGCGGCCCTCTACTCGGCGGACGACGCCGGGCTGGACACCGGGGCCTCCCTGCTCGCCGCCGATCCCGCCTCCGACGGGGCGGCGCACCGCAGGGGCGAGGAGTTCCTTCGGCGGGCCTGGGAGCGCGGCTGGCAGCCCGCGGACGTCGTACGGGTCGTCAGGCGCGAGCTGGGCGAGGACCGGGCCGCCCTGGCCGCCGCTCTGATCACCGCCGAGACCGCGCGGTATCCCGCTCTGCCGCCCCGCTGGGCGGACCAGCTCGCCGGGCTGCCGGCCCCCGCCCCGCGCGGCCTGCCCGACCGCTTCGGTTACGCCTGGGCGCTGCTGGAGCTGTACCGCCTGCTGCTGGGACTCCCGGTGATCGAGCCGGTCGGCCCGCCGCCCGGCCGCGGCCCGCGGGAGACCGGCTTCCCGCACCGGCCGCCCGCCGCGGAAGAACCCCGCATGCTCACGCGGATCCGGGCCCTGCTCGCCAAGGCGGAGGCGACCGGTTTCCCCGAGGAGGCCGAGGCCCTCACTACCAAGGCCCAGGAGCTGATGGCCCGGCACAGCATCGACGAGGCGCTGCTGGCCGCCCGGGGGCAGGGCACCGGCGGCCCGGGCGCGTGCCGGATCGGGGTGGACGCGCCGTACGAGAGCGCGAAGGCGATCCTGCTCGACGCGGTCGCCTCGGCCAACCGCTGCCGGGCCGTCTGGAACAGCGAGCTGGGCTTCACCACGGTCGTCGGCTTCGAACCGGACCTGGAGGCCGTGGAGCTGCTGTTCACCTCCCTGCTGGTCCAGGGCACGGCCGCCATGACGAAGGCGGAGGCCGGGCAGCGGGCCGGCGGGAGGAAGCGGACCAAGACCTTCCGGCAGTCGTTCCTGATGGCGTACGCCCAGCGCCTCGGCAGCCGCCTCGCGGCGGACACCGCCAGGGTCACGGCCGCCGCCGGCGCCGAGGAGGCGTCCGGCGGAGCCGGCCGGCCGGGCGGGCTGCTGCCGGTGCTGGCCGCCCGGGACGTCGCCGTCACCGAGGCGGCGGAGCGGATGTTCCCCCGGACCACCACCACCCGGGTACGCGGAGCCACGGACGCCGAGGGCTGGACGCACGGCACCGCCGCGGCCGACCGGGCGAGGATGGGCGGCAGGACGGGGGAGATCGGGGGCTGACCCGGCACCCGGTCCGCGCGACGGGCGGACGGACGGGGCGGACGGGCGGACGGGGCGGACGGGGCGGACGGGGAGACGGGGAGACGGGGAGGAAGGACGGACGGGCAGCCGGATCCGGGTCCGTGTCCGCCCCGGCTCACAGGAGCCCCATAAAGCCCTTTGAAGCCGTTTCTGGGGCATTTGGGGTTAGGCTCGGCTCATGAGCTGGCTCCGGGCGCTGAAGGAGACCGCCCGCTCCGGTTTCAGGATCGAGCGACGACGTCTCGAACCCCTCGTCGCGGTGCGCGGTGCCGCGGGCCTGGCGCTCGTCGTCGGCTTCAGCCTCCTCTTCTTCGGTCCCGCGATCGCGGCCAGCTCCGCCTTCGGCGCCTACCAGGCGGCCGTCGCCACCTTCCAGCGCAGCTGGCGCCCCCGCCCCGTGCTAGCGCTGGTCTCCGGCGCGAGTCTGGCCGTCTCGACCTTCGTCGGCTACGTCACCGTCACCCACACCGTCCTGTTCGTCCTCGTGCTCGTCGTCTGGACGTTCGCCGCCGGGATGAGCTGGGCGGCCGGGTCGACAGGCGGCATCATCGCGGGCTCCAACGTCGCGATCATGCTGGTCACCGTCACCCTCCCGACCTCCGTCGCGAACGCCGCCGGACACGCCGCGATGATGGCGGTCGGCGGCCTGGTCCAGGCGTCGCTGATCGTGCTCTTCCCGGTCCGCAGATGGGGCGCCCAGCGCGACGCGCTGGCCGACGCACTGGCGGCGGAGGCCGCCTACGCCCGCCGGCTGCGCCACGACCCCGTCGCCCACTTCGACCCGGTCCCGCTGATGACCGCCCGCAGCGCGGCGGCCGTCACCCCGGCGCAGGCCCGCAGCCGCCCGGCCGAACTGCACGGCGCCCGCAAGATCGCCGAGCGGCTGCGGCCGGTGCTGGCCTCGCTGGCGGACCCGGCACTGGGCGTCCCGCCGGAGGGGCTGGAGCGGGCCTGGGTGCGGGAGCTCCTCGCCGCCGCCGGCCATGTGCTGGAGGCGGCGGCCCGCGCGATCCGGCACGGCGAGCCCGTCCACGTCGATCCCACGGACCTCGGCGTCCTGCGGACCCCGGACAACGAGGTGATCCTCACCGGCCCGCCCCGCCGGGCGGCCGAGCGGCTCGACGTGCTGCTCGCCGACGTCCTGGAGATCGCCGAGGGCACGGGCACCCGTGTGCCGCCCCGCGACGATCTGGAGACCCACCGCCGCCCCACCCTGCTGCGCCTGGTCCCGGTGGTGCTGGCGGCCATGCGCCGCGAACTGCGCCGGGGCTCACCGGTCCTCCGGCACGCCGTGCGGGTCTCGGTGGTGTCCGCCGCCGGCTATCTCATGGGCACGGCGCTGCCGCTCGGCCACGCCTACTGGGCGCCGATGACCGCCGTGATGGTGATGCGCCCGGAGTTCTCACAGACCTACTCCCGCTCGGTCGCCCGGTTCGCCGGCACCCTCGTCGGGGTCGGAGTGGCCACCGGGCTCGTCCAGGGCCTCGAACCGGACGCGAGGCTCGCCGCCGCCCTCGCGGTGGTCTGCGCCCTGCTGAACTACCTGCTGATGCGCACCGGATACGTGGTCAGCCAGGTCTGCGTGGCCGCCTACGTGGTGTTCCTGCTCGGCATGGCGGGTGACGACTGGTCGCAGACGGTGCCCGAACGCATCCTCCTCACCCTGGTCGGCGGGCTGCTCGCGATGGTCTCGTACGCCCTCTACCCCGCCTGGGAGACACCGCGACTGCGCACCCGGCTCGCCGACTGGCTCAGCACGGACACCGGATACGCGGCCACCGTCCTGGAGTACTACGCGGATCCGGCCGCCGGGGACCTGGACGACGTACGCAAGGCCCTGCTCACCACCCGTCAGGCACGTGTCGCCTGGCAGGAGGCCCTGGAGAACGCCCAGCACGAGCCGGTACGCCACCGGGGCATCTCCAGGGCCGCCGCGGACGAGGCCCAGGACGCGCTGGCCCAGCTCGGCCGGGTCGCGATGCTCCTGGAGGCCCACCTGCCGTCCCGGACCGCCGGCCCGTCGCCCGGCGCGGCGGAGCTGGCGGCGGCCCTGCGCAGGACGGCCGACCAGGGGGCGAAGGCGGTACGCGAACGCCGGGTCCCCGACTGGGAACAGGTCCGCCGGGTCATGGCCCGCTGGGAACTCCCCGAGGACGACCCGGAGTCGAGGCCCGCTCCGGACGCCTTCCTGCGTGACGGGACGCGGATGCTGGTGGAGGCGCTGGAGGAGTTCTCACGGGCGTTCGAAGGCCCCGCCGGGAAGTCCTGAGCCCCCGGGCGGTGCCCGGCGGGACGAGGCCGGTCAGGGGGCGGGGGCCTTCGGCGGCTCCGTCGGTGCCCTGCCGACGTCCTTCCTGGCCAGGGTGTCCTTCTCCCCGCCGTCCCAGGTGATGACGAGCTTCCCGTCGGCACCGGACTCGGCGGCGCCCGCGGTGCGGGTGGTGTCGCCGCCGGTGCACTCCAGCACCAGCCGGACCTCGGCGGCGCCGCTCGCCTCGCCCTGGCAGACATGCCCGCCGGCCACCAGGGCGGCCTTGCCCGAGGAGATGGACAGCACCACCTCGGTGCCGCCGGTGGTACCGGTCCAGGTCCCCTTCAGCGTGCCGGCGGCCCCGTCGGCGCCGCCCCCCGGCACGGGGCTCTCCTCGTCCGGTGCGGGGTCCTCCCCGGAGGGAGGAGCGGACGGAGGGCCGGAGGGGGGTGCCGGCGCGGTGGAGCCGGTCGCCGCCCCCGCGTCGTCGGAGGCGCCGGACCCCCCGCCACCGCCGCAGGCCGCCAGGAAGCACCCGGCCGCGAGAACGGAGGCGGCAAAGGCGGTACGCGCACGTGTGGTCACAGGGTTCCCCCTCGCTGGTTCCCGGCCGTCCCGACCGCGTCAAGCTACCAAAGAGCTCTGCGCGGCCCCGGGGAACGGGAGCCGGATCGCGGCCCCGTACGTCTCTCCTACCGGTGGCGGTCCCGGACCACGGGCCGGCGGGTGCGCACGGGAGCTGTAATCGTCCGGGCACCGCACGTGCACGTGCATCTGCTCATGCGTATGCATATGAACAGAGCTATGATCCCAGGTAGTTGACACTTGCACCTTGCAACTCGGGGAGCGTCCTGTGCACGACGTGTACAACGGCATGGCGGCCACAGAGCTTCGCGGTGTCGTCTGGCAGAAGAGCAGACACAGCAACTCCCAGGGATCATGTGTGGAGTTCGCGAAACTGCCCGGCGGAAACGTGGCGATGCGCAACTCGCGCCATCCCGACGGTCCGGCCCTGGTCTACACACCGGCCGAGATAGAGGCGCTCCTTCTGGGCGCCAAGGACGGGGAGTTCGACCACCTGGCGACGGGCGGCTGACCACCGCCGTATCCGGAAGCGGGTGAAGCGGGCGGGGGCCGGCCGTCTCCGTCCGGAGCCGCGCGGGCGGTCCGGGGCGTCCGCGCGCGCCGGTGTGCGCCCGTATGCCGGACGGCCGCCCGGTACCGCGCTTCGGTGTGCGCCCGTACGGCGACGTGCCGGGGCGGCGGACGCCCCCGGCCGGCCGGGGGCACGGGCCCGTCCGGTAACCGGCCGGCCCTTCTCACACCCTGTCGGACAAGGACCCGGCCGGTGCCGTCGGGCCCGGCCGTCCGAATGTCTCGGCGGTGTTCCCGGGGGTCTGGTCGGCGAGCCGGAACAGCGCCCACACCACCTTGCCGCGCGTCCCCTCGGCCGGCGCCCCGCCGGCCGGTGCGGGGGACGGGTGCCAGCCCCACGAGTCGCTGAAGGCCTCGACCAGGAAGAGCCCCCGGCCCGATTCGGCGGAATCGGCCGCCTCGCCCGCCACCGGGCTCTCCTCGCTGTGGTCGCGCACCGCGCAGATCAGCCGGGAGGTCCAGCGCATCAGGTGCAGCCGTACGCATCCTTCGGAGCGTTCGGGTGCGGGATCGCAGGGAAGGCCGTGCCGCAGCGCGTTGGTGACCAGTTCGGAGACGACCAGCGCCACATCGTCGAACCGGTCGCCCAGGTCCCACGAGGTGAGCGTCGTTCGGGTGAACTTCCGTGCCCCGCGCACCGCTTCGTAGCGGGACGGCAAGGCGCAGGAGGCCGATCCGGCGACCGCTGAGGGGTCGATGGGGGGAAGCCCCTGCCGTAACGGCTCGAGCATCGTCGATCCATTCGTCCCCATGCGAGGCACTCCCGGGATTCGCGGCTGTAGCGGCACTGCTGGTAGCGGCACTACGGAGGTACAGCGGCACAACACGAACGAGCACGCAGGTGCGCGGGGACCATGGTTCCCAATGCGCAGAGCAGATGCAAGGGCAGATGCACGTGCACGCGCCGGACTCGCCCGATACCATGCCGTTTCTTGGTCATTTCTTCCACCAACGGGTTCGGGGCCTTTCCGGAACCCTTGCCATTTCCGTAACCGAATGAGTACGGGCTGAAGCGTTTTGGTGGCAGAATCCCGGTCCGGGGTTCGGGGGTGCTCCGGGTGCAAGGGAAGCGATGGGGAGGGAACCGCCGGTGTCGGCAGGCGAGTCGAGTGGATCTGTGGTGCGGCGCATCCTGCTGGGCTCACAGCTCAGGCGACTGCGCGAGTCGCGGGGGATCACCCGTGAGGCGGCCGGCTACTCCATCCGCGCCTCCGAATCGAAGATCAGCCGCATGGAGTTGGGACGGGTGAGCTTCAAGGCCAGGGACGTGGAGGACCTGCTCACGCTGTACGGCGTCGCGGACGAGGCGGAGCGCGAGTCACTGCTCGGCCTGGCCCGTGAGGCCAACGTGGCGGGCTGGTGGCACAGTTTCGGCGATGTGCTGCCCGGCTGGTTCCAGACCTACATCGGTCTGGAGGGCGCCGCCTCGCTCATCCGTATCTACGAGGTCCAGTTCGTGCACGGCCTCCTGCAGACCGAGGCGTACGCCCACGCCGTCGTCTCCCGCGGCATGCCCGGGGCGCCCGCCGCGGAGATCGACCGCCGGGTCGCGCTGCGCCTGGAGCGCCAGAAGGCGCTCGTCTCCGAACGGGCACCCCGCTTCCACGCCGTGCTCGACGAGGCCGCGCTGCGCCGCCCCTACGGCGAACGCGACGTGATGCGCGCCCAGTTGCGGCACCTGATCGACATGTCGGAGCAGCCGAACGTCACGCTCCAGGTGATGCCCTTCAGTTTCGGCGGACACGCGGGCGAGAGCGGCGCTTTCACCATGCTGCGCTTCCCGGAGTCCGACCTGTCGGACATCGTCTACCTGGAACAGCTGACGAGCGCGCTCTATCTGGACAAGCCGGAGGAGGTTGCCCAGTACGAGAAGGCGATGACGCGGCTCCACACCGACAGCCCGGGTCCCGAGGAGAGCCGGGATCTTCTCCGTGGACTGCTCCAACTGACCTGATACACACGTACGATGACGGTCCGACAGGGGATTGAACCTGCAGTAAGGGATTGCATGTCGTTCAATGAACTGGCCCACCAGTACATAGACGGCGAGTGGCTGACCGGCAGCGGCTCGTGGGACATCATCGATTTCAATCCCTACAACGGTGAGAAACTCTGCTCCGTCACCGTCGCCACCGCCGCCGAGGTCGATCGGGCCTACCGGGCGGCGGAACGCGCCCAGCCCGAATGGGCCGCGGCCGGCCCCTACGAGCGCCGTTCCGTGCTGGAGAAGGCCGGGCTCCTGATCGGTGAACGCTTCGACGAGATCGTCGAGATGATCATCGACGAACTCGGTGCCACCCGCTTCAGGGCCGGTTACGAGGTGCGTGCCGCACAGGACTTCCTGCGCGAGGCGGCGGAGCAGGCCCTGGGACCGGCGGCCCGGCTGCTCCCGGCAGCCGCGGAGGGCAAGGAGAACCGGCTCTACCGGCTCCCCGTGGGCGTGGTGGGGGTCATCAGCGCCTTCAACTTCCCCTTCCTGGTGACGATGAAGACCGTCGCGCCCGCCCTGGCCCTCGGGAACGCGGCCGTGGTGAAGCCCCACCAGAACGCGCCGGTGGCCGGCGGGGCGCTGGTGGCGAATATATTCGAGGACGCCGGGCTGCCCGCCGGGCTGCTCAACGTCCTCGTCACCGACAGCGCCGAGATCGGCGACAGCTTCATCCGGCACCCCGTGCCGAAGGTCATCTCGTTCACCGGCTCGGACCGGGTGGGACGCCATGTCGCCGCCACCGCGGCGGGGCTCTTCAAGCGGACCATTCTCGAACTCAGCGGCAACAGCGCCCTGGTGGTCCTGGACGACGCCGGCATCGACCAGGCCGTCGAAGCGGCGGTGCACAGCCGCTTCATGTTCCAGGGCCAGGTCAGCATGGCCGCCAACCGCATCCTGGTGGACCGGTCCGTCCACGCGGAGTTCACCCGGCTGTTCACCGCACAGGTGGCGGCCCTCAGGACGGGCGACCCGCGCGACCCCGACGTGCGTATCGGCCCGGTCATCAGCGGGTTCCAGGCGGACGCGCTGACGGCACTGGTCGAGGAGGCCCTCGCCCAGGGGGCCACCGCGCCGGTGCGGGGCCGCACCCGGGGCAACCTCGTCGAACCGACCGTACTGACCGGCCTCCCGGAGGACTCGCCCCTGCTGAGGCAGGAGATCTTCGGCCCCGTGGCCCTGCTCGTGCCCTTCTCCGGCGACGACGAGGCCGTACGCCTCGTCAACGACACGCCGTACGGCCTCAGCGGCGCGGTCCACACGGCGGAACTCGAACGGGGCGTGCGGTTCGCGCGCCGGATCGAGAGCGGGATGTTCCACGTCAACGACTCGACCGTGCAGGACGATCCCAAGGCCGCCTTCGGCGGGGAGAAGATGTCGGGCCTCGGCCGGCTGAACGGCGACGCGGCTGTGGACGCCTTCACCACCTGGCAGTGGATGTCGGTCCAGCACGGGCGCACACACTTTCCCTTCTGACGGCGCCCGTAGAGGACAGGAAGTGTCCTGATCCGCTCCTATGTTGTGGGTGCGGGCCGAGGCCCGCGCAGTACATCGCGACATGAAGGCGGACATCACCGTGGTCACTTTTGTTCCCCCCGAAGCCCCTGGCGACGAGCGCGGCGCGCTCCTGGCCTTCGTCGAGGCCCAGCGGGGCGCCGTCCGCCGCTCGGTGCTCGGGCTCACCGAGGAGCAGGCGGCGAGCCGTCCGGGCGTCAGCGGCCTCTCCCTCTCCGGACTGCTGAAGCACGTGGCGGAGATGGAACTGAACTGGCTCCGGATGGCCCAGCGGCAGCCGAACGACAAGGAGCGCGACGAGCGGACCTGGGCGGACGGGTTCCGTCTCACCGGCGGCGAGACCGTCCCCGACGTTCTGGAGGAGTGGTCGAAGACCGCCGCGGAGACCGAGGCGTTCATCCGGTCCGGCATCGACGGCATGGACGACACCTTCCCGCTGCCCGAGGCGCCCTGGTTCCCCCCGGGCACCCGCTGCTCCATGCGCTGGATGCTGATCCACCTCGTGGAGGAGATCGGACGGCACGCGGGCCACGCGGACATCCTCCGGGAGACGCTGGACGGCAGGTCCGCGCTCGAACTGGTCGCCGAGGAAGCGGGCTACGCTGGCCGGAACTGACTACGGAGGGTGGGTGGTATGTCCGCGATCCGGCTCCTGGTCCTGGGCGCCGTCCGCCGGCACGGACGGGCCCACGGCTACCAGGTCCGCAACGACCTGGAGGCCTGGGGCGCGCACGAGTGGTCCCGTGCCAAGCCGGGCTCGATCTACCACGCGCTCAAGCAGATGGCCAAGGAGGGACTGCTGCTCGCCCACGGGACGGCCCCGTCCACGGCGGGCGGCCCGCCCCGCACCGAGTACGAGATCACCGAGCGGGGGACCGAGGAGTACCTCGCCCTCCTGCGGTCGTCCCTGACCGCGCACGACCAGAACACGGACGTGCTCACCGCGGGCGTCGGGTTCGTCGTCGATCTGGAACGCTCCGAGGCGGTGGCACTGCTCCGGGAACGGATCGACGCCATAGAGCGCCGGCGGGCCTCGGTCACCGGGCACTACGTACCGGCCGGCGGCACCGGGTCGCTCGGGCACATCGGCGAGATCATGAACCTGTGGATGCACACGGCCGACGCGGGAGCCGAGTGGACCCGGGGCCTGATCGCCCGGATCGAGGCGGGCGCCTACACCTTCGCCGGTGAGGGCGGCCCGTCCGCCGGGACTGCGGCGCCCGCCCGGCCCGCCCAGGACGCGGCCGGGGCCGGCGGCCGGGACACCTGAGGCGTCCGGCCGCCGGCCCCGGCGGACACCGCGAGCCGGCCCGGCCCTCCTTTGCCCGGATCCCTCAGTGGTGGAAGGACGTCATGGCCGCCCGGTCCGTGCTCATCGGGTGCGGCTGCGCCCGCAGCTCGGGCAGCAGCCGGGTCATGTCGTCCAGCAGCAGCTCGGCGAGGTCCGAGGTGAAACCGTTGCGGCAGACCACCCGGAGCACCGCCAGGTCCTGCCGGTTGGCCGGGAAGGTGTACGCGGGCACCAGCCAGCCGCGCTCCCGCAGCCGCCGTGACACGTCGAACACGTCGTACGCCCCGACACCGGGGCCCGTCGTCAGGGCGAACACCGGGAGCTGGTCGCCCCGGCTCAGCAGCCGGAAGTCGCCCAGCGCCTCGAACCCCCCGGCCAGCCGCGTCGCCACGTCCCGGGACGCCTGCTGGACCGCACGGTAGCCCTCGCGGCCCAGACGCAGGAACGTGTAGTACTGCGCCACCACCTGGGCGCCCGGCCGGGAGAAGTTCAGCGCGAAGGTCGGCATGTCACCGCCGAGGTAGTTGACCCGGAACACCAGCTCCTCCGGAAGTTCGGCGGGCGAACGCCACAGCACCCAGCCGACACCCGGGTAGACCAGGCCGTACTTGTGCCCCGAGGTGTTGATCGAGGCCACGCGGGGCAGCCGGAAGTCCCACACCAGGTCCTCGTCGAGGAACGGGGCCACCATCGCGCCGGACGCCCCGTCCACATGGACCGGGATGTCGAGACCGGTACGTTCCTGGAGTTCGTCCAGCGCCGCGCAGAGCTCGGCGACCGGCTCGTAGGAGCCGTCGAAGGTCGAGCCGAGGATGCCCACCACCCCGATGGTGTTCTCGTCGCAGAGCTCGGCGGCGGCCTGCGGGTCCAGATGGAAGCGCTCGCCCTCCATCGGGACCTGCCGCGCCTCGATCTCCCAGAACGTGCAGAACTTCTCCCAGCACACCTGCACGTTGACGCCCATCACCAGGTTGGGCCGGGCCCGGGCCGGATAGCGGCCGGCGTTCCGGGCCGCCCAGCGCCGTTTGAGCGCCAGGCCGGCCAGCATGCAGCCCTCGCTGGACCCGGTGGTCGAGCAGCCCATCGCGGTACGGGGCTCGGGCGCGTTCCACAGGTCCGCGAGCATCGCCACACACCGTCGTTCCAGTTCGGCGGTGCGCGGGTACTCGTCCTTGTCGATCATGTTCTTGTCCCGGCACTCGCCCATGAGCGTGCCGGCCTCGGGCTCCATCCAGGTGGTGACGAAGGTCGCGAGGTTGAGCCGTGAGTTGCCGTCGAGCATCAGCTCGTCGTGGACGAGGCGGTAGGCGGTCGACGGGGGCATCGGGCCGTCCGGCAGCCGGTACCGCGGCGGGGCGGCGGCCATCGAGGCGGTCGGATCGGCCTCCCCGAGCATCGGGCTCAGGGCCAGCCTGCGGTGCTCGTCGGACGGAACGCGGTCGGGGGAGCCCCGGTGGAGCGGCATGGCGGTCCCCTCAGTTCCCGGCCGCGAGCCCGGCCTTGAGGGCCCGGGTGAACTTCACGACCCGCTCGGCCTGCACCCGGGCGGCGGTCAGGGCCACCTCGTCCACCGGGAGGTCGCCCTGCCCGGAGACGTGCGACGTGCCGTACGGGTTGCCGTCGGCGAACTTCGAGGGGTCGGTGTACCCGGGCGGGACGAGGATGCCGCCGAAGTGGTAGACGGTGTTGTACAGCGCCAGCAGGGTGGACTCCTGGCCGCCGTGCGCGGTGCTGCTCGCGGTGAAGCCGCTGTAGACCTTGTCGGCGAGCTGCCCCGCCTGCCAGAGGCCGCCCAGGGTGTCGAGGAACTGCTTGAGCTGCGCGGTGACGTTGCCGTACCGGGTGGGCGTGCCGAAGATCACCGCGTCCGCCCAGACCATGTCGTCCGGCGAGACCTCCTGGATGTCCGCGGTGGCCTTCGCGTGCGCGGCCCAGGCCGGGTTCGAGTCGATGGCGGCCTGCGGGGCGAGTTCGGCGGCCTTGCGGAGCCGCACCTGCGCCCCCGCCCGCCCGGCGTCCTCGGCGATGGCCTTCGCGAGGGTGGAGACGGTGCCGGTGGACGAGTAGTAGACGACGGCGACGTTGACGGACGTGGGCATGCGGTACCTCCGGAACGGGAACGGATGCGGGACGGGGGAGGAGGGGCCGGGCGGGTGCGCGGCGGTGCCGGCGTCAGGTGCCGCTGATCACGACGGCCGTTCCGTAGGCGCAGATCTCCGTGCCCACGTCGGCCGCCTCGCTCACGTCGAACCGCGTCATCAGGACCGCGTTGGCCCCGCGGGCCCTGGCCTGCTCGACGAGGCGTTCCAGCGCCTGGTTGCGGGTCTCGACCAGCGTCTTGGTCAGCCCTCTCAGCTCGCCGCCGACCAGGGACTTCAGACCGGCCCCGATCTGGCTGCCGAGATGACGCGACCTGACCGTGAGGCCGAACACCTCACCGATGACCCGGTCGACCCGGTGGCCGGGCACGTCGTTCGTCGTGACGACCAGCACGTCCGTCCGGCCGGTCTGGCCGCCGCCGTATTCCTCGATGCCCATGGATGACACCTCCGGGGCCAGCTTTGTACCGTTTCGTTCCATCCGCATCCTTGCCTGGACCGACCGGCAGCCGGGGAGCGGCGCCGCCGGGCCGGGTCCGCGCCTTTGCCGCGTGGCCCTCTGCCCGCCCCCGGGCGCAGGCCCGTCCCGCGTAACCGGAACCCTGGGCGGCGGCGTCACGTTGATAGCGTGGAGCGGCGACGCAGCCGCCATCGACCGATCCTGGAGCCCGGACCCTTGAATACGCTTGCGCTCGGCCCGAGCTGGCTGGACCCGGACTATCTGCTCAACACGTTCGGGCTTCCCGGCCTGCTGCTCATCGTCTTCGCCGAGTCCGGTCTGCTGATCGGTTTCTTCCTGCCCGGTGACTCCCTGCTGTTCACCACCGGCCTGCTGGTGACCACGGGCGACCTGAAGTACCCGCTCTGGCTGGTGTGCGTCCTGGTGGCGCTGGCCGCGATCATCGGGGACCAGGTCGGCTACCTCTTCGGACGCAAGGTGGGGCCGTCGCTCTTCAAGCGGCCGGACTCCCGGCTCTTCAAGCAGGAGAACGTCGAGAAGGCCCACGACTTCTTCGAGAAGTACGGCCCGAAGTCCCTGGTGCTGGCGCGCTTCGTGCCGATCGTGAGGACCTTCACCCCGATCATCGCGGGCGTGAGCCGGATGAACTACCGCTCGTTCATCATCTTCAACATCCTCGGCGGCATTCTCTGGGGCGTCGGTGTGACACTGCTCGGGGCGGCCCTGGGCAAGATCGACTTCGTGCACGAGAACATCGAGATGATCCTCATCCTGATCGTGCTGGTCTCCGTGCTGCCGATCGTGGTCGAGTTCCTGCGGGCCAGGAGCAAGGCGAAGAAGGAGGGCGGCACCGCGGAGCGCGGCGCGGACGGGTCCTCCGCCGACGCCCCCCACGCCGGTGACGCCCCGGACGCCGGCCACAGCCACCCCGCCGGCCGCCCGGGCCCCTACGACGGCTCCCAGAACCTGTACGACGGCTCCCGGAACCCGTACGCCGACGGCTCCCAGGACCCGTACGCCGCAGGCCAGGGGAACGGCCCGCACGACCCCTACGGCCGGCCGGCCTCCCCGTACGACGGCCCCTCGTACGGCGGCGCCCCCTCCGGCCCCTACGGCAACGGCCCGCAGGGCAACGGCGGCAGCGGCGGCGTCCCCTACGGCAACGGCGGCAACGGCAACTACGGCGGCGACAGCGGTTACGGCGACGCCCCCTACGGCGGCCCCCGGCCCGGCGCCTACGGCAACGGCCCCTACGCCGGCGGCCCCCAGGCCCCTGCCCCGTCCCCGTACGGCGACGGCGGTCACGGCGACGGCGGTCACGGCGCCCCCTCCCAGGGCTCCCCGTACGCCTCCCCCTCCCAGGGCGCCCCGTACGGCGGTGCCCAGCCGGGCCCGTACGACGGCCGGCCGTACGCCGCCGGCCCGTACGGCGGCCCGCAGGTCTCCCCGTACGCCGGCGGCCCGGCGGGCGCCCCCGGTGACGCGTACGACACCGGCCGGGCCGCCCCGTACGGCGGGGGGCACGACACCGGCCGGCCGTACGGCGACGGTCAGGAAGAGGAGCCCGGCCGGTACGGACAGCAGCAGGACGGGCCCGGGCAGTCCGGGTGGCAGAACGGGCGCTGAGCCCGCACGGACACCGACGGTGCCCGGGTCCCCCGCGCGGGGGACCCGGGCACCGTCCGTTCCTCAGAAGCCGCGCGTCCGTTTCGCGGCGCGGCGGGAGGGGCCGCCCGAGATCCCGCCGGGCACCCGCATGAAGAGCCGTGAGATCTCGCTCCCCAGGTTCACCCCGATCGCGATGGCCAGCGCCGTCGCCACCGCGGTGGAGAGCGAGGCCAGTCCGGTGTCCAGCTCGTTCTGGGCGACGCCCAGCAGACCGAAGTAGGTGGCCGAACCGGGCAGCAGGGGCCCGATCGCCGCGGTGATGTAGGGCAGCGACGAGGCGTAGCGGTAGCGCGAGAACAACTGGCCGAAGAGGCCGACCAGGCCGGCCGCCACCGCCGTCGCCGCCACCGGGGAGATCCCGCCCGCCCGCGCCATCGCCCCGTAGACCACCCAGGCCACGCCCCCGTTGAGGGTCACCGCCAGGACGGTGGAGCGCTCCTGCTGGAGAAGGATGGCGAAGGCCAGCGTCAGGGCCATCGAGGCGAGGATCTGCACCACCGGCCGGTCGTTCGGCACGAACCGTGCCTCGGGGTTGAGCTCGGCGCCCAGCTGGACGCCCAGGTAGAGCATGAGCAGCACCCCGGCCACGATGCCGATGAAGAAGTACATGACCTCCAGCAGCCGGGCGCCCGCGGTGATGTAGTAACCGGTCAGGCCGTCCTGCACCCCGGCCACCAGCGCCCGTCCGGGCAGCAGCGCGAACAGCCCACCGGTGATCACCGCGGAGGGCCGGACGTCGGTGGAGTGCGTGAGGGTGAGCAGGATGCCCATCGCGGCGGGAGGCATGGCGGCAGCCACGAACTGGTAGAACTCGGGCATTCCGCGCCCGGCGAAGAGCCAGGCCAGCCGGTCGCCGAGCATGGCGCCCGCCGCCGCCACGAAGAAGACGAGCACGCCGCCCCCGACCAGCACCGACGCGGAGCCGGCGAGCAGCCCGGCGGCGGCCGTGAGCACCCAGCCCGAGTAGGGGTGGCGGTTGCGGCGGATCTCGGCGAGGCGCCGGTAGGCCTCCTCCAGCGAGACCTCGACGTGCTCCGCGGTCGTGATGTCGTCGATCAGCACGTACACCGCGGCCAGCCGGGTGTAGTCGGTGCCCCGGCGGCGCACCGTACGGCTCGCGGTGACCGGGTCCTCCACCAGTGACGGCTGGTGGGAGATGGACAGCAGGGTGAAGGTCACGGTCGGTTCGCAGCGGTCGAGCCCGTAGGAGCGCGACACGGCGAACATGGCGGCCTCGACGTCCTCGGCGCCCTCTCCGCCGGCCAGCAGGAGCTCCCCGATACGCAGGGTCAGGTCGAGCACCCGGGGCACGGCCGGCCCCGTGTCGTCGGTCTTCTGGACGCTCTCGGGCGCCGGGCGCTCGAAGACGGGCATCCGCAGCATCGTGCGCATCCGGTCCTGCCAGGGCGCCTCCTTGGTCAGCCGGACCATCGGGATGCCCTGGGCCGGGGTGAAGGCCGGCGGATGGGGTGTGACGCCGCTCGGCGTGGTGAACGCGGAGGTGGTCCCGGCCGCGCCGCCGGGGGCCGAAGCGGAACCCGGACCGGGACCGGGCGGCGGGTCGTTCTGCACGCCTGCCGGAAGGGCGAACTCCGACGTGGGGTGGTCGTCGTCCGAAGGGCCGGGCGACTGTTCCACGCCCGCCGGAGGGACGAAGGCGCTGTGTGCCTCGTCGGACTGGGGCTTCTGGTCCTCCGTACCGCCCTGCTCCGCCACCACTCGACCTCGTTCCTCCTCGACCGCGTTCCGGAACGCTCCTGCCCAGTATGGCCAGCGGCAAGGGTCGGCACGCGCGACGGGCGGCGCACCGGTGAAAGGTGCGCCGCCCGTCGTACGTGCGGTCGGTCAGGGCTCCCGGCCGGGACGGCCCGGGAGCCGCGGCCCGTGCCGTCCCGCCCTCAGACGGAACCGGAAGGGCTCCTTCAGTGGCCGCCCTGCTCCTTGAGACGCTTGTAGGAGGCCTCGATCTCGGCCTCGGCCTCGGCGCGGCCGACCCAGTCGGCGCCCTCGACGGACTTGCCGGGCTCCAGGTCCTTGTAGACCTCGAAGAAGTGCTGGATCTCCAGGCGGTCGAACTCCGACACGTGCTGGATGTCCTGCAGGTGCTCGACGCGGGGGTCGGACGCCGGGACGCACAGCAGCTTGTCGTCGCCGCCGGCCTCGTCGGTCATCCGGAACATGCCGATGGCCCGGCACTTGATGACACAGCCGGGGAAGGTCGGCTCGTCCAGGATGACCAGCGCGTCCAGCGGGTCGCCGTCCTCGCCGAGGGTGTCCTCGACGAAGCCGTAGTCGGCCGGGTAGCTGGTCGAGGTGAAGAGTCGACGGTCCAGGCGGATCCGACCGGTCTCGTGGTCCACCTCGTACTTGTTCCGCGAACCCTTCGGGATCTCGATGGTGACGTCGAACTCCACGGGTGGCTCCTCCATGATCAAGACATACGACTGGTGGTTAAGTGTCCCTCACGCAGATGTGTGCTCGCGAAAGGGGCTGGTCAACGGTGGCCGAGCCGGTGCAGAGACCGACAGAAGAACCGTTGGACCGGTGGCGCGGGTGGAAGCACCGGACGCGTCCGGCGCCCGGGAACCGGACGGACGACCGGCGATTCGTCGCAGGCGCCGCGGTGCTGGGCCTGGTGGTCGCCGCCGGGGCCGTCCTGACCGCCGGTCCCTGGGACTCGGGTCAGCGTAAGGCCGAGCTGGACCGGGTGGCCGCCCTTGAGCGCGCGGGTGGCGCACATCACGAAGGGGACGGGCCCCAGGCCCCCGAACCCGCCCCCAGCGCCGTCCCCGTGCTGGCCGCCCTGGGCGAGCCGTCCGGCGCCAGGGGCCCGGCCGCGGCGGACCTGCGGGCCTCCCTCGGGCCGCTGCTGAAGGCACCCGGCCTCGGCACCGCGAGCACCGCGGCCGTCGTCGACGTGGCCACCGGCGAGCAGGTGTACGCGCGGGGCGCCGCCACACCCATGACACCCGCCTCCACGGTGAAGATCGCCACCGCGGCCGCCGCGCTCTCCGCGCTGGGCCCCGGCCATCGCATCGCCACCACCGTCCGGGTGTCGAAGGACTTCCGGACCGTCACCCTGGTCGGCGGCGGCGATCCCACGCTCGGCGAGGCCGGCCTGCGCTCCCTCGCCGAGGGCACCGCACGCGCGCTGCGCGCCGGCGCCGCGCGTGAGGTCCGGCTGACGTACGACACCTCTCTGTACGCGGGCCCCGCCCTGCACCCCATCGGCCCCAACGAGAACATCGCGCCCGTCAGCGCGCTGATGGTCGACGAGGGACGGCTGGACGACAGCGACCGGGGCCCCGCGCCGCGGACCGCCGATCCCGCGGGCGAGGCCGCCCGCGCCTTCGCGGAGCTGCTGGGCGACGCCGGGGTGGACACCGGGTCCGCCGGCCCGGCGCCCGGCCGGGCCGGCGCCGGGGCCGAAACGGTCGCCACGCACCACTCGGCCCCGCTCTCCGCCCTCGTCGAACGGGCCCTGACCAACAGCGACAACGACATCGCCGAGGCCCTGGCCCGGCAGACCGCCCTGAAGGCCGGCCGGCCGGCCTCCTTCGCCGGGGGCAGGGCCGCCGTGACCGACCGGCTGAAGAAGCTGGGGCTGCCGGTGGCGGGGTCCGCCTTCGCCGACGGCAGCGGCCTGGACCGCGAGGACAAGGTGACCGCCGGGATGCTGGCCGCCCTGCTGGCCCTCGCCGCCGACCCCGCCCACCCCGAACTGCGCGCCGTCCACACCGGTCTGCCGGTCGCGGGTTTCAGCGGCACGCTCGGCACCCGCTACTCCCCGGCGTCCCGGGGGACCGGGACCGTACGGGCCAAGACGGGCACCCTCACCGGGGTGAACGCGCTGGCGGGCACGGCGGTCGGCCCGCACGGCAGGCTCCTCGCCTTCGCGTTCCTGGCCTCGGGCACCACCTCCGCCGCGGAGGCCGAGGACTCCCTGGACGCGTTGGCCGCCTCGCTCACCCGGGGGGCGAGGTAGACGGCTGACACCCCACCACCGGGCGACCTCCTCACGTACCGTTGACGCATGACGCGCATCGGTGGTGCCGAGATGGTCGACTGGAATCTCGCGGTCGCGACAGCGACCAGGTTCGTACGGCCGGGACCCGAGATCAGCCGTGAGGAGGCCCGCGCGGTCGTCGCGGAGCTCCGGCGGCACGCCAGGGCCTCGGAGGAGCACGTCCGTTCGTACACCCGGATGATTCCGGAGGGTCACGAACCGGAGGACACCCCGGTCCTGGTCGTTGACCGGGCCGGCTGGATCAAGGCCAACGTCGCGGGCTTCCGCGCACTGCTGGGGCCCTTGCTGGGCAAGATGCAGGACCGGCGCGGCGGCGGGGCGCCGGGGGCGGTGCTCGGCGCGGTCGGCGGCAAGGTGACCGGTGTCGAACTGGGCATGCTGCTCTCGTTCCTGTCCTCCCGTGTCCTCGGGCAGTACGAGACCTTCGCCCCCGCCACCCGCGAGCTCCCCGGCTCCGCCGACGGCGGCGGGCGGCTGCTGCTCGTCGCCCCCAACATCGTCCACGTCGAGCGCGAACTCGACGTCGACCCGCACGACTTCAGGCTCTGGGTGGCGCTCCACGAGGAGACCCACCGCACCCAGTTCACCGGGGTCCCCTGGCTCCGCGACCACCTGCAGGGCGAGATCCAGTCGTTCCTGGACGAGACCGACGTCGACCCGATGACCGTCCTGGAGCGCCTGCGCGAGGCGGTCCAGGCCTTCGCGGGCGGCAGCCGCCCCGAGAGCGAGCGCGGGGAGGAGGGTGACGACGCCGGACGCAGCCTCGTCGAGATCGTCCAGACGCCCGCCCAGCGCGAGGTGCTCGGCCGTCTCACCGCCGTGATGTCCCTGCTGGAGGGCCACGCGGACTTCGTGATGGACGGGGTGGGCCCCGAGGTCGTGGGCTCCGTCTCCGAGATCAGGGAGAAGTTCCAGCAGCGCAGGGCCCGGGGGGCGAGCCGGCTGGACCTGGCGCTGCGCAGGCTGCTCGGCCTCGACGCCAAGCTCCGGCAGTACCGCGACGGCGAGAAGTTCGTCCGGGCGGTCGTCGAGGAGGTGGGGATGGAGGGCTTCAACCGGGTCTGGACCTCCCCCAACACCCTGCCGACCAAGGCCGAGATCTCGGCTCCCGCGGACTGGGTGGCGAGGGTGCACGGTAAGCCGGGCCCATGACCAAGGCCCGCCCGGCGGCAGAAGATTGCCCCTCCAATCACCCATCCGAGGGACCATAGGGGCATGGGAAGGCGTGCAATGCTCGGTGGGCAGCTTTGCTCTGTCACCATCGACGCACTCTGAGTGACGGGACTTCTCCGTCCAGACACTCCGAGGCGCCTCCCGAAACTCCACCGAAGGGCACCGGACATGGGTCCCCATCCTGCGGTCGCGGCGATACGCCTGGCGGTCCGCCGCGTACTCCACGACGTCGTCACCGAACACAACCGCCACACCGGACAGGAAGCCCGCGCCGAACTCGCCGAAGCCGGGGCGACGGCCGGCGGACGGGGCGGAACGCTGCCCGACCGCCCCGGCACCCCGCTGGTGCTCGTCGCATGCTCGGGAGGCGCCGATTCGATGGCGCTCGCCTCCGCCCTCGCCTTCGAGGCCCGCAAGCTCCCCGTCCGGGCGGGCGGCATCACCGTCGACCACAACCTCCAGCCCGGTTCCGGCCTCCGCGCCACCGAGGTCGTCGCCCGCCTGGCCGGGATGCGGCTCGACCCCGTCGAGTCGGTCTCCGTGCACGTCGGCCGTGACGGCGGACCCGAGGCCGCCGCGCGTGACGCGCGCTACGCCGCGCTGGACGCCGCCGCCGAGCGGCACGGAGCCGCCGCGGTCCTGCTCGGCCACACACGCGACGACCAGGCCGAGACCGTCCTGCTCGGCCTGGCCCGTGGCTCGGGCATCCGCTCGCTGTCCGGGATGGCGGCCGCCTCGGGCCCCGCCGGCCGCTACCGCCGCCCCTTCCTCGGCCTGGACCGGCAGACCGCCCGTACGGCCTGCATGGCCCAGTCGCTCCCCGTCTGGGACGACCCCCACAACATCGACCCCGCCTACACCCGGTCGCGGCTGCGCCACGAGGGCCTGCCCGCCCTGGAGAAGGCGCTGGGCAAAGGTGTCGTGGAAGCCCTCGCGCGCACGGCGCAGCTCTCCCGTGACGACGCGGACGCCCTGGACACCTGGGCGGCGGAGGCCGCCGGTTCCGTGCGCGACGACGACGGACGGCTGGAGTGCGCCGGACTCGCCGTCCTGCCCTCCGCGGTACGCCGCCGGGTGCTGCGCCGGGCCCTGATCGACGCCGGGTCCCCCGCCGGCTCGCTCTTCGCCCGTCACATCGAGGAAGTGGACCGCCTCATCACCGGCTGGCGCGGCCAGGGAGCCATCAACCTGCCCGGACGCGTCGAGGCGCGCCGCCAGGGTGGCAGACTGGTGATTCGGCAGAGCTGAGGCGGAAAGCGGCCGAGGCGCAGGCGAGACGGCCGGCCCGGCCCGGGGTTCCCGGGCCCGGCGGGCAGAGAAAGAGACGCGGTGAACGAGAAGGACATGGGTACCGACCTTCAGTCGGTGCTCCTCACCAAGGACGAGATCGACGCCAAACTGGCCGAGCTGGCCGCCAAGATCGACGCGGAGTACGCGGGCAAGGACCTGCTCATCGTCGGGGTGCTCAAGGGCGCGGTGATGGTCATGGCGGATCTGGCGCGCGCCCTGTCCACCCCCGTCACCATGGACTGGATGGCCGTCTCCTCGTACGGAGCGGGCACCCAGTCCTCGGGCGTCGTCAGGATCCTGAAGGACCTCGACACCGACATCAAGGGCAAGCACGTCCTGATCGTCGAGGACATCATCGACTCGGGTCTGACGCTGTCCTGGCTGCTGACCAACCTGGGCTCGCGCGAGCCCGCGAGCCTGGAGGTCTGCACCCTGCTCCGCAAGCCCGACGCGGCGAAGGTCGCGATCGACGTGAAGTGGGTCGGCTTCGACATCCCCAACGAGTTCGTCGTCGGCTACGGCCTGGACTACGCAGAGAAGTACCGCAACCTGCCGTTCGTCGGCACGCTCGCCCCGCACGTGTACGGCGGCTGACCCCTGACCGGTCCGCGACCCGGCGGCCCCGGCCGAAGCCGCCCGGGCGCCGGGGAACCCTCGTGGCCCTCCCGCCGTTGGAGCCTTCGAAGGCGGGATTGTCGGACGTCCCCTGCGGTCGCGGGTGACAATGCTGGGGTACCGTCCGAAGAACAGTCTTTTCTCACAGCAGCATTTACCTACGGGCAGGAGGGACGGGGCGACTTCGCTCCGTATGGATGGACGTGAAGCGATACTTCCGTGGGCCGGTCATGTGGATCGTGCTGGCCGTCCTCGCCGTGGTCGTGTTGATGCAGGTCGTCGGCTCGTCCGGCGGCTACAAGACGGTGGACACCGGCGAGGTTATCCAGGCGATCAGCAAGAACCAGGTGGAGCAGGCCAAGCTGACCACCGGTGACGAACAGATCATCAAGATCGAGCTGAAGGACAAGGAAAAGCTCAAGGGCGAGTCCGGAAGCAAGTTCCAGGCGAGCTACATCGGCAACCAGGGCGTCGAACTGGCCGACACCCTTCAGCAGAAGTTCGAGAGCGGTGACATCGAGAAGGGTTACACCGTCTCGCCGTCGAAGCAGTCGCCGTTCGTCTCGATCCTCCTCTCGCTGCTGCCCTTCGTCCTGATCGTGGTCGTCTTCCTGTTCCTGATGAATCAGATGCAGGGCGGCGGCTCCAAGGTCATGCAGTTCGGCAAGTCCAAGGCCAAGCTGATCACCAAGGACACCCCGAAGACGACCTTCGCCGATGTGGCGGGGTCGGACGAGGCGGTCGAGGAACTGCACGAGATCAAGGAGTTCCTCCAGGAGCCCGCGAAGTTCCAGGCCGTGGGTGCCAAGATCCCCAAGGGTGTCCTGCTCTACGGCCCGCCCGGAACGGGTAAGACGCTGCTCGCCCGTGCGGTCGCGGGTGAGGCGGGTGTCCCCTTCTACTCGATCTCCGGTTCCGACTTCGTCGAGATGTTCGTCGGTGTGGGTGCCTCCCGTGTCCGTGACCTCTTCGAGCAGGCCAAGGCGAACGCCCCGGCGATCGTCTTCGTCGACGAGATCGACGCCGTCGGCCGGCACCGCGGTGCCGGTATGGGCGGCGGCCACGACGAGCGCGAGCAGACGCTCAACCAGCTGCTCGTCGAGATGGACGGCTTCGACGTGAAGGGCGGCGTCATCCTGATCGCCGCCACCAACCGGCCGGACATCCTGGACCCGGCGCTGCTGCGCCCCGGCCGTTTCGACCGGCAGATCGCCGTGGACCGGCCCGACATGCAGGGCCGCCTGGAGATCCTGAAGGTCCATCAGAAGGGCAAGCCGGTCGCGCCCGACGTCGACCTCAACGCGGTCGCCCGTCGTACGCCCGGCTTCACCGGTGCCGACCTGTCGAACGTGCTGAACGAAGCGGCGCTCCTCACGGCGCGCAGCAACCAGAAGCTGATCGACAACAAGATGCTCGACGAGGCCATCGACCGCGTCGTGGCGGGGCCGCAGAAGCGGACCCGGATCATGTCCGAGAAGGAGAAGAAGATCACCGCGTACCACGAGGGCGGACACGCCCTGGTCGCGGCGGCTTCCCCCCAGTCGGACCCGGTCCACAAGATCACGATCCTCTCCCGCGGCCGTGCCCTCGGTTACACGATGGTGCTTCCGGAGGAGGACAAGTACTCCACGACGCGCAACGAGATGCTCGACCAGCTGGCCTACATGCTGGGCGGGCGCGCGGCCGAGGAGCTGGTCTTCCACGACCCGACGACCGGTGCCGCCAACGACATCGAGAAGGCCACGGCCACGGCCCGCGCGATGGTCACGCAGTACGGCATGACCGAGCGCCTGGGTGCCATCAAGTTCGGCGGTGACAACACCGAGCCCTTCGTGGGCCGGGAGATGGGCCACCAGCGCGACTACTCGGAAGAGGTCGCGGCGCTCGTCGACGAAGAGGTCAAGAAGCTCATCGAGACCGCGCACAACGACGCGTGGGAGATTCTCGTCGAGAACCGGGACATCCTCGACAACCTGGTTCTGGAGCTCCTGGAGAAGGAGACGCTCGGCAAGGAGGAGATCGCCGAGATCTTCGCCCCGATCGTGAAGCGTCCGGCGCGTCCGGCGTGGACCGGTTCGTCCCGCCGTACGCCCTCGACCCGGCCGCCGGTCCTCTCCCCCAAGGAGCTGGCCCTGACCAACGGCGCCACCACCGCCAACGGTTCGGCTGCCGGGGAGACCGCCCCGAAGGACATCATCTCCAAGGAAGGCGGTTCCTCCGTGGAGCCGCGTCACGAGGAGCGTCCCGAGAGCTGATCACCCGGCCGATCCGGTGTGGTACCCGTCACGGGTGCGCTGCCGGGCCCGGAATGGATGCCGCGCCCCCCAGGTTCTAGCCTGTGGGGGCGCGGCTATTTTCGAATCCCTGCGCGAAGCCCGGTGTGTTTCCCTTCTGTCCGGGCGGGCCTGCGCATGTGACAGCACAGAGGAACGAGGCACAGATGACCGACCCGGTGACGCTCGACGGGCAGGGTCCGATCGGCGAGTTCGACGAGAAGCGGGCCGAGGCCGCTGTACGGGAGCTGCTCATCGCGGTCGGGGAGGACCCGGACCGCGAGGGACTGCGGGAGACGCCGGGCCGGGTCGCGCGGGCCTACAAGGAGATCTTCGCGGGACTCCGGCAGAAGCCCGAGGACGTCCTGACGACGACCTTCGACCTGGGCCACGACGAGATGGTCCTGGTGAAGGACATCGAGGTCTTCAGCACCTGTGAACACCACCTGGTGCCGTTCCGCGGTGTCGCGCACGTCGGGTACATCCCGGCGACCAGCGGCAAGATCACCGGCCTCTCCAAGCTGGCCCGGCTGGTCGACGTGTACGCCCGGCGCCCCCAGGTGCAGGAGCGGCTCACCACGCAGATCGCCGAGTCCCTGATGGAGATACTGGAGCCGCGCGGGGTCATCGTGGTCATCGAGTGCGAGCACATGTGCATGTCGATGCGGGGCATCCGCAAGCCGGGGGCGAAGACGTTGACATCGGCCGTCCGAGGCCAGCTGCGGGACCCGGCCACCCGCGCGGAGGCGATGAGCCTCATCATGGCGCGCTGAACCGCAGGCGACGACAGGGGACGGGGCGCGGTCCGGGGTCGGGCCCGCCGCGGGCCTCCGGCAGCTGCGGGGGCCTTTGGCGGGTGGCCGGGCGCGCCGTGTCCGTCCGCGCTGTGTCCGTCCGTGCCGTGTCCGTCCGCGTGCGCCAGGGGGCCGGGGCTGCGCTGCGGCCGGGCCGCCGTGCCGCGGCCCGGGGAGGCGCCTCAGGCGGCTGCGGCCGTGCCGTTGCGGTCGCCGTCCTCGGGGAGCTTGCAGACACGCTCCAGGAACACGGCGGCCGCGATCACGGCGATGCCGGCCGCGAACGCGAGACCCGCGTAGATCGCCTGGTCACGCCGGGGCGGGATGTCGAGGTACCCGAGCAGGAAGACACAGGTGCCGCCGTACATCCCGGCGACCAGCGAGGCGACGAGCGCGCTCGCCTGGCCGAAGACCACGGCGCGTGCCGCCATCAGGGGCTCGACTCCCTTGGCGCCCGGCCGGCGCTCCCGCTGGGCGCGCAGCCGCGACCGTATCGACAGGGCTGTGGCGAGCAGGACGGCGGCGATCACCGCGAGTACGACGGGCGCGGCGAGGGGGACGCTGGGCAGGGTCCCCAGGGAGTCCCAGAGCCGGGCACCGGCCCAGGACAGCACGCCGGCCCCGGCGAGGAGTCCGGCCAGTGGCCCGAGCCGTAGTTGCTTCACCGCGAGTGCCGCCCTTCGCCGCCGTGCCGTACGGGCGGTGCCGTGCGGCGTCCGCCCGTGTCCTCGGACCCGGGACCGCCCTACGGGTCCCGCGTCGTGACCGGGCCGTGTGCCCGATCCGTGTCCCTGAGCCTAACGACTACTCGGGCAGGCGGAGTTCCAGGTCGGCGCGGGGGGCCACCCCGTCGCCGCCGACCGAGGCCAGCAGGCCGGCCACCGGACCGGAGCCGGGCAGCTGCGCCTCGGGCTCCACGTCGTGCCACGGGGCGAGGACGAAGGCGCGCTCGTGGGCACGGGGGTGGGGGAGGGTGAGCAGCGGGTCGTCGGAGACCACGTCGGCGTACGAGATGATGTCGACGTCGAGGGTGCGGGGGCCCCAGCGCTCCTCGCGGACCCGCTCGAACGCCTCCTCGATGGCCTGGCCGCGCTCCAGCAGGGACGAGGGGGGCAGGGTTGTCCTCACGATGACCACGGCGTTGAAGTACGACGGCTGGGAGCCCGGGTCGACGCCCCAGGGCTCGGTCTCGTAGACCGGGGAGACTGCCTTGACCCGCAGCCCGGGGGTGTCCTCCAGGGCGTCGACGGCCCCCTGGAGGGTCTCCAGCCGGTTGCCGAGGTTGGAGCCGAGGGCGAGCACCGCGCGTTTCGGGTTGGAGAGGGTGACGTCGGCCGCGTCGACCTGCTCGACGACGGCCGCGGGAACCGGCTGGACGGTCGGGTCGCTCTGCCCTCCGGTGGAAAAAGCTGTCATGCTCGGCTCCGGGTGATGGTGATGGTCACGTCGTCGAAGGGGACGGTGATCGGGGCGTCCGGCTTGTGGACGACCACCTCGACCTCCTCCACCCCCTCGTGCTCGAGGCACCGCTGCGCGATGCGTTCGGCGAGGGTCTCGATCAGATCGACCGGCTCGCCCTGGACGACGGCCACGACCTCTTCCGCGACCACGCCGTAGTGCACGGTCTTGGTGAGGTCGTCGGCGGCTGCCGCGGGGCGGGTGTCGAGGCCGAGCACCAGGTCCACGATGAAGGTCTGGCCTTCTTCCCGTTCCTTGGGGAAGACACCGTGGTGCCCACGGGCCTTGAGGCCGCGCAGCGCGACACGATCCACGCGAATCACTCCTGCTGTCGTCGTCTCCGGCGGCACCTGTCCGTGTGCGGGCGAGGGGGTGCCGTCTTCCGAATCTACCCGCGGGCACCGACAGGGCCCGCGCGCGGGTGGGCGCGGGAAGCCGGGGTCACGGGCCGGTAGCCGCGTATACCCTCAGATGCGGGAGTCCAATCCCGCCGGGCGGGACGACCGCTCAGGACGTGGGCTCTTCGTCCTCTTCCTCCCCGGTTTCGGTCAGTACCGGTGACCCGTGGTGCGACCAGAGCTTCCAGCCCTCCGGTGTGTTCCGGAACACATTGGTGGCGACGACGAGCTGGCCGACGAGGGGGCCGAGCGCGTCGCCCTCCTGGGCCGGACCGCCGCTCAGGATGTTCTCGGTGCAGGTCACCAGGGCGGTGTCCCCGGTCATGGCGACCTGGACGTCGGTCAGGAAGAACTGGATGTACTCCGTGTTCGCCATGATCAGCGCATAGCTGCGGAGCACCTCACCGCGCCCGGACAGCACCGGCCAGCCCGGGTGCACACAGGAGACCGTGAGGTCCTCGCCCGGCAGCCACAGCGCCGAGAGCGCGTCGAGGTCGCCGCGCTCCAGCGCCTCGTAGAAGGCGGTGTTGGCCTCCTCGACGGCCCGGATGTCGGCGGCCGCCGCCTCGTGGTCGTCGCGCGGGGAGCTCATGCGGCGCCCTCGACGGCGCGGGAGACCCGTACGGCGTCCGCGGTCGCGCGGACCGAGTGGACGCGGACCGCCCAGGCCCCCGCGTGCGCGGAGAGGGCGGAGACCGCCGCCGTCGCCGCGTCCCGCTCCCGGGCCGGCGGCGGGGTCCCGTCCGGGCCGGCCAGGACCTGGCCGAGGAAGCGCTTGCGGGAGGCGGCCACGAGCAGCGGGCGGCCCAGTTCGCGCAGCCGGTCCAGCCGGGCCACGAGGGCCAGGTCGTGGGCGGCGTTCTTGGCGAAGCCCAGGCCCGGGTCGATCACGACGCTCTCCGGGGCGATCCCGCCGCCGACCACGGCGTCCATACGGTCGCGGAGCTCCGTGAGGACCTCGGCGACGACGTCCCCGTACACCGCCCGGCTGTTCATCGACTCGCTGAACCCACGCCAGTGCATGACGACGAAGGGCACCGAGGCAGCGGCGGCGACCGGGATCATGTCGGGGTCGGCGAGACCGCCGCTGACGTCGTTCAGCAGGGACGCCCCGGCGGTGACCGCCTGCTCGGCGACCCGGGCCCGCATGGTGTCCACCGAGACGGTGACGCCCTCGGACACCAGGCCCCGCACGACGGGGACCACCCGGCGCAGCTCCTCCGCCTCGTCGACCCGGGTGGCGCCGGGACGGGTCGACTCGCCGCCGACGTCGACCAGGTTCGCGCCTTCGGCCACCAGTTCGAGGCCGTGCTTGATGGCGGCCGTGGTGTCGAACCAGCGGCCGCCGTCGGAGAAGGAGTCCGGGGTCACGTTGACGACCCCCATGACCGCGCAGCGATCCCACTCCGGCAGTCCCCGGACCGTGCCCCGTCCTTGCGATGTACTCATGTCACCAGCCTAAGAGCTCCGGACGGAAGGGGGCTCCGCGCCGGCTCGCGGGGCCCGGGGCCCGCCCCACGGGCGGCGGGGCCCGGTCAGGGGGCGGAGACCGTGGCGACGGACTCCACCGCGACACCGGCACGCGGGACGGCCCGCGCGTCCGCGCCGATCGAGCGGCGCAGCGCCTCGTGGAGGCGGGCCGGGGTGAGGACGCCGAGGAGACGGCCGGTGCCCTCCGGGCCGGTCACCGCGACCCAGCCGGCGTCGTGCCCCAGCATCGCGGCCAGCGCCTGCTTGAGGGGCGCGCCGAGGGGCAGCGACGCCTCCATGCGCCGGGCGCGTTCACGTACCGTGCCACCGGTGCCGCCCGGCGCGGTGTCGTCCGCCGTGATCCAGCCGTGCGGCCGGCCCCCGGCGTCCAGTACGACCGCCCAGCGGGCGCCCTCGGCGCGCAGCCGCGCGGCCGCCTTCGGCAGCGGGTCGTCGAGGCGGACGGCCGGGGGGTGGTCCAGGTCGCTCTCCTCGACCGGGGTGACCGATAGCCGCTTCAGCCCCCGGTCCGCCCCCACGAAGCCGGCGACGTACGGGGTGGCGGGCGCGCCGAGCACGGTGGCCGGCGGGTCGAGCTGCTCGATGCGGCCCTGCCCGTACACGGCGATCCGGTCACCGAGGCGGACGGCCTCCTCCAGATCGTGCGTCACGAACAGGACCGTCTTGCGGACCTGCTCCTGGAGGGAGAGGAACTCGTTCTGCAGCCTCTCCCGTACGACGGGGTCGACCGCGCCGAAGGGCTCGTCCATCAGCAGCACCGGGGGATCGGCCGCCAGCGCCCGTGCCACGCCGACCCGCTGGCGCTGTCCGCCGGAGAGCTGCCCGGGATAGCGGTCGCCGTAAACGGAAGGATCGAGTCCGACGAGGTCGAGGAGTTCCGCCGCGCGTTCACGTCCCTTTCCCCGCTTCCAGCCCAGGAGCCGGGGGACGGTGGCGGTGTTCTCCAGGACGGTGCGGTGCGGAAAGAGGCCGACCTGCTGGATCACATAACCGATACGGCGGCGGAGCCGCACCGGATCGATGGTGGATATGTCGTCCCCGTCGAGGAATATCCGTCCCTCGGTCGGTTCGGTCAGCCGGTTCACCATCTTCATGGTGGTGGTCTTCCCGCACCCGGAAGGCCCGACGAGCGTGACGAGTTCGCCTTCGGCGACCTCGAAGGAAAGGCCGTCGACGGCGGTGGTGCCGTCCTCGTACCGCTTGGTGACCTGCTCGAAACGGATCATGGTTCCCCAGGGTGAAGTGGGTTCTGTGAAGGACATGTTGCCGGAATGCCGCAAGCCTCTGCGATTGTCGGTGGCCGGGGATAGGGTCGCCCGTGACCGGGTACCGGCGGTGGGAGAGGGAACGGGGGGAGCGGATGGCCGGGCAGGGCTGCCTGGTGGCGAACGACTGGATCTGCGGAGAGTATCTGCGCTCGCGCGGGCAGGAGTTGACCGACGCCACCCTCCAGCACGTGGGCATCACCGCGGTCTCGGTGCTGACCGGACTTCTGGTGGCATTCCCGCTGGCGCTGCTCGCCCGCCGCGGCCGGTATTTCGCCGGCCCGGTGCTGGGACTGACCACCGTGCTCTACACCGTGCCCTCGCTGGCGATGTTCTCGCTGCTGCTGCCGCTTTTCGGACTCTCGACGGCACTGGTCGTCACCGGCCTCGTCCTCTATTCGCTGACCGTTCTCGTGCGGAACATACTGGCCGGACTCGAAGCGGTGCCCCCGGAGACCAGAGAGGCCGCGAAGGGCATGGGATACGGCCCCGTACGGCTGCTCTGGGAAGTGGAACTCCCCCTCGCTCTCCCCGCGCTGACGGCCGGGGTGCGTATCGCCACGGTCTCGACCGTCGCCCTGACCACGGTGGGCTCGCTGGTCGGCAGAGGCGGGCTGGGCAACCTCATCGAGGACGCGCTGCCGAGCTTCTTCAAGGCGCAGGTGCTGACCGCGTCGGTGCTCTGCGTGCTGCTCGCGGTCGCCGCCGACCTGCTCCTGCTCGGCGTCCAGCGCCTGCTGACGCCCTGGACCCGGATACCCGGCCGGGCCGCGGCCGCCGCGAAGGCGGTCTGATCCGTGGGAGTGGTCCAGGAGGCCTTCGACTGGCTCACCACCGGCGCCAACTGGTCGGGGGAGGACGGTGCCGCGCACCGGCTCGGCGAGCACCTGTACGTCAGCGGGGCCGCCCTCGTGGTGGCCGCGGCCATCGCCCTCCCGGCCGCCCTGTACCTCGGGCACATCGGCAGGGGAGGCGCGCTCGCGGTCAACCTGACCAACGTGGGGCGGGCGGTGCCGGTCTTCGCGGTGCTGGCGCTCTTCATGATGACGCCGCTGCGCGACTCCGGCTTCCTGCCCACGGTCATCGCCCTGGTGCTGTTCGCCGTGCCGCCCCTGCTGACCAACGCCTACGTCGGGATGCGGGAGGTCGACCGGGCGGTGGTCGAGGCGGCCCGGGGCATGGGGATGTCCGGCGCCCAGCTCTTCGTACGCGTCGAACTGCCGCTGGCCTACCCGATGA
The DNA here is from genome assembly GCF_008704555.1 of Streptomyces nitrosporeus. Taxonomy (NCBI): domain Bacteria; kingdom Bacillati; phylum Actinomycetota; class Actinomycetes; order Kitasatosporales; family Streptomycetaceae; genus Streptomyces; species Streptomyces nitrosporeus. The sequence goes on from NZ_CP023702.1 coordinate 4,260,901, forward strand.
TCATGACCGGGCTGCGGTCCGCCGCGGTCCAGGTGGTGGCCACCGCGACGATCGCGGCCATGGTGGGCCTGGGCGGGCTCGGCCGGATCATCACCGCCGGCTTCAACACCTACGACACGGCACAGGTCTTCGCCGGAGCGGTGCTCGTCGCGTCGCTGGCCCTGGCGGTCGAGGGCGCCCTCGTCGGCCTGGACCGGCTGCTGTCCCCCGCGCGCCGGCGCAAGGCCGTCTGAAAACGGTCCCCGGACCGTACACACCCCTTTCCCCTCGCGGACGGAGAACAACATGAGCAGGACCTCGCGCACGGCCGGAGCCCTCGTCTCGGCGGCCGTACTGGCCGGGGCGCTCGCGGCCTGCGGTGGCGACAGCCTGGAGGAGAAGAACGGGACCGGCTCCGCCCCGGACGGGGACGGGAAGAAGGAGACACTCGTCGTGGGCGCCGCCGCGTTCACCGAGTCCAAGGTGCTCGCCGAGCTGTACGCGCGGATACTCGCCGACGCCGGGTACAGCACCTCCGTCACCACGGTGAAGAACCGTGAACTCTACGAACCCGCCCTGGAGAAGGGCGAGATCGACATCGTCCCGGAATACGCCGCGACCCTCGCGGAATTCCTGAACGCCAAGGTCAACGGCGCCGGCGCCGCCACAAAGAAGCCCGTCGCCTCCGGGGACACGGCGGCGACCGTGGCCGCTCTGGAGAAGCTCGCCGGGCCGCTCGGCCTGAAGGTTCTCCCCGCGGGCGGGGCGGTCGACCAGAACGCCTTCGCGGTGTCGAGGGAATTCGCCGAGAAGAACAGCCTCAGGACCCTTTCCGATCTCGGCCGTTCGAAGATCAAGGTCAAGATCGCGGCGGGGGACGAGTGCGAGATACGCCCGTTCTGCGCGCCCGGCCTGAAGAAGACCTACGGTATCGACGTCACCGGCGTCGACCCCAAGGGCGTCGGCACACCGCAGTCCAAGCAGGCCGTCGAGGACGGCAAGGTCCAACTGGTCCTCACCACCACCACGGACGCGGTACTGGACCCCTACGGACTGGTCTTCCTGGAGGACGACAAGAAGCTGCAGAACGCCGACAACGTGCTGCCGGTGGTCAATGCGAAGGACGCGGGCGCACCGGAGATCGCCGCGGCACTCGGGAAGCTCACCGGCGTACTCACCACCGAGGACCTCGCGGAACTGAACCGCAAGGTCGACGCGGAGCGCGCCAAACCGGCGGACGCGGCCCAGGAGTACCTGCTCTCGAAGGGACTGGTCGAGAAGTAGGAAATGGGCGCGGCGGGCACGCACGGAAGAGGCCGTGAGGTAACCGGCGGGGAACAGATTGCCGAGCGGCCTCCCGGGCGGCCCGCACGCACGGTAAATTTCGAGACATGCCACGAGGACGCCACCGCCATTCGCCACCCCTGCACAGAATCCTGCCGCCTTCCGTGGTGGCCGGTGTTCCGGTCGTCTGCGCGGCAGCGGCCTGGCTGACGGTGGAACCCCTGGTCCTGCGCGCCCTGGTGGCCGCCACGGCGGCGGCGGCCGTCACGGGCGCCTGGCTGATGCGCGGCTGGGACCGGGCGGCGGGGCTCCGGGTGGCCGAACTGACCCGGGCCAGGGCCAGCGACGAGTGGAAGGCCGAGGAGCGGATAGCCGAGCTCGAGTCCGGCCTCGAGGAAGCACGCGAACTGCGTACCCGGCTGGAGGCCAAGCTGCGCCGCAAGCGGGTGGAACTCGCCGGGCTGCGCGGCGAACACGCCGCCCTGCTGCGCCGCTACGCCAACGCGGAGACCGAGCGGGCCAGCGCCCTGGAGGGCCGCAGGCAGCTCGCCGTCGAGGCGTCCGCGCCCCGCGAACTCCCCGCGGCCCCCTCCACCCCCACGCCCGCCGCGTATCTGCGTGCCGCGCAGGCGCTGGAGGACCTCACCCGTAACGCCGCGCTCCAGGAGGCGCGCCGCACCGCCGAACTCGCCCGGCGGCGCGATCTGGCCGAGCGGTCCGCGGAACGCGACACGGAGGGCGACGGCCCGAAGGGGAAGCACGCGGCGGCCGCCGAGGGGGGAGCCGCCCCGCACCGCCGGCCGCCGGCCGCCCTGCCCGCGCCCCGGCCGGGGGACGCCTCCGTGCCGGCGGCCCGTGCGGTGCCCGTGGCGTCGGCCGTGGTGCCCTACGCGGCCCGCCGCCATCTCGTACCGCAGGGCAGCTTCGACTTCTTCGGTACGCAGAAGGCGGAGGAGGCGATCGAGTCCGTGCAGGACGAGGACCTCGCGGACGTGGTGGGCGAGGAGGCGCTGGCCGCGCACCGCACCGGCGCGGCCGGGGACCGTGCCGTCGGCAAGGTCATCGATCTGACCGCGCACGACGAGACCGAGCAGCTGGACCTCGGCTCCCTGCGCAGCGCGGTCTCCTCGTAACCACCGGAGCACTTCCCACGGCCCCGCCCGCCCCTGCCGGCGGGCGGGGCCGTCACTTGTCGATGTCGCCGACGACGAAGAAGAGCGACCCCAGGATCGCGACCATGTCGGCGACCAGCGTGCCCGGCAACAGCTCGGCGAGCGCCTGGATGTTGTTGTACGAGGCCGAGCGGAGCTTCAGCCGGTACGGCGTCTTCTCACCGGTGGACACCAGGTAGTAGCCGTTGATCCCGAGCGGGTTCTCGGTCCACGCGTAGGTGTGGCCCTCCGGGGCCTTCAGCACCTTGGGCAGCCGCTGGTTGACCGGGCCGGGCGCCAGGTCCGCCATCCGGTCCAGACAGGCGTCGGCCAGGTCCAGCGCGTTGTGCGTCTGTTCCAGCAGGCACTCGAAGCGGGCGAGGCAGTCGCCCTCGGTCCGGGTGACGACCTTCAGGGTGTCCCGCAGCTCGCCGTAGGCCAGGTACGGCTCGTCGCGCCGCAGGTCGAAGTCGACGCCCGAGGCACGGGCGATCGGGCCGGACACCCCGTAGGCGTGCACCGCCCCGGCGGAGAGCACGCCCACGCCCCGGGTGCGCCCCCGGAAGATCTCGTTGCCGAGGACCAGGTCGTCGTACACGTCCATCCGGGAGCGCACCGAGGCGACGGCGTCCCTGGCCCGGCCCGTCCAGCCCGCAGGCAGGTCCTCCTTGAGGCCCCCGACCCGGTTGAACATGTAGTGCATCCGGCCGCCGGACACCTCCTCCATCACCGCCTGGAGCTCCTCGCGCTCCCGGAAGGCGTGGAACATCGGGGTGATGCCGCCGAGTTCGAGGGGGTAGGAGCCGAGGAACATCAGATGGTTGAGCACCCGGTTCAGCTCGGCCAGCAGCGTCCGGGTCCAGACCGCGCGTTCGGGGACCTCCATGCCGAGCATCCGCTCGACCGCGATGACGACCCCGAGTTCGTTGGAGAACGCCGAGAGCCAGTCGTGGCGGTTGGCGAGCATGATGATCTGCCGGTAGTCGCGGGCCTCGAAGAGCTTCTCCGCACCGCGGTGCATGTAGCCGATGACGGGTTCGGCCCGCTCGACGCGTTCCCCGTCGAGTACGAGCCGGAGCCGGAGCACACCGTGCGTGGAGGGGTGCTGGGGACCGATGTTGAGCACCATGTCGGTGCTCTCTGCCGCGCCGCCGATGCCGACCGTCGTCTCCGTCATGCCGGACAGTATCCCCCCTGGGCGTCAGGCGGTGCCCGGCGGATCGAGGCCGGTCAGGGAGCCGGCCGGATCCGCTGCCGCAGCCAGCCGAAGTCGCCCAGGCCGCCGCGGGCGGTGAGTTCGGCCGCCTCGCCCGCCGAGGCCAGCGCCCGGACGTAACCCGCCGGGTCGGCCGACGCCCGGGCGAGCGGCGGCCGCTCCCCGCTGACGCCCAGCTCCCGCAGGGCGGTGCGCTGGTCCAGCAGTTCGGCGCCGTCACCGGTCCCCGCGGTGGCGGCGGCGCAGGCGTCCAGGGCGACGTGGGCCGTCACGTCGCAGCTGCCGTCCGGCACCGGGGGCACCTCGCGCCCCGCCCGGAACCCGGTGAGCGTCCCGAACGGCGGACGCGCCCCGCGTACGTGGGCGTAGTCCACCGCCACGGCCAGCCCGCCGGCCACCGCTTCGACGGCACGGGCCCAGGCCTCGTCGCGCGGGCGGCCGATCTCCGCGCGCTCGCCGGGCCGGGCGGGCGGCCACCACCGTTCCAGCCACTCGGCGTCCGCGCCCGTCACCGGGTCGCCCAGCCGCTCGGCCCCGTCCGACCGGCGGACCAGGACGTAGCGGGGCACCCCGTCCCCGTCGGCCTCGGCGACGTCGAGGGGGACGTTGTCCAGCCACTCGTTCGCGAACAGCAGTCCGTGCACCCGGGGCGGGAGCGCGCGGGACCACTCGATGTCCGGGTCGAGCGCCGGTGGCCGCGGGGCGAGTTCCACGGCGTACGCCCGCACCGACGGCGCGTCCGGAACGGCCCGCAGCGCCGCCAGCACACCGGTCAGCAGTTCGCCCCGGCCCGCCCCCACGTCCACCAGGTCGACGGTGTCCGTACCCAGTTCGAGGGCCGTCCGCGTCAGCAGCCGGGCGACGGCCGAGGCGAACAGCCCGGACGCGTGCACCGAGGTGCGGAAGTGGCCCGCGGGGCCTTCCGGACGCCGGTAGAACCCGTCTTCCCCGTACAAAGCGGTCCGAGTCGCTTCCCGCCAGCCGCACCAGTCATCCGTCACATGGGCAAGTCTCCACCTTGGGGAGTACGGTCCCAGGACCCGGATCGGCCCTTCGGCTGACCCGGCCACCGTCCGGCCCTCCCTACGCTGGGTAATGTGCAGCGCTTCTACGACTTCATCCGCAGACACCCGACGGGCGTCGACACCTTCTGGGCTGTCGTCCTCCTCGGGCTCTCCGGCATGTCCGTCGTGGGCGGGTCCGGCGACGGCCCGGAGCGGGTCGCCGCCGTGCCCGTCGCCCTCGGTCTCTGCGCCGTGGTCGCGCTGCGCCGGCGGGCACCGGAGAAGATGCTGCTGCTCGCGATCGGGACGGGTCTCGCCCAGCTGGTGCTCGGAGTGCGGCCGGACGTGGCGGACTTCGCCCTGCTGGTGATCACCTACACGGTCGCCGCGGTGGGGGAGCGCTGGGCCTCCCGGCTGGCCCTCGGGTGCAGTCTGGCCGCGGCGGGCGTCTCGCAGCTGCGCTGGCCGCCCGAGACACAGACGGGCAGCTGGGCGCAGAGCGTCTTCGTCGTCGTCGTGATGACCGTGCCCTTCGTCCTGGCCTGGGTGCTCGGCGACTCGGCGCGCACCCGGCGGGCCTACTTCAGCCAGCTGGAGGAGCGTGCCGCCCGGCTGGAGCGCGAACGCGAGGCGCAGTCCAAGGTCGCCGTGGCCGCCGAGCGCGCCAGGATCGCCCGGGAACTCCACGACGTCGTCGCGCACAACGTCTCGGTGATGGTGGTGCAGGCGGACGGTGCCGCCTATGTCATGGAGGCGTCCCCGGAACAGGCCAAGCAGGCGCTGGAGACCATTTCCGGCACCGGCCGGCAGGCGCTGGCCGAGATGCGGCGGCTGCTCGGGGTGCTGCGGACCGGTGACTCTCCCGAGGGCGGGGAGTACGTGCCCCAGCCCGACGTCGAACAGATCGAGGAGCTGATCGGCAAGGTCCGGGAAGCGGGCCTGGCGGTCGACTTCAAGATCGAGGGGACGCCGCGTCCGCTGCCGAGCGGGGTCGAACTGACCGCCTACCGCATCGTGCAGGAGGCCCTCACCAACACCCGCAAGCACGGCGGCCCCGACGCCGGCGCCAGTGTGCGGCTCGTCTACTTCGACGACGGGCTCGGGCTGCTGGTCGAGGACGACGGCCGGGGCGCCTCCCACGAGCTGTACGAGGACGGCGGGGCCGACGGCGCGGGCCACGGCATGATCGGCATGCGGGAGCGGGTCGGCATGGTGGGCGGCACGCTGGACGCGGGCCCCCGCCCCGGCGGCGGCTTCCGGATCAGCGCCCTGCTCCCCCTGAAACCCGCCAGCCAGTGACCGAAGGACAGGAATCCCCCATGGCCATCCGTGTGATGCTCGTCGACGACCAGGTGCTGCTGCGCACCGGTTTCCGGATGGTGCTCGCGGCCCAGCCGGACATGGAGGTCGTCGCCGAGGCGGGCGACGGGCAGGAGGCGATCGAGGTCCTCGGTTCGGCGGCCGTCGACGTCGTCCTGATGGATGTGCGCATGCCGAGGCTGGACGGTGTGGAGGCGACCCGGCGGATCTGCGCGCAGACCGATCCCCCCAAGGTGGTCATCCTGACCACCTTCGACCTGGACGAGTACGCGTTCTCGGGGCTGAAGGCCGGCGCCAGCGGCTTCATGCTCAAGGACGTACCGCCCGCCGAGCTGCTCTCCGCGATCCGCGCGGTGCACAGCGGCGACGCGGTGGTGGCCCCGTCCACGACCCGCCGGCTGCTGGACCGTTTCTCCCCGATGCTGCCGAGCGCCGTCGCCGGGCCCGTCAACAAGCACGTGGAGCGGTTGACCGAGCGTGAGCGCGAGGTGATGCTGCTGGTCGCCCAGGGCCTGTCGAACGGCGAGATCGCCGGCCGGCTGGTGCTGTCCGAGGCCACGGTGAAGACCCACGTCGGCCGCATCCTCACCAAGCTGGGCCTGCGCGACCGGGTGCAGGTCGTCGTGCTCGCGTACGAGAGCGGCCTGGTGCGGGCGGGCGGACAGCAGGGCTGAACAGGGCGCGGGGCTGAACAGGACAGCGGGGCTGACCGGACAGCGGGGCCGGCCGGGCAGCGGGCGGGGCTTCGCCCGCTGCGGTGCGGTGCGCGCCCGGCGGGGCCCGGCCCGGTACACGCCCGGCGGTCCGGCGCCGTACGCCCTCCGTACCCCTCCGTCCCGCGCGGTGCACCCCCCGCCCGGCGCCGTACGGCCTCCGGTTCAGCGCAGTACGCCCTCCAGGAAGTCGCTGCCCAGCCGGGCGACCACCGTCAGGTCCAGCGCGTGCAGGACGTACCGGCCCCGGCGGCGGGTGGTGACCAGGCCGGCCTTTTTGAGCACCGCCAGGTGCCGGGAGACCTCGGGCGCCGTGATGCCGTGCAACTCGGCGAGTTCACCCGTGGTGTACGGGGAACGGGCGAGGTTGCGGCACATGCGCATCCGCATGGGGTGGGCCAGGGCCTCCATCCGGAGCCGGAGCAGATCGACCGAGGCCGGGGAGGGCAGCTCGGGGCGGTGCACCGGGTAGAGGATCACCGGCCGCCAGTCCGGGGCGTGCAGCACCGTCAGGTGCGGCCAGCCGAACGTGGTGGGAAGGAGCGTCATCCCCGTCGAGGTGGCGTCGGTACGGCCCTCCGCCAGTTTGTCGACACTGAGCCTGCCGCCCTCCTCGTCGAGGGACAGGGCCGCGGAGACCGCGCCCATGGCCGCCGCGAGGCCCTTGTGCCGCAGCACCTCCGTCTTGTGCCGGGCGTCGGCCGCCAGCTGGATCCTGGCCCGCTGCCAGGTGGCGGCGAAGAACGCCTGGTCGCAGTCCTCGAACAGGCGCCTGATCCAGCCCCGTACGGAAGCCGGGTCGTCGAGGAGCCGCCGGCTGAACTCCACCTGCCGGGGCCCCCTGGCCGCCGCCGTCTCCAGCGCCTGGGACCGGGATTCCGCGTCGGAGAGCGGGGACAGCCCCCCTGCCCCGTACACACCGGCGCAGACGAACTCCAGGGCCGCGGAGACGAACCGCTCGTCGTCGAGCCCGTCCAGGATGTCCAGGTCCTCGGCAAGGGTCGTACCGGGCCTGGCGTCCGTGCCCCGGACACCGGCGAACGGCATGAAGATGTCGGAGAAGGTGTTCCGCCAGAGGAAATCCGCCTCGCTCATCCGGTCCGCGAGGTCCGGCTCCAGCGACGCGGACGTGGCGGTGACCCAGCCGTGCAGCCCCGGATGGTGGCCCGGTTCGGAGAGCGCGTGCAGGGCCAGCCCCAGCTCGGCGAGGGGAGAGGTTCCGAAAACGATGCGCTCCGGGGGCAGCCCCGTGATGTCGATGTGCACACTCACCCCTCCATGGTGGGGGCACCGGACCGCTGGACCAGCCCGTTTGACGGGCCGCGTCAATCCACGCCCCGGCCGGCCGGGGCGGAGCCACGCTGGAGACATGGACACCGTTCAGCAGCAGATCCTCGACAGCTACCGCGCCGCCCGGCACGGCGACGTACCGCCGCCCCCGCCCGGCCGCCACGAAGCGGAGGTCCTGCGCTCCCTCCTCGGGCGCCTCCTGGCCCCCGGCCCGCGCGGCCCCGGCCCGCCGCCGCGCGGCTGAGCGCCCCGTACGGCAGAGCCCTCCGGCCGGCGCCTCCCTCCGGGCCCCGCCCGGTGCCTCACCCCGGGCGGGGCCCGGTGCTCACTCCAGGCGGGACACGAACCCCGCCACGGCGTCCCGCACGTCGCGGGCGGTCCACTCCAGCCCCGGTGCGGCGACCGTGACCTCGGTGTACGACAGACCGGGCGGCCCCGCGGCGGCCGGGAACCAGCGGCGGAACAGCGCCACCCCGGTCTCCTCCGCCTGCCGTACGGACGCCTCGTCCAGTACCTCGGGCGGGTACGGCAGCCACACCTGGAACTGATGGGTGTGGGGCGGGTCGGGGTGTACGCGGAAGAACGGCACCCCGCTGTCCGCGAGCCCCTTCGCCAGCGCGGCGGCGACCAGCTTCGCGTGGCCCACGTAGGACGGCAGCCTCGGGAGCTCCCTCTCCAGGCCCAGCAGGGCGGCCAGGGCGGCCGGGTACTGCTGGTAGAGCTGCCCGCCGTAGCGGTGGCGCCAGGTCCTGGCCTCCTCGACCAGCGTGGCGGGCCCGGCGAGCACCGCGCCGGACATCCCGCCCAGGGACTTGTAGAAGGAGACGTACAAGCTGTCCGCGAGCGCGGCGGTCTCCGCAGGGCCCCGCCCCAGATGGGGACCGCACTCCCAGAGCCGGGCCCCGTCCAGGTGCACCACCGCGTCGCGGTCCCGGGCCGCGGCCGCCACGGCCTCCAGCTCCTCCCACGAGGGCAGCACGAAACCGGCGTCCCGCAAGGGAAGTTCCAGCATCAGGGTGCCGAACCGCTCGGGGAAGTCATGGATCTCGTCGGCCGTGGGCAGCCGGGGCCGGGTCGTCGGGTGCACCGTGCGCAGCCCGCTCACCGCCGTCAGCGCGCCCCCTTCGCGCAGCTCGGGGTGGGCGAGGGGATGCAGGGCCACGACCGGGTCGCCCGTGCATGCCGCCCAGCACCGCAGCGCGACCTGCTGCGCCATCGTCCCGGTCGGGAAGAAGGCCGCGGCCTCCATGCCCAGCAGGTCCGCGGTCCGCCGTTCCACCTCCGCGACGACCCCGCCGCCGTAGGCGTCCGTCCACTCGTCCGGGGCGTGGACCGTGCCGGCGTCGGCGGCCAGTGAGGCCAGGACCTCGGCCAGGGTGCGGTCGCCGGGGGGCCGGGACAGCACCTTCGCCGACCGCCGCCACGCGGCCAGCCTGCGGTGCTGCCGCTGTTCATGTACGTCGCTCTCTGCCATGGGACGATCATTCCTCCGGTGGTCCGCCGGTGCCGGCATCCCCCGCGCGCGGAGTTGTCCACAGGCTGTGGACGGCCGGGGGTGCCGGACAGGGGCTGGCGTAGCATTCAGAGAAGTCGTCCGGTACCCCCTGCGGACTGGAACGGAAGGCCACCGCCCCGTGAACGCATCAGTTTCCAAGGAGCCCCTCGACGCGAGGGACCGCCCCGCCCGCCTGACCGTGGGCGTCGTCGGCGCGGGCCGCGTCGGACCCGCGCTCGCCGCCTCGCTGAGGCTCGCCGGGCACCGCCCGGTGGCCGTCTCCGGGGTCTCCGACGCCTCGGTGCGCCGGGCGGCGGCTCTGCTGCCCGGCGTCCCCCTGGTCACCCCCGCCGAGGTCCTGGCACGGGCCGAGCTGGTGCTGCTGACCGTCCCGGACGACGCCCTGCCGGGCCTGGTCGAGGGCCTGGCCGCGACCGGCGCCGTCCGGCCGGGGCAGCTGCTCGTCCACACCTCCGGGCGGTACGGCACCGGGGTCCTGGACCCCGCCCGGCGCGCCGGGGCCCTGCCGCTCGCCCTGCACCCGGTGATGACCTTCACCGGCACCACCGTCGACGTCCAGCGGCTGGCCGGCTGCTCCTTCGGGGTCACCGCCCCCGAGGAGCTCCAGCTCGCCGCCGAGGCGCTCGTCATCGAGATGGGCGGCGAACCGGAGCGGATCGCCGAGGAGGCCAGGCCGCTCTACCACGCGGCCCTCGCCCTCGGGGCGAACCACCTGGTCACCCTGGTCGCCCAGGCCATGGAACTGCTCCGCGGGGCCGGGGTGGGCGCACCCGACCGGATGCTCGGACCGCTCCTCTCGGCCGCCCTCGACAACGCCCTGCGCTCCGGCGACGCGGCGCTGACGGGCCCCGTCGCCCGCGGGGACGCGGGCACCGTGGCCGCGCACATACACGAGCTGCGTACACACGCCCCGCAGACGGTGGCCGGATACCTGGCCATGGCCCGCGCCACGGCCGACCGGGCGTTGGACCACGGCCTGCTCAAGCCGGAGTTCGCCGAGGACCTCCTGGAGGTCCTCTCGGACCGCGCGAACGGCGTGCCCGGCCGCCCGGACGGGCATTCCGCCCGAGGCGGACGGAGCCGCCCGGACGAGGACGGCCGGGACGCGGGGGACGCCCCGCACAGCGAGGACGGCCGGGACCGGAAGAGCGGCCCGGACGACGAGGACGGCCGGGACCGGAAGAGCGGCCCGGACCAGGAGAACGGCCCGGAGGAGTCCGGGCCGGGAGAGAGCCGATGACCACCGCACCCGCCACCCTGCTGCCCACCGCCGCCGCGCTGCACGCCCTGGACCGGCCCGCCGGCGCACGGCGCGCCGTCGTGATGACCATGGGCGCCCTCCACGACGGCCACGCCACCCTGATCCGCGCGGCCCGGGACGCCGTGGGCCCCGGGGGCCAGGTCGTCGCCACCGTCTTCGTGAACCCGCTGCAGTTCGGTGAGGCCGCCGACCTGGAGCGCTACCCCCGCACCCTCGACGCCGACCTCGCCGTGGCCGGCCGGGCCGGGGCCGACGCGGTCTTCGCCCCCTCCGTCGACGAGGTCTACCCCGGCGGCGACCCGCAGGTCAGGATCACCGCAGGCCCCATGGGCGAGCGGCTGGAGGGCGCCGCCCGCCCCGGCCACTTCGACGGCATGCTCACCGTCGTCGCCAAGCTGCTCCACCTCACCCGGCCCGACGAGGCGTTCTACGGTCAGAAGGACGCCCAGCAGCTGGCACTGATCCGCCGCATGGCACGGGACCTGAACTTCGGTGTCGGCATCACCGCCGTGCCCACGGTCCGCGACCCGGACGGCCTCGCGCTCTCCAGCCGCAACCGCTTCCTGAGCCCCGGGGAGCGGCGTACCGCGCTGGCCCTGTCCCGGGCGCTGTTCGCGGCCCGCGACCGGCTGGCCGCGCAGCAGGCGCTGCACGCCCGCGCCCACGCCGTACAGCCCGGCAACGACCGGGCGGCCGGGCTCACCCGGCTCGGCGAGGCCCGGCTGGCGGCCGACGCGCAGGCGGTGGCGCTGGCCCGGCCGGCCGTGGAGGCCGGCGCGGTGCGCGCCGCCGCGCAGGCCGTGCTGGACGAGGCGGCCGGGGAGCCGGTGCCGCTCCACCTCGACTACCTGGCGCTCGTCGACCCCGCGGACTTCACCGAGCTCCCCGACGACCGTGCCGAGGGCGAAGCGTTCCTCGTCGTCGCCGCGCGGGTGGGCTCCACCCGTCTGATCGACAACATCCCGCTGAACCTCGGAGTCTGACGTGACCGGAATACGGCTGACCGCCCCCGCCCCGGGCTGGTCCATCGAAGCGGACGTGGTCGTCGTCGGCTCCGGCGTGGCGGGTCTCACCACGGCCCTGCGCTGTGCGGCGGCCGGCCTCGCCACCGTCGTCGTCACCAAGGCCCGGCTGGACGACGGGTCCACCCGCTGGGCGCAGGGCGGCATCGCCGCGGCGCTGGGCGAGGGCGACACCCCCGAACAGCACCTGGACGACACCCTGGTCGCCGGAGCCGGGCTGTGCGACGAGACCGCGGTGCGGACCCTGGTCACCGAGGGCCCCGGCGCGGTGCGCCGGCTGATCGGTACCGGCGCCCGGTTCGACACGAACGACTCCGGCGCCATCGCCCTGACCCGCGAGGGCGGCCACCACCGCCGCCGTATCGCGCACGCGGGCGGCGACGCGACGGGCGCGGAGATCTCCCGCGCCCTGGTCGGGGCGGTCCGTGCCGCCGCCCTGCGCACCATCGAGAACGCCCTGGTCCTCGACCTGCTCACCGACGCCGAAGGCCGTACGGCGGGCGTCACCCTGCACGTCATGGGCGAGGGCCAGCACGACGGGGTCGGCGCCGTCCACGCCCCGGCGGTGGTCCTCGCCACCGGAGGCATGGGACAGGTCTTCTCCTCCACCACCAACCCCCCCGTCTCCACCGGTGACGGGGTCGCGCTCGCGCTGCGGGCCGGCGCGGAGGTCTCCGACCTGGAGTTCGTCCAGTTCCACCCGACGGTCCTGTTCCTCGGGGCGGACCGAGAGGGGCAGCAGCCGCTGGTCTCCGAGGCGGTACGCGGAGAGGGCGCCCACCTCGTGGACGCCCAGGGCACCCGCTTCATGCTCGGGCAGCACGAACTCGCCGAGCTGGCCCCCCGCGACGTCGTCGCCAAGGCCATCACCCGGCAGATGCACCTGCACGGCACCGAGCACATGTACCTCGACGCCCGCCACTTCGGTGCCGCCATGTGGGAGCGGCGCTTCCCGACGATCCTGGCCGCCTGCCGCGCCCACGGCATCGACCCGGTCACCGAGCCGGTACCGGTGGCGCCCGCCGCGCACTACGCCTCGGGCGGGGTCCGGACGGACCTCAGGGGCCGTACGACGGTCCCCGGCCTGTACGCCTGCGGGGAGACCGCCTGCACCGGTGTGCACGGCGCGAACCGGCTGGCGTCCAACTCCCTCCTGGAGGGACTGGTCTTCGCCGAGCGCATCGCGGACGACATCGTGGCGGCGGGTCCCAGGGAGCGGCCGGTGCCGGCCCCCCGCGGTGCCGGGGACCCGGCGCCGGTCCCGCTGCTGGCCGCCGAGTCGCGCACCGAGATCCAGCGGATCATGACCCGGGGCGCCGGAGTCATCCGCTCCGCCGAGGGCCTCGCCGCCGCGGCCGGACAGCTGGAGGAGCTCCGGCGCACCGCCGAGGCCGCCGGTGAGGAGCCGGGCGCCGCCAAGGACGCGGTCCCCGGAGTGGAGGCGTGGGAGGCCACCAACCTGCTCCTCGTCTCCCGGGTCCTGGTCGCCGCCGCCCGGCAGCGTGAGGAGACCCGCGGCTGCCACTGGCGCGAGGACCGGCCCGACCGTGACGACACCGAGTGGCGCCGCCACATCATCGTCCGTACCGCCCCCGGCCGGCAGCCGGCCGTGAGCCGCACGGACACCGCCGCGTTCCCGCCCGTACGCCCCGCGGGCCGGGCGGAGGCCGCCGCACCCAGCACCCCGAACCACCCCGCCGACGCCCCTCAGGAGCCGCAGCCGTGAGCACGCCCGAAGAGAACCCCCGCCCCACCCCCGTGGACGTACCGCTGATCCACATCGGTGCCGCCCCCGAGGCGTCCGGCGGCTGCGGTGACGGCTGCGGCTGCGGCGGTTACGACGCCGACGCCCTGGAATGCGGGCTGGACCCGGCGCTCGCTCAGCTCCTCGCCGACTCCGGCCTGGACCCGGTGCAGATCGAGGACATCGCCCATGTCGCGATCGAGGAGGACCTGGACGGCGGGGTGGACGTGACGACCGTGGCGACCGTCCCCGAGGACGCGGTCGCCACCGGTGACTTCACCGCCCGTGAGGCCGGTGTGGTCGCTGGCCTGCGCGTGGCCGAGGCCGTCCTGTCCATCGTGTGCACGGACGAGTTCGAGGTCGAGCGGCACGTCGAGGACGGCGACCGCGTCGTACCGGGCCAGAAGCTGCTCACCGTCACCACCCGCACCCGCGACCTGCTCACCGGCGAGCGCAGCGCGCTGAACCTGCTCTGCCGCCTCTCCGGCATCGCGACCGCCACCCGGGCCTGGGCCGACGTCCTCCAGGACACCAAGGCACGGGTGCGGGACACCCGCAAGACGACCCCGGGGCTGCGCGCGCTGGAGAAGTACGCGGTGCGCTGCGGCGGGGGCGTCAACCACCGGATGTCGCTGGTGGACGCGGCCCTCGTCAAGGACAACCACGTGATCGCGGCAGGCGGTGTGGCCGAGGCGTTCACGCGTGTGCGGGCCGCCTTCCCCGAGCTGCCGATCGAGGTCGAGGTCGACACCCTGCGGCAGGTCGGCGAGGTGCTGGAGGCGGGCGCCGACCTGATCCTGCTGGACAACTTCACCCCGGCCCTGACCGCCGAGGCGGTGGCGCTCGTCGGCGGCCGCGCGGTACTGGAGTCCTCGGGCCGGCTCACCCTGGACACGGCTCGCGCCTACGCCGAGGCGGGCGTCGACTACCTGGCCGTCGGGGCGCTCACCCACTCCTCGCCGATCCTCGACATCGGCCTGGACTTCCGTGACGCCGAGGGCCAGGCCGACGGGACCGGCGTCTGATGCTGCTCACCATCGACGTCGGCAACTCGCACACGGTCCTCGGGCTGTTCGACGGGGAGGAGATCGTCGAGCACTGGCGTATCTCCACCGACGCCCGGCGTACCGCGGACGAACTGGCCGTACTGCTCCAGGGGCTCATGGGGATGCACCCGCTGCTCGGGATGGAGCTGGGCGACGGCATCGAGGGCATCGCGATCTGCTCCACCGTCCCCGCCGTCCTGCACGAACTCCGCGAGGTCACCCGCCGTTACTACGGCGACGTCCCGGCCGTCCTGGTGGAGCCGGGTGTCAGGACGGGGGTGCCGATCCTCATGGACAACCCGAAGGAGGTCGGCGCGGACCGCATCGTCAACGCGGTCGCCGCGGTCGAGCTCTACGGCGGTCCGGCGATCGTCGTCGACCTCGGCACGGCCACCACCTTCGACGCGGTCTCCGCCCGGGGCGAGTACACGGGCGGTGTGATCGCGCCCGGTATCGAGATCTCGGTGGAGGCCCTCGGGGCCAAGGGCGCCCAGCTCCGCAAGATCGAGCTGGCCAGGCCGCGCAGCGTGATCGGCAAGAACACCGTCGAGGCCATGCAGTCCGGCATCGTGTTCGGCTTCGCCGGCCAGATCGACGGGGTCGTCGAGCGGATGAAGAAGGAGCTGGCGGCCGACCCGGACGACGTCACCGTCATCGCGACGGGGGGCCTTGCTCCGATGGTGTTGGGAGAGTCCTCCGTCATCGACGAGCACGAGCCCTGGCTGACGCTGATCGGACTGCGCCTGGTGTACGAACGCAACATCGCCCGTACCTAGGCGACCGGGCGGTCACCTGCGGGAACAGCCCGGCGGCCGGGGTGGAAACGCCGCGCCGCCGGGCGGCCCGTTAAGCCGATTTTGTCCATTTAGCACGTATTGTCAGGCCATGCCCACGCCCTACGGATCACGCGGCGGCATGGCGTTCGGTGCGGACGAGCTGCGGGTGCTCCGACGCGCTCTCGCCCATGCCCTCCACTCCACGCCCCTGCCGGAAGAGGATGTCCAGGACTGTCTGCGGCTCGCGGACCGCGTGGACGAGGTGGCGCGCGAGGCGGGCAGGCTCCGCGCCTTCCTCCTCGCCGACCTCGCCCGCTACCGGGAAGCGCTGCCCGGCTCGCTCAGCGGCTATCTGGAGCTGCTGCAGGACGCCCTCGCCGCCGGCTACGACCCCCGCCCCGAGGACCTCGCGGCCCTGCGTGCCCTGCGCGGCGGCCCGGACGCCGCGGCGCTCCTGGAGCGCTGCCAGGTGATCGCGGAACGCTCGGTCCGGGCCCGCCTCGCCGGGCACCCGGCACCGTCCGCGCCGGCCCCCCGCAGCCGGCTCCTGGCCCTGCCCGGCGGCCGGGCCGCCGCCGGACCGGAGCACCCGAAGACGCCGGCGGGCCCGGACGCGCCCGCCCGCCCGAGGCCGGCGCCCAAGCCCTCGGAGGTCTTCCCGCCGCGCCGCCGCCCGGCTCCGGCGCCCCCGTCGGAGGAGCGGGCCGTGTCCTGACACGGCCGCGCACGGGAGGCGGCCCGCCCCTGAGGGCCGCCGCCTCCCGGCGGGCGGTGCGGGCTCTGGCGGCCGGGAGGCCGGGCCGGGCCCGCGCTCCCGGCCGCACGGCGGAACCCGGCCGTGTCCGAGGGGTCCCCGCAGGGGCCCGGACGCCCCACTCGCTACCCTGGGGCCATGGACTACGTATCCGCGCTCGTGCCCCCCGTGGTGATGGCCGTCTTCTTCATCGGTCTCGTCGTGACGATCATCAAGAGCCAGGGCGGCCCGAACAAGAACAAGGAAGACGCGGCCGTGGACGCGGCCATGGCCCGGGCGGAGTCGGGCTCGCGGACCGAAGGCGCCTGAGGGCCCCGACCTCCCTCCCGCCCGGAGCCCCGAGGGCGGAGAACGGCCCGGCGGGCAGCACGCCCGGTCCGGGCCCGGCACGCGGGGCGCACGGCTCCTGAGGGGCCGCGCGCCCTTTTTTCATGTCCCGCGCGCCAGAAATGCCCTGTTTGCGACGTCTGGCACTAGGGTGGCGCTGTGCCCCGCCCATTGGGAGAGCTGGAAGACGCCGTGATGACACGGGTCTGGCAATGGAACCGCCCGGTCACCGTGCGGGAAGTTCTCGAGGACCTTCAGCAGGAGAGGTCCATCGCATACACGACCGTGATGACGGTAATGGACAATCTCCATCAGAAGGGCTGGGTGCGCCGGGAAGTGGACGGCCGGGCTTATCGATATACGGCCGTCTCCACCCGCGCCGCCTACTCCGCCGCACTGATGAACGAAGCCTGGTCGCGCAGTGACAACCCGGCCGCCGCGCTGGTCGCGTTCTTCGGCATGATGTCCGCCGGGCAGCGTGAAGCACTTCAGGACGCCATGCGCATCGTCGCGCCGGGGCTCCTGGAAGAGCGGACGGACGCCGCGGGGGGCGAGGCACCCGCCGATGAAGCGCCGCCGGAGTCCGGGCGATAGCGTCGGGGGATGTCCTCCGAGCAGCCGCAAACCGATCCTCCCACCGTCCCGGACCCCGATTTCCGTACCGACCCGTCGGTAAAAGGGGTGGCCATCACCGTCCGGCGCGCCAGGACGGGCGATGTGGCGGCCGTACGCGGCCTGCTCGACGGCTACGTACGCGAAGGCATCCTCCTCGACAAAGCGACGGTGACGCTTTACGAGGACATCCAGGAGTTCTGGGTCGCCGAACGCGACGAGGACGCGCGGGTCATCGGCTGCGGCGCACTCCATGTGATGTGGGAAGACCTCGCCGAAGTGCG
Source organism: Streptomyces nitrosporeus (assembly GCF_008704555.1). Taxonomy (NCBI): domain Bacteria; kingdom Bacillati; phylum Actinomycetota; class Actinomycetes; order Kitasatosporales; family Streptomycetaceae; genus Streptomyces; species Streptomyces nitrosporeus. Next base: position 4,278,200 of record NZ_CP023702.1, read on the forward strand.
CACTCTCGCCGTCGACCACGCCATCAAGGGCGCCGGGGTGGGGCACCAAGTTCTCGACAAGCTGTTGCAGACCGCGCGCTGGCTGGGCGTCCGCAGGGTTTTCTGCCTCACCTTCGAAGTGGACTTCTTCGCGAAGCACGGCTTCACCGAGATCGGCGAGACGCCGGTCGACGGAGATGTCTACAGCGAGCTGCTGCGTTCCTATGACGAGGGTGTCGCGGAGTTCCTGGGTCTCGAACGAGTGAAACCGAACACCTTGGGCAACACCCGGATGCTTCTGCACCTGTGAACGGCGGGCGGCGCCGGAACCCTATGTCCGAATCGCGCATGTTTCCCGCGTTCTTGAGCTCCTGAACCTCTCCCAGGGGTTTGTGTTTTCCGAGGAAAAGCGGTTTCCTTTCCGCGTACTGCATTTTCGATGAAAGGAAATCCGGTGGCGCAGAAGGTTCAGGTCCTTCTTGTCGATGACCTCGACGGTGGCGAGGCGGACGAGACGGTGACGTTCGCTCTGGACGGCAAGACCTACGAGATCGACCTCACCACGAGCAACGCGGACAAGCTCCGTGGTCTTCTCGAGCCGTACACCAAGAGCGGCCGTCGTACCGGTGGCCGCGCGGCGACCGGCCGCGGCAAGGGCCGTGCCGTTCAGGGTGGCAACAAGGACACCGCCGAGATCCGCAAGTGGGCCCGCGAGAACGGCCACAACGTGAATGACCGCGGCCGTGTTCCGGCCGATGTCCGTGAGGCTTACGAGAAGGCCCACGGCTGATCTGCCGACCGGCCGGCCGTCAGGTGCGTCCGGGCGAGCGTGAGCCGGGCTCGGTGGCATTCCGTCGCCACCACGTCCACGAGCCGTACGAGATCGGGAGTACCCCCACCGCTGCTCCCGAAGCAGGCCGGTGCGGGGAGCGTCCGCTCCACGGCCCGGCGCGGTCCGGGGGGGCGCAGCCAGCGTGCGGCCCCCGGCGGGCCCCCGGCGGCGCCCGGGGGGACGGGAGCCGTGATGTGCCCACCGGCACCGATCACGGACAGGCCGAGCGCGATCTGGCCCCATTCGAGCCAGTCGAGCAGTTCCGGGACCTCATCGGCGGCCCCGGGGGCCACCAGCAGCCACATCCGCCGCCCCGCCAGGGCCACCGGGCCCGTGCGCCCCACCCGGCGCAGGACCGCGTGTCCCGCCACGGCGGGCAGATCGAGCACGTCGAAGCTCAGCCCCGTCGGCAGCCGTACCGGCGCGGTGCCCGCCGTGGCCCAGCCGAGCTCGTGTGCGTACCACCGCGCGTGGTCGCCGGTCCCGTACGAGGAGCGGGGAGGCGGAAGGGTGAGGGCCATGCCCGATGAACCGCCGGCCCCCACCCGGGGTTACGCAGGGTTGCGGCGCGGGCGCTCTTCGTGTACGGGGCGTGGAGCGGCGCGGATGTCCGCGCGTACCAACTTGTTCGCCCGTAGCGGAGGGAACGGGGGTGTGCCGCATGGACTGTCGGTGGGTGCGGGTAAGACATCCCTAGTGGGAAGGGGGCGACACGCGGGCAAAAGCGTCTCACGTTCGCCATCGGCGTACTGGCGAAAGGGCTATCTGCCTGGCCTGCGGGAACATCGTCTCGCACCATCGGGTTGGAGCAGTTGTCGGCGTTCGGGGCAGGAGGCCATCGATCGGGTGTCGGCAGTTGAAATGAGCGGTCCCCGCTTGCGGGACTAAGCTGCGGAAGGACAGGGAGGGGACCGACCCCTTACTGCCTGACCGCTCTGAGGAGCGATTAACGATGTTCGAGAGGTTCACCGACCGCGCGCGGCGGGTTGTCGTCCTGGCTCAGGAAGAAGCCCGGATGCTCAACCACAACTACATCGGCACCGAGCACATCCTCCTGGGCCTGATCCACGAGGGTGAGGGTGTCGCCGCTAAGGCCCTGGAGAGCCTCGGGATTTCGCTCGAGGCGGTCCGCCAGCAGGTGGAGGAGATCATCGGCCAGGGCCAGCAGGCCCCGTCCGGGCACATCCCCTTCACCCCCCGGGCGAAGAAGGTCCTGGAGCTGTCGCTCCGCGAGGCCCTTCAGCTCGGCCACAACTACATCGGCACGGAGCACATCCTGCTCGGCCTGATCCGCGAGGGCGAGGGCGTCGCCGCCCAGGTCCTCGTGAAGCTGGGCGCCGACCTGAACCGGGTGCGGCAGCAGGTCATCCAGCTGCTCTCCGGGTACTCGGGAGGCAAGGAGGCCGCCACCGCCGGCGGTCCCGCCGAGGGCACGCCCTCCACCTCCCTGGTGCTCGACCAGTTCGGCCGGAACCTCACCCAGGCTGCCCGGGAGTCCAAGCTGGACCCGGTCATCGGGCGTGAGAAGGAGATCGAGCGGGTCATGCAGGTGCTGTCCCGCCGCACCAAGAACAACCCGGTGCTCATCGGCGAGCCCGGCGTCGGCAAGACCGCCGTCGTCGAGGGCCTGGCCCAGGCCATCGTCAAGGGCGAGGTGCCCGAGACCCTCAAGGACAAGCACCTCTACACCCTGGACCTCGGTGCGCTGGTCGCCGGCTCCCGCTACCGCGGTGACTTCGAGGAGCGCCTGAAGAAGGTCCTCAAGGAGATCCGCACCCGCGGCGACATCATCCTGTTCATCGACGAGCTCCACACCCTGGTGGGTGCGGGTGCCGCCGAGGGCGCGATCGACGCGGCGAGCATCCTCAAGCCCATGCTGGCGCGGGGCGAGCTCCAGACGATCGGTGCCACCACGCTCGACGAGTACCGCAAGCACCTGGAGAAGGACGCCGCGCTGGAGCGCCGCTTCCAGCCGATCCAGGTCGCGGAGCCGTCGCTGCCGCACACCATCGAGATCCTCAAGGGCCTGCGCGACCGTTACGAGGCCCACCACCGGGTCTCCATCACGGACGAGGCGCTGGTCCAGGCCGCGACGCTGGCCGACCGCTACATCTCGGACCGCTTCCTGCCGGACAAGGCGATCGACCTGATCGACGAGGCCGGTTCCCGGATGCGCATCCGCCGGATGACCGCGCCGCCGGACCTCCGCGAGTTCGACGAGAAGATCGCGGGTGTCCGCCGCGACAAGGAGTCGGCGATCGACTCCCAGGACTTCGAGAAGGCGGCTTCGCTCCGTGACAAGGAGAAGCAGCTGCTGGCGGCGAAGGCCAAGCGGGAGAAGGAGTGGAAGGCCGGCGACATGGACGTCGTCGCCGAGGTCGACGGCGAGCTGATCGCCGAGGTCCTGGCCACCGCCACCGGCATCCCGGTCTTCAAGCTGACCGAGGAGGAGTCCTCCCGGCTGCTGCGCATGGAGGACGAGCTCCACAAGCGCGTCATCGGCCAGAAGGACGCCATCAAGGCCCTCTCGCAGGCCATCCGCCGTACGCGGGCCGGCCTCAAGGACCCGAAGCGCCCGGGCGGTTCGTTCATCTTCGCCGGCCCGTCCGGTGTCGGTAAGACCGAGCTGTCCAAGACGCTGGCGGAATTCCTCTTCGGCGACGAGGACGCGCTGATCTCCCTCGACATGTCGGAGTTCAGCGAGAAGCACACGGTTTCCCGTCTCTTCGGTTCGCCTCCCGGTTACGTCGGCTACGAAGAGGGCGGACAGCTCACCGAGAAGGTGCGCCGTAAGCCGTTCTCCGTCGTTCTCTTCGACGAGGTCGAGAAGGCCCACCCCGATATCTTCAATTCCCTGCTCCAGATTCTGGAGGACGGTCGTCTGACCGACTCCCAGGGCCGGGTCGTGGACTTCAAGAACACGGTCATCATCATGACGACCAACCTCGGGACCCGGGACATCTCCAAGGGCTTCAACCTGGGCTTCGCCGCTCAGGGCGATGTGAAGACGAACTACGAGCGGATGAAGGTCAAGGTCAACGAAGAGCTCAAGCAGCACTTCCGGCCCGAGTTCCTGAACCGTGTCGACGACACGGTCGTCTTCCACCAGCTCAGCCAGGAAGACATCATCCAGATCGTCGACCTGATGATCGCCAAGGTGGACGAGCGCCTCAAGGACCGCGACATGGGCATCGAGCTCAGCGCGGACGCCAAGACGCTCCTCGCCAAGAAGGGCTACGACCCCGTGATGGGCGCCCGGCCGCTGCGCCGGACGATCCAGCGCGAGATCGAGGACATCCTCTCGGAGAAGATCCTCTTCGGCGAGCTGCGGCCCGGTCACATCGTGGTCGTGGACACCGAGGGCGAGGGCGAGGAGAAGAAGTTCTCGTTCCGCGGCGAGGAGAAGTCGGCTCTGCCCGACGTCCCTCCGATCGAGCAGGCGGCGGGCGGCGGCCCGAACCTGACGAAGGAAGCGTAGGGGCGCCTGCGGCGCGACAGCGTGACAAGGGGCCGGCCCCCGGACCGTTCGACGGTCCGGGGGCCGGCCCCTTTCGCCGTGGGAGGGACCGGCCGGGCGTGAGGCCCCGGGAACCGGGTGTACGGCGCAGAGGCCCCTTGCGCCCCAGCCGCCCCTGTTTCCAGGTCCTCCGGGCCACCCCGGCCGCCCGGCCCCGGTCCCGCCGTGCCGCCCGGTCTCGTCCCGCCGTGCCGGCAGGAGTGGCCATGCCGATCAGGCCGCCCGGGGGCGGTCCATCCGGCCGGGGCGGCCGTGCCGACCACACCGCCCGGGGGCGGTCCGTCCTGCCGGAGAAGCCCACCTGCCGGAGAAGCCCGCAAGGGTGGCCGTCCAGGTGGGGGCAAAGGTGGACGGAGAGTCGGAGCGAGGTGTCTGACGGTGACCGGATGACGGGGTTCCGGGGGGCCCGGAGCTTCCTTCGGGACGGTTCCGGGAGCCGTCGGCAAGGGGGGAAACGGGGGGTCCGGGCGGGTCTGCGGTGACAAGGCGCACAGGCCGTTTCGGGCCTACTAACCGGCGTAGGAGAAGCGCGGGTTCCTCCAGGCGGGACCTTGGTCCCGGGCCGGTGGAGTCCTTCGGCATCGTGGGCGAAGTGTCTGTATAAGGGGCTCATATCCCGGAAAATGGCAGTCGGAGCAGGGTTTAAACCCCGCCCGAGGGGTTTTCCGGGGGTCGGCAGGGGGTGTCGTCAGGGGACTTCGGCGGTGAATTCCCGACGGTCTGCCTACGGCCTTTGATCGTAGATGGGGTGTTTGAGGCTTTTGGGGGTTCCGGGTTACCAAGGTGGAGCAAGCCCGGTCCGAGTGGCCGGGTCCAGTCATCCCGGAGGTTCACCCCGCATGTCGAAGCGCGTTACGTTCCAGCTCTCCCGCCGCCCGTCCATGCCCCGCGTCAGTGGCGCCGTCGTGGCCGCCGGCCTGGGAGCGTCGATGGTGTTCGGTGCGGGCGCTGCGTTCGCGTCCGGCACGACGGGCAACGTCGCCCTGGCCGCTGCCACCACCACCGCCGACTCCGTCGCCAAGCAGGCGTCGGCGCAGAGCAAGGCCGCCGTCGCCGCCGAGAAGTCCGCAGTCACCGCGCAGGCCGCGGCCAAGAAGAAGGCCGTCACCTGGAAGACCCCGGTCAGCAAGTACGTGCTGAGCGCCACCTACGGCACCGGCGGCGACCGCTGGAGCAACAAGCACTCCGGTCAGGACTTCGCCGTCCCGATCGGCACCAAGGTCGTCGCCGCCCACAGCGGCACGGTCGTCAAGGCCGGCCCGAACGGCGGCGGTGACGGTCCGGCGTACGGCAACGCCATCGTGATCAAGCACGCCAACGGCAAGTACTCGCAGTACGCCCACCTGTCGAAGATCCAGGTCAAGATCGGCGAGAAGGTGAACACGGGCGAGAAGATCGCGCTGTCCGGCAACACCGGTAACTCCAGCGGTCCGCACCTGCACTTCGAGATCCGCACCACCGCGAACTACGGTTCCGCGATCAACCCGGTGGCGTTCCTGAACTCGCAGCACGTCCACATCTGATCCACCCGGCCCGCCCGGCACGACCTGATCGCGCCGGGCGTCCGGCCCGAAGACGCACACGGCGGTGACGCCGTGGAAACGGGGCCCCGGAGGCGATTCGCCTCCGGGGCCCCGTCGTCGTGTCCGGAGCCCCGGACCGGCCGTGACCGGTCAGTCGTCCGGACGCAGCACGGGGAAGCTCCCGGTGTTCGTCGGGGCGTGTTCGGGCAGCCACAGCACGGCGACGGCCCCGCCGGTGCCGTCCGTGGTGCCGGAGGGCGCGGCGTTGCGGAAGGTCAGCCTGGCCCCCAGTACCCGGGCCTGCCCCGCGGCGATGGTGAGGCCCAGCCCGTGCCCGCGGCCCGCCCGGTCGCTGCTTCCGGTACGGAAACGGCTCGGCCCCTCACGCAGGAGGTTCTCCGGGAACCCCGGCCCGTGGTCACGTACCCGCACCACCCGGCCCTCGACCGTGACCTCGACCGGGGCCGAACCGTGCTTGGCGGCGTTGCCCAGCAGATTGCCCAGGATGCGTTCCAGGCGCCGGGGATCCGTGGAGACCCAGGACTCGTGCACCACCCGCACCGTGATCCCGGGGTCGAGCAGACCGACCCGCCGGCTGACGAATTCGCCCAGCGGCAGTTCCTGGAGCTCGGCGCGTTCCGAGGCGCTGTCCAGCCGGGCCACCTCCAGCACGTCCTCCACCAGCGTCCGCAGCGCCTGGGCGCGGTCGCGTACCAGCTCCGTGGGCCGGCCCGGGGGCAGCAGCTCGGCCGCGGTGAGCAGACCGGTCACCGGGGTGCGCAGCTCATGGGCGATGTCGGCGGTGACCCGGCGCTCCGCCTCGATCCGCTCGTTCAGCGCGTCGGTGAGCGCGTCCACCGCGCGGGCCAGTTCGTCGGTCTCGTCCCGTACGACGCCGCCGACCGCCTCCCGTACCCGTACGTCGGTGTTGCCCTGGGCGACCTTGCCCGCCGCCGCGGCCGCCTTGCGCAGCCGCCGGGACAGCTGGCCGCCGATGAGGACCCCCAGCGCGCAGCCGCCGACGACCACCGAGACCGAGCCGATGACCAGCGCCCGGTCGAGATCGCCCATGATCATGGCGCTGCGGTCCGCGAAACGGGTGTGGAGGGAGAGGACGTCGCCGTTGGCCAGCGGGACCGCCGCCCAGACGTCGGGCACCCCGTCGTACTCGTCGACATGGGTGGCCCGGCGGTTCTCCCGGATCTGGCCGCGCAGGCTCGCCGGCAGCGCGGGGTCGTTGAGCTTGGCACCGAACTTCGGCGACGGTTTCTGGGCGCCCGAGGCCTCGTAGAGCCGCTGGGCGAACAGCAGCCGTTCCAGTTGCACCTCGCGGGCGTTCTCCAGCATCGAGACCCGGGCGGCGTTGTGGACGACCAGGCTCAGCGTCAGGGCGATGAGAGCGCCCACCGCGGCGATCGCGACGCTGATCTTCCAGCGGACCCCGGTCCGCAGCGCCAGCCGCCTCATGCGCGGAGTTTGTAGCCGAAACCGCGGACCGTCTCGATCCGGTCCTGCCCGATCTTGGTGCGCAGCCGCTGCACATGGACGTCCACGACACGGGTGTCGCCGCCCCAGCCGTACTCCCAGACGCGTTCCAGGAGCCGGTCGCGGGAGAGCACGGTGCCCGGCGCCGAGGAGAACTCCAGCAGCAGCCGCATCTCCGTGGGCGTCAGACCCACCGGCGCGCCCGCGCGGCGGACCTCCATGCCCTCGGTGTCGATCTCCACATCACCGAAGACCAGCACGCCGTCGTCCCCCTCCGTCTCCCGCGCGTCCGTGCCCCCGGGCCGCCCGCCCGGCCCCGAGGCATGGCCGAAACGTCTCAGCACCGCGCGGATACGGGCGACGAGCACCGCGCCGTCGAACGGCTTGGTGACGTAGTCGTCGGCCCCGGCCTCCAGGCCGAGCACCACGTCGATCGCGTCGGCGCGTGCCGACAGCATGATCACCGGAACCGTGGACTCGTCCCGGATACGGCGGCAGAGGCTGACCCCGTCCATGCCGGGGACCATCACGTCGAGGAGGGCGATGTCCGGCCGGTCGGCACGGAACGCCTCCAGGCCCAGCAGACCGTCCGGTACGGCGGTGACGGCGAAGCCGACCCTTTCCAGGGCGAGCTGGGTGGCCTCGCGGATGACGTCGTCGTCCTCGACGAACAGGACATGGGTGTCGGCCATGCCGGAAGTCCTCAGTTCTGTGCCGTCGGCAGGGGGAGGGCGCCCTCCCCGGTGCCGACGGCACGGTTGAAGTCGTTGTGCACCCGGTCGGTCTCGGCGAACCGGCGGCCCGTCCAGCGGTAGGTGATCACGTCCTCGCCGGACGGGAACGTGACCTCGTCCTTCCACCCGTACACCTGGGTGGTCACCACCAGGTCGCCCCGGTCGATGGTCCCGTAGACCGCGGGCACCTCGGCGGCGAAGACGTTCTCGTACGCCCCGTCCTCGTCCCGCCGGTAGACATAGGTGCCGACGCCGACGGACTCACCGCAGGTCAGCACATTGACGACGACATCAGGGGCGGAGTTGTCGGTGAGGGTGCCGTAGGAGGTGTCGACCGGGTACGCGCTGCCGGCGCACGGCTTCAGGTCGTTCCTCACCCGGGGGTCGACCTCGGGGTCGTTCTTGAGGAGCCGGACGGCGTCGACGCGGGGCGCAGGGCTCGCCGTCCCCATGGGCGTCGCCGACGACGACGGGGAGACCTGGGCGACCGGCTGGGTGCCCGCCGGGCCCTCGTCACGGGTGCCGGTGCCACCGGCGGAACAGCCCGCGCACAGCAGGGCGGCGGTCAGCAGGACGGTCAGCGCCGCCCCGCGCGTCACCGGTGAGGAAGGCGGCCGGCCCGTGCCGGGCCCCCGCTCCCCGCCGGGCGCCGTACCGCCGTCACCGGCGCCTGTCAGGCCGCGCACCGCTTCCGCCCCCGCTCGTCATGACGCCTGTCCCGCTGTGCCGGGATCCGCGCCGCTGCCCCCTCGGCCTCCCGGCCGGCGGCCGCACGGCTCTCCAGCTCCTGGCGCAGACGCGCCAGGGCCCGGTGCAGCGTGCTCTTCACCGTACCGGCCGACATGCCGAGCGCCGCGGCCGTCTCCTCCGTGCTCATCTGCTCCCAGTGTCGCAGCACGACCACACTGCGCTGCTTCGGTGCCAGGATCCCCAGCACGTCCATGAGCAGGGCGCGGTCGGCACGCTGCTCGGCACCGTCGTCGACGCTCGCGTCGGGGAGCTGCTCGGTGGGGACCTCCTCCAGCTTGCGGGCCCGCCACCACTCCGTACGCGTGTTGATCATGACGCGGCGCAGATAGGCGTCGGCGAGGGACTTGTCGGCGATGCCGTCCCAGCGGCCGTAGGTGCGGGCCAGGGCGGTCTGGAGCAGGTCCTGGGCGTCGACGGGGTCCGGGACGAGCCGGCGGGCACTGCGCAGCAGCGCCTCCTGCCGGGTACGTACGTACTCCTCGAAGCCGAGCACCTCGCCGTGCGCCATGACAACCGCCTCCGTCGCCTTCGTTCCCCGTGGTCCCGCTGCCGGCGACAGGTCCGGCCGCCGACAGCGGTTGACGCTACGGAGGTGTTGTCACGAGGGTGTGCGGAGCAGCCGTACGCGGACGCACGGCTGTCCATCGGTTGTGTAACAGCGCAGGCCGGACGGGCCGGATCAGCCCAGGGGGAGGCGGTAGCGGGCGCCCGCCAGCGGTTCGACCAGACCGTCGGCGACCAGCCCGTCCAGGGCGCGGGCCCGCTGGACGGGCTCCTCCCACACCGAGTCCAGAGCCGCCTGGGTCACCGGGGCGACCGACTCGCGCAGCACCGCCAGCAGCCGGCCGCGCACCTGCCGGTCCGTGCCGGCGTACGTCTGACCGCGGCGCGGGGCCCCCTGGTGGGCGGGTTTGCCGGCCAGCCGCCAGGCGCACTGCCCGGAGATCGGGCAGCGGCCGCAGTCCTCGTTCTTCGCGGTGCACACGAGCGCGCCGAGCTCCATCGTGGCGGCGGCCCACCGGGCCGCGCGGCCGTCCTCCTCGGGGAGCAGGGCACGGGCCAGCTTGCGCTCGGCGGCGGTCGTGGCGTTCGGCGGGTACTGGATGCCGGACGCGGCCCGGGCGAAGACCCGGCGCACGTTCGTGTCGAGGACCGCGTGGCGCTGCCCGTACGCGAACGAGGCGACGGCCGCCGCCGTGTACTCGCCGATACCGGGCAGGGCGAGCAGCTGGCCGTGCTCGCTCGGCACATCACCGCCGTGCCGTTCCGTTATCGCCTGCGCGGCCCCGTGCAGGCGCAGCGCGCGGCGGGGGTAGCCGAGCCGGCCCCAGGCGCGGACGGCCTCCCCGGGGGCGTCGGCGGCCAGGTCCGCGGGGCGGGGCCAGCGGGCCATCCACTGTTCGTACACCGGGAGGACCCGGCTCACCGGGGTCTGCTGCAGCATGAACTCGCTGACCATCACACCCCAGGCGCCCGCTTCGGGGCGTCGCCAGGGCAGATCGCGGGCGTGCTGCTCGAACCACCCGATGACGGGGGTGTGGAGGGAGGCGGGGGGCGTGTGTGTCGAAGTCATGGCAGTCATGGCACCTACGATCCTGGCACGGAAGCGGCGGTAACGGGCACGGCTGCGGGGGTGTCGGGACGAGCGATGGCTCACGGGGTGATAACGCCACCCGTTTCGACCCCTCACGCTCGGCCACCCGGTTCGGGAACCGGGCAAAGCGGCTGGAAGCGACCGGAACGGCCGCTCCGTGATGATGATCCGGAAAACTTGTCGAGCAGAGCGGCGGGTAGGGGCCGGAGTTGCTCCGGAACTCTCGTAAAGTTCGGTACGTGGGTTCTCTGCGCAGTCCGGTCGGTCCGCTCCCCTCCAGCATCTACTGGCGGAGGAGGGCAGTTGCGGCGGTACTGATCGCGCTGCTCGCGGCGCTCGTCGTGTGGGCCGTCACCTCCGGTGGGGGCGGCGGGAAGAACGACGACGGGAAGTCCGGCGGCTCAGCCCCCGCCCCCTCCATCACACCAGGGCCCTCCGGTTCGGGCCCGGTGGTCGGCCAACCGCCGGGCGGGCGCGAGGAGTCGGAGGAGAACGGCGGCGGATCGGGCTCCGGACCGGGTTCCGGCACGGGCTCCGCCGGCGGCGACGGGAGCACCGGCACCGGCGGTTCCGGCGGCACGGCCGCGGGTGGCACGGGCGGTGCCGGCGCGGGCGGTACGGGCGGTTCCGGAACCGGCCCGCAGGTCCCGGCAGGTTCCCCGCTCCCCGACTGCGCCGCCTCGGCACTGCAGTTGAGCGTCAGGACGAAGAACAGCTACGGCCCGGACGACAAGCCGGTGTTCCAGCTGGTCGCCGAGAACACCTCCGCGGCGGACTGCAAGGCCGACCTGGGCCCGAAGACCGCGGTGCTCACCGTCACCGAGGCCGGCGAGGACGACGAACAGGTGTGGTCCTCGAAGGACTGCCCCCGGGCCGGGGCCGTTTTCCTGAGGGTCCCGGCCGGTGCCACGGTCGTGCACACGGTGGAGTGGGACCGCGTGAAGAGCACGCCGGGCTGCGGGACACCGCCTCCGGGCAAGGCGGCCCCCGGTACGTACCTGCTGGAGGCCAAGGCCCCGGGGGAGACCGTGCAGCGGGCCTCCTTCGTCCTGGCGAAGGACTGACGAAGGACTGACGAAGGACTGGCCAAGGGCTGTGACACCGGGAGTGCCGGGAACCGGCACCGGGCGGGAGCAGCCCCCCGGCCGGGGGCGCGGTGCCCCGCCGGGCACCGCTTCGCCGACGGGCCCTCAGACGTACCGTTCGAGGATCGAGGACTCCGCGAGGCGTGAGAGGCCCTCGCGGACACTGCGGGCGCGGGCCTCACCGACGCCGTCGACGGCCTGGAGGTCGTCCACACTGGCGGCGAGCAGCTTCTGCAGACCGCCGAAGTGCTCCACCAGCCGCTCGATGATCGCCCCAGGCAGCCGCGGCACCTTCGCCAGCAGCCTGAAGCCCCTGGGCGAGACCGCCGAGTCCAGCGTCTCCGGTGAGCCGCTGTAGCCCAAGGCGCGCGCCACGACCGGCAGTTCGAGCAGCTCGGTGTGGGTGAGGGTGTCCAGCTCGCCCAGCGCCTCCGCCACCGTCCGCGAACGCTTCGCCGTCGGCTCGGGGACGTAGTCACGGACGACCAGCTCGCGCTCCGGCTCCACACCGGCGATCAACTCGTCCAGCTGGAGCGCCAGGAGGCGGCCGTCGGTGCCCAGCTCCACCACGTACTCGGCGATCTCCGTGGCGATCAGGCGCACCATCTCCAGGCGCTGGGAGACCGCCGTCACGTCGCGGACGGTCACCAGGTCCTCGATCTCCAGGGCGGAGAGCGTCCCGGCGACCTCGTCCAGACGCAGCTTGTACCGCTCCAGGGTGGCGAGCGCCTGGTTGGCCCGGGACAGGATCGCGGAGGACTCCTCCAGGACCCGGCGCTCGCCGTCCACGTACAGGGCGATCAGGCGCATCGACTGGGAGACCGAGACCACGGGGAAGCCGCAGGCCTTGGAGACGCGGTCGGCGGTGCGGTGACGGGTCCCCGTCTCCTCGGTCGGGATGGCGGCGTCCGGGACCAGCTGCACGCCGGCCCGCAGGATCTTGGTCATGTCCTTGTCGAGGATCATGGCGCCGTCCAGCTTGCACAGCTCACGCAGCCGGGTCGCGGTGAACTCCACGTTCAGCACGAAGCCACCGGTGCACATCGACTCCACGGTCTTGTCCATGCCCAGGACGATCAGCCCGCCGGTGTTCCCGCGGAGGATGCGCTCCAGGCCGTCACGCAGGGCCGTCCCGGGCGCGACCGCGCTCAACGAGGCGCGCATCAGCGCCTCGTTCCCCGTGCCTTGGCCGGACTTTCCGGGCGTTGCTGCCCGGTCGTTGGCTGCCACTGCACTCCTCCGGTCACAGGTTTGCGATGCCCTTGCGTCCCTCATACCGTTCGTACGGGCGGGCGAGACCAGGGCAAAGTCTACCGGCGTGCGCCGTCCTCCCGTGGTCCGTCCGGGCGAGAGCGGCGGGGGAGCGCCCGCAGGGCGTCGCCCATGTCGGCGACTTCTGTGACCTTCATACCGGAAGGGACCCGTCCCGGATCCCTCGGGACCAGGGCGTGCTTGAAGCCGAGCCGGTGCGCCTCGGCCAGTCTGCGCTGGACCCCGGTGACCCTCCTGACCTCGCCAGCCAGGCCCACCTCGCCGATCGCGACCAGGTTCTTCGGCAGCGGTGTGTCACTCGCCGCACTGGCCAGGGCCAGAGCGATCGCCAGGTCCGCGGCGGGCTCGGTGAGCTTCACACCGCCCACCGTCGCGCTGTAGATGTCGCGCTTGCCGAGCGCGCTGATCCGCCCCCGCTGCTCCAGGACGGCCAGCATCATCGAGACCCGCGAGGTCTCCAGGCCGGAGGTCGTGCGCCGGGGCGAGGGGATCTGCGAATCGACCGTCAGCGCCTGCACCTCGGCGACCAGGGGGCGCTTGCCCTCCAGGGTGACCGTCAGGCAGGTGCCGGGAACAGGCTCGTCGCGGCGGGTGAGGAAGAGCCCGGAGGGGTCGGCGAGGCCGGTGATGCCCTCGTCGTGCAGCTCGAAGCAGCCGACCTCGTCCGTGGCGCCGTACCTGTTCTTGACGCCGCGCACGAGACGCAGGCGCGCGTGCCGGTCGCCCTCGAAGGAGAGCACCACGTCGACCAGGTGCTCCAGGAGCCGGGGGCCCGCGATCGCGCCGTCCTTGGTGACGTGGCCGACCAGGAGCGTCGACATCCCGCGCTCCTTGGAGGCCCGGATGAGGGCCCCGGCCACCTCCCGGACCTGGGCCATGCCGCCGGGGGCGCCGTCGATCTCCGGCGAGGCGACCGTCTGCACGGAGTCGAGGACGAGCAGTGAGGGCTTGACCTGGTCCAGGTGGCCCAGGACCGCGGAGAGGTCGGTCTCGGCGGCGAGATACAGGTGGTCGTCGATCGCCCGGATCCGGTCGGCCCGCAGCCGCACCTGGCTCGCGGACTCCTCCGCCGTGACGTAGAGGGTGCGGTGGTCCTCGCCCGCCGCCTTGGCGGCGACGTCCAGCAGCAGTGTCGACTTGCCGACCCCGGGCTCGCCCGCGAGCAGCACCACGGCGCCGGGCACCAGGCCGCCGCCGAGGACCCGGTCCAGCTCGCTCACGCCCGTGGAGCGCGCCGTGGCCTGCCGGCTGTCGACCTGGCCGATGGGCAGGGCGGCGCTGGAGACCCGGCCCGCGGCGGTGGTGCGGACCGCGGGTGCGCCGCCGAACTCCTCGACGGTCCCCCATGCCTGGCACTCCGGGCAGCGGCCGAGCCATTTGGCCGTGGTCCAGCCGCATTCGGTGCAGCGGTAGGACGGCCGGTCCTTCGTGGATTTCGTACGGGCAGCCATGGCGCCACCGTACAGACGGGTACTGACAGCACCGGCCACGAGCACGGTGGACGAACCAGTGTGCGATGCGGCAATCCCGGCGGAATCGATGATTCACGTCCTCTTTCGAGGGATACCGTCACTCGTAAGGATGAAATGTACGCAAGCGCCGTCAGGGGTGTGTCCCTCTCTGCCTACGGTCGCCGGGTGACGAGCAGCAGGCCGGAGTCCTCCGCACTCCCCACCGACACCTCCCGGGCGGACCGCCGCGCGCCCCGCCCGTCCGCGCAGCCGGCGCCCGTGCGGTACGAGCCGTACCTCGACGGCCTGTTCACCTACTGCCTCTCCGTGCTGTGCGACCACGAATCGGCCACCGAGGCGCTCGGCTCGGTCCTGGCGCTCGCGGAACGCCGGCGGTCCCGGTGCCCCGAGGCCGAGGAGGAACGTAAATCCTGGCTGTACGCCCTGGCCAGGTGGACCTGTCTGCGCGCGCTCGCCGAGCAGAAGCGGGGGCGGCGGGCGCACCGGCGCCCCGCCGGCACGCCCCGGGCGCCGGCGCCCACCCCCGAGGCGGCGGCCGTCCCGGACCCCGCCGCCTCCCCGGCGGCCGAGGCACGCCGGCGCGAGCTCGCCCGGCTGGCGTGGCCGGAGGCGGCGGGCACCACCCCACAGCAGCGCGAGGCGCTGGAGCTCGCCGTGCGCCACCGGCTCACCCCGCGTGCCGTCGCCGCCGTCCTCGGTCTCGAACCGGCCGGTGCCCGCCAGCTGCTGGCCGCCGCGGCCTGCGAGGTGGAACGCACCCGCGCCGCGCTCGCCGTCGTCGGGGCCGGGGACTGCGCCACCGTCGCCCGGCTCACCGGCGCCCACCCGGTGCTGCTCTCCTCGGCCCTGCGCGGGGAGCTGGTCCGGCACGTCGACGACTGCCCCGGCTGCCGGCGTGCCGCCGAGCGGGCCGGTGCGGCCGGGCCCTGGCCGGGCGCGGCCGCCACCCCGGACGCCGCGCTGCCCGTCGTCGAGGCGCCGCGCCCCTCCGTGCACGTCGCCCTGGCGCACGCCAGGCGGTCCCGTCCGCCCGCCCCGCGCTTCGGACGTACGGGCTTCCCGCTGGACCCCAAGGACCACGCGGCCCGCCGCGACCGGCTGCGCGCCCGGGCCGTGACGACGGCCGTGGTGGCCACGGTCGTCGCCGCCCCCGTGATCGCCCTGTGGGCCGCCTACCGGGGCGCCCCTTCGACCGGTGAGGGCCGCGACGGCTCGTCGGTCACCGCGACGGACGCGGACGGGCCCGGCGCGGGCGCCGGCGGCCCCGGGTACGACTACGAGAGCGCGGGCAACGCCCGGCGCGGCTCAGACGGCGGCTTCACGGGCCCGGGCCGGCGCTCCGGCGACGTATCGGCCGAGGTCGTCAGCGTCTCCCCCGGCTCCCCGGCGGCGGGTGCCCTCCGGATCGAGGTCCGCTCCGTGGCCGGGCGGACGGCGGTCGCGCTCACCGCGACGGGGGACGGGCCGGTCTCCTGGTCGGCTCGCGCCGACGCCCCCTGGCTGCGCCTCAGCCGCTCCTTGGGCACGCTCGCGCCGGGCCGGAGCACCGTGCTGTACGTCGAGGTGGACCGGACCGCCGAACCGGCCGGCCCGTGGGGCGCCCGGGTGGTGTTCGACCCCGCCGGACAGGCCGTGGCGGTCACCGGCCACGGGGCGGGCGCCCCGTCGCCGGACCGCCCCCCGCCCGTACGTCCGTCACCGGTCCGCCCGTCCGCCGGCCCGTCGTCAGGGGCCCCCGGCCCGTCGCCGGCCTCCCCGCCGCAGACATCGGGCCCGGTGCGGCCCGGCCCCACGCAGGGCCCGGCCACGGAGCCGGCACCCGGCCCGGCGGACCCCACGACCGCCCCCGCCGGCGGCACGCCCCCGACGGACCCCTGGGCGGAGCCGCCCACGGGCCCCTCGCCGGACGGCGGCGGACCGGGTGGTTGACGGCGGGGCGACCGGGCGGCCGGGCCCCGCCGTGCCCGGCTGTGCTCCGCCCGCGCCCCGCGGCCCCGGCCCGGGCGGCGGATCAGGCGGGCCGGTCGCCCCCACCGGCGGCGGCCGCCCGGGGAGGGCGCGCCGGCCGCGTCACGCCGGGTCCGCCGGGTGCGGGGCCATCGGCAGCAGGGACGCGAGGCGCTGCTCGCACAGCCCGGCGAGCACGGCGTACGCCTCCTCACCCATCAGCTCGGTGAGCTCGGGCCGGTAGGAGACGTACACCGGCTTCCCCGCGCCGTGCGCGGAGGTCGCCGAGGTGCACCACCAGTGCAGGTCGTGACCGCCCGGCCCCCAGCCGCGCCGGTCGTACTCACCGATGGAGACCTGGAGGACGCGGGTGTCGTCGGGCCGGTCGATCCAGTCGTAGGTGCGCCGCACCGGCAGCTGCCAGCACACGTCGGGTTTGGTCTCCAGCGGCTCCCTGCCCTCGCGCAGCGCCAGGATGTGCAGTGAGCAGCCCGCACCCCCCTCGAAGCCCGGCCGGTTCTGGAAGATGCAGGAACCCTTCCAGCGCCGGGTCTGGCGTTCGCCGTCGTCGTCGACACCGACCCAGCCCGTCCCGGTGCCGACGTCGTGGAACTGCCAGATCTCCGGCGAGAGCCTCGCCACATGGGAGGCCACCCGTTTCTCGTCGTCCTCGTCGGAGAAATGGGCGCCCAGGGTGCAGCAGCCGTCGTCCGCGCGGCCGGCCTGGATGCCCTGGCAGCCGCTGCCGAAGACACAGGTCCACCGGGACGTCAGCCAGGTGAGGTCGCAGCGGAAGACCTGCTCGTCGTCGGCGGGGTCGGGGAATTCGACCCAGGCCCGCGGGAAGTCGAGCCCCTTCTCGTCGGGCCCGTCCGCTTCCGGCCGGGGCGCCTCCTGTTTCGTTCTCTGCTTCTTCGTGACTTTGTCCGGCTTCGCCTTTTTCGTCTTTGGCACGGGCCCAGAGTAAGTCCCGTACCGCAGTAGCGTTTCCCGGTATGAGACTCGGAGTCCTCGACGTGGGGTCGAACACGGTTCATCTGCTGGTGGTCGACGCGCACCCCGGCGCCCGCCCGCTGCCCGCGCACTCGCACAAGGCGGAACTGCGGCTGGCCGAACTCCTCGACCCGGAAGGGGCGATCGGTCCGCGGGGCGTCGACCGCCTGGTGACGACGGTCACCGACGCACTGCGGGCGGCCGAGGACCTGGGCTGCGAGGACGTGCTGGCGTTCGCCACCTCCGCGGTGCGCGAGGCGAGCAACGCGGACCGGGTGCTGGCCCGGGTGAAGGAGGAGACCGGTGTCGCCCTCACCGTCCTCAGCGGCGAGGAGGAGGCCCGGCTGACCTTCCTGGCCGCACGGCGCTGGTTCGGCTGGTCGGCGGGGAAACTGCTCGTCCTGGACATAGGCGGCGGCTCGCTGGAGGTGGGGTACGGCCTGGACGAGCAGCCCGACGCGGCGGTGTCGCTGCCGCTGGGCGCGGGACGGCTCACCGCGGCCTGGCTGCGGGGCGACCCGCCGGACCCGTCCGCGATACGGGACCTGCGCCGCCATGTCCGTACGGGCATCGCGCGCACGGTCGGGGAGTTCAACCGGCTCGGCCCGCCCGACCACGTCGTCGGCACCTCCAGGACCTTCAAGCAGCTCGCCCGGATCACCGGCGCCGCCCGCTCGGCCGAGGGGCTGTACGTCCAGCGGGTCCTCACCCGCAAGGCGCTCCAGGAATGGGTGCCGAAGCTGTCGGAGATGACCGTCGAACAGCGCGGGGCGCTGCCCGGTGTCACCGAGGGGCGTGCCGCCCAGCTGCTGGCGGGGGCCCTGGTCGCCGAGGGCGCGATGGACCTGTACGGCGTCGAGGAGCTGGAGGTCTGCCCGTGGGCGCTGCGCGAGGGCGTCATCCTGCGCCGGCTGGACCATCTCCCGGCGCGGCAGGACGCCCTCGCCTGACCGGTTCCGGTACGGGGAGGGCGGGCCCGGCCTCCCGCCCTCCCGGCCGCCCGCGCCCGGTGATGGTCCTTGCCCGGTGATGGTCCTTCTCACTTTCCGCCGGAGGCCCTCGGCGCCGCGCACCACTGCCCTTACCCTGGCCAGGTGGCAGATCCAGTGGTGCGCGTCCCGGATGCGAAGGTCGCCCTGTCGACGGCCTCGGTCTATCCGGAGTCGACGGCGACGGCCTTCGAGATCGCCGCGCGCCTGGGATACGACGGTGTCGAGGTCATGGTCTGGACCGACCCCGTCAGTCAGGACATCGAGGCGCTCCGCCGCCTCTCCGACTACCACCGGGTGCCGATCCTCGCCGTCCACGCGCCGTGCCTGCTGATCACCCAGCGCGTCTGGTCCACCGACCCGTGGGTCAAGCTCCAGCGGGCGCGGGCCGCGGCGGAGAAGCTCGGGGCCTCCACGGTGGTGGTGCACCCGCCGTTCCGCTGGCAGCGCGGTTACGCCCGCGGCTTCGTCGAGGGGATCTGGCGCATGGCCGACGAGACCGACGTCCGCTTCGCCGTCGAGAACATGTACCCGTGGCGCTACCGGGACCGCGAGATGCTCGCGTACGCCCCGAACTGGGACGTCACCCACGACGACTACCGGCACTTCACCGTGGACCTCTCGCACACCTCGACCGCGCGCACCGACGGCCTGGCCATGGTGGACCGGATGGGCGACCGGCTCGCCCATGTCCACCTCGCCGACGGCAAGGGTTCCGGCAAGGACGAGCACCTGGTCCCCGGCCGGGGCGACCAGCCCTGCGCCGCACTGCTGGAACGGCTGGCCGCGGGCGGCTTCGACGGCCATGTCGTCATCGAGGTCAACACCCGGCGTGCCATGTCCTCGGCCGAGCGCGAGGCGGACCTCGCCGAGGCGCTCGCCTTCACCCGGCTGCACCTGGCCTCCTCCCGGACCTCACGCCCGTGACCCAGGACGGTCCGGCGCCCCGCCGGCGGGGGCGCCCCTCCCGCACGGCGGCGGCCGGCCCGGACGCCCGGACGAGGATTCTCCGGGCGGCCCGTGAGGAGTTCGCCGAGCGCGGTTACGACAAGACCTCGGTCCGGGGCATCGCCAGGGCGGCCGGGGTCGACGCGGCACTGGTCCACCACTACTTCGGCACGAAGGAGGAGGTCTTCGCGGCGGCCGTGGAGCTCTCCTTCGAACCGGCCCTGGCGGCGCCCGCGGTCCTCGGCGGCCCGGTGGAGGGCATGGGGGAGCGGCTCGCCCGCTATGTCATCGGCGTGTGGGAGGACCCGGTGTCCCGGGCGCCGCTGCTGGCCGTCCTGCGCTCGGCGCTCACCCACGAGGCGGCGGCGAAGGTGCTGCGCGGGTTCGTGCTCCGCCGGCTGCTGGAGCGGATCGCGGCGGACCTGGACGTGCCCGACCCGGCGCTCCGGGCCGAGCTGGCCGCCTCGCACATGATCGGGATCGCCCTCCTGCGGTACGTGATCCGGGCGGAGCCGCTGGCCTCGGAGGACCCGGAACGGATCATCGCGATGGTGGCGCCCACGCTCCAGCGGTACCTCGCCGACCGCTGAGCGAACACCGGGTTTTGCTTGTGTGACGGGTGTTCCGGTGCCTTCACGGCGATGTTGCGGATCGGTATCAGGCGCTGACCAGGATCGATCCCGGTGCTTTGCTGTGCGGCAGCGGTGATCCGCATGTGTGGATCGCGAACGACAACAGTGGGGGCACGGACCATGACGACTCGGAACGCGCGCATACCGGACCGCCCGGCCCAGGACACCGGGCCGGCCGTCCTGCCCCGGCGGCGGCTGCTGCGGATGGCCGGCGCCGGGCTCGGCCTCGCGCTGGCCGGTGCGCTGACGACGGCGTGCGGTCCGGAGGAGGTGGACGCCTCCGGCGGCATGGACGGCTCCCCGACTCCCGGCGGGAGCGGCGAGGGCGGCGGGGACGCGTTCAGCACACCGCCCGCCGGGACCGCCCCGCACGCGCTGTGGGAGCACGGGGCGGCGGTGGGCACCCTCGGCAACCACGAGGTCCTCGCCGTCGTGGGAGACGTGGTGCTGGTCGCCGGCGACCCGCTGGTGGGCCGGGACGTCGCCACCGGCAAGGAGATCTGGTCGCTGAAGGACGCGGCCACGCCCGGAGCACGGCTGATCATGGGCGGGGGCACCCTCTACCTGGCCAGCGGCCGGTACGACGGCGACGTCGTGGGCCTGGACCCGGCCACCGGCGAGGAGACCTGGCGCAGCCGCCTGGAGGGGCGCTACTCCCAGCCCCGGCCCATCGGCGCCGACGCCGAACGCGTGTACGTGATCGCGGGCATCCTGGAGAAGGACCTCAGCTCCCGGACGAACGTGATCGCCGCCATCGACATCCGTACCGGCAAAGCCGTCTGGAGCGAGCGGCGGGACACCGGGACCGAGGAGTCCGGCCTCACCTCCGCGGTGCTCGGCGGCCACCTCGTCTACACCGACCACCGCAAGAACCTGACCGTCCGCGACACCGCGACCGGGCGGCAGCTGTGGACCAAAAAGATCAGCCGGTCCAACTTCGACCGGATGGCCGTGCACGACGGGGCGGTGACCGTCGCCGACAGCCGGTACCTGCGTTCCTTCTCGCTGGAGGACGGCGGCGAGCGCTGGGTGCTGAAGACCGAGGAGTTCTCCCTCTTCAACGGCCCGACCGTCCTGGACGGGGTCCTCTACGCCTCGGACAGCACCCGTGTGCTGTGGGCCGTCGACCCGGCCACCGGCAAGCAGCGGTGGCGCAGCGCCGGGGAGCCCGGCGTCCCGGTGCCGCTCCAGTTCGCCAAGGTGGGGGACACCCTGTACGGGGCCACGGAGTTCAGTGAGAAGGGCGGCGTCCAGGCCTACGACGCCCGGGACGGGAAGCTCCGCTGGACCTTCAACGACGGCAAGGGCAGCCCGGTGGCGCAGTGGTACGTGGCCCCGGCCGGCGAACGGCTGGCCGCACTGCACGACGACCGCCTGCTGGCCCTGCCCGCAGTGTGACGTACGGGCGGGCGGGGGCGGTGCCGCGGGAGGTCCGCCCCGGCCCGCACCCCGTCGGCGGTCACCGTGGGGGACGCCGTAGGGGACACCGGGCGGTCATCGGCGGAGGGCGGCGGTCACCGTGGGGGACGCCCGGCGGTGCGTGCCCCGCCTGCCCGCCCGCCGAACACCGAATCTCGCATTACGGACACTCTGTCCAGATCTTGGCACCGGAGGCGTACTCTCGTAGGCAGTCTTTTCTGTCGAAGGAGCGAGCCACGATGCCCCAGCTGAGGTCCCGCACTGTCACCCACGGCCGCAACATGGCGGGCGCCCGCGCCCTGATGCGGGCGTCCGGCGTAGCCAGTGAGGACATCGGCAAGCCGATCATCGCGGTGGCCAACTCCTTCACCGAGTTCGTGCCCGGCCACACCCACCTCGCGCCGGTCGGCCGGATCGTCTCCGAGGCGATCCTGGCGGCGGGCGCGGTGCCCCGCGAATTCAACACCATCGCGGTCGACGACGGCATCGCCATGGGCCACGGCGGCATGCTCTACAGCCTGCCCTCCCGCGACCTCATCGCCGACAGCGTCGAGTACATGGTCGAGGCCCACTGCGCCGACGCCCTGATCTGCATCTCCAACTGCGACAAGATCACCCCGGGCATGCTGATGGCCGCGATGCGCCTCAACATCCCGACCGTCTTCGTCTCCGGCGGCCCGATGGAGGCCGGCAAGGCCACCCTCGTCGACGGCACGGTCCGCAAGCTGGACCTGATCAACGCCATCAGCGACGCGGTCGACGAGAGCGTCTCGGACGAGGACATCCTGCGCATCGAGGAGAACGCCTGCCCCACCTGCGGCAGCTGTTCCGGCATGTTCACCGCCAACTCCATGAACTGCCTGACCGAGGCCCTCGGCCTCTCCCTCCCCGGCAACGGCTCCGTCCTCGCCACGCACACCGCCCGCAAGGCGCTGTACGAGGAGGCCGGCCGCACGGTCGTGGAGATCACCCGGCGCTACTACGAGCAGGACGACGAGACCGTCCTGCCGCGCGCCGTCGGCTCCCGCGCGGCCTTCGACAACGCCATGGCGCTCGACATCGCCATGGGCGGCTCCACCAACACGATCCTGCACCTGCTCGCCGCCGCCCAGGAGGCCGAGCTGGACTACGGCCTCGCGGACATCGACGCGGTCTCGCGCCGGGTCCCCTGCCTGGCGAAGGTCGCGCCCAACGTCGCCCCCGGCGGCACGTACTACATGGAGGACGTCCACCGCGCGGGCGGCATCCCCGCCATTCTCGGCGAGCTGCACCGCGGCGGACTGCTCGACGAGGACGTGCACACGGTGCACTCCGCCACCCTCGCCGAGTGGCTGAAGAACTGGGACGTCCGCGGCGGCTCCCCGTCCCCCGAGGCCGTCGAGCTGTGGCACGCCGCCCCGGGCTGCGTCCGCAGCGCCACCGCCTTCTCCCAGTCCGAGCGCTGGGACACCCTCGACACGGACGCCGCCGGCGGATGCATCCGCGACCTGGAGCACGCCTACTCCAAGGACGGCGGACTGGCGGTCCTCAAGGGCAACCTCGCCGTGGACGGCTGCGTCGTGAAGACGGCGGGCGTCGACGAGTCGATCTGGACCTTCGAGGGCCCGGCGGTCGTCTGCGAGTCGCAGGAGGAGGCCGTCGACAAGATCCTCCGCAAGGAGATCAAGGAGGGCGACGTCGTCGTCATCCGCTACGAGGGCCCGCGCGGCGGCCCCGGCATGCAGGAGATGCTCTACCCGACGTCCTTCCTGAAGGGGCGCGGCCTCGGCAAGTCCTGCGCGCTGGTCACCGACGGCCGGTTCTCCGGCGGCACCTCCGGCCTGTCCATCGGGCACGCCTCGCCCGAGGCGGCGTCCGGCGGCACGATCGCGCTGGTCGAGGACGGCGACCGGATCCGGATCGACATCCCGAACCGCTCGATCGAACTGCTCGTCACGGACGAGGACCTCGCCGCCCGCCGCGAGGCCCTGAACGGCGTGTACGCGCCGAAGGACCGTGACCGCAAGGTCTCCGCCGCGCTGCGCGCCTACGCGGCGATGGCCACGAGCGCCGACCGGGGCGCCGTCCGCGACGTCTCCAAGCTGGGCTGACCCGCCCCGCCCCCGCCGGCCCCGCCCCTGGTGTCACCAGGAGGCGGGGTCGTCCGCGTCCACGGCGAAGACCGAGCCGTCCGGCGCGGTGCCGATGACGCTCCGGCCGACGACCACGGGGGCGGGCAGCGACGCGGCACCGGCCGGCTTCCCCTCCCGCAGCCGGGGCCGGGTCTGCCCGAGCAGCGTGCCGTGCTCCGCGTCGACGGCCAGCAGCCGCCCGTCGGCCGCCGAGACGTACAGGCGGCCGCCTTCGCCGGGCACCGGCGCGGAGGTCAGCCCGGAGGCCGTCTCCAGCCGCCACCGCTCGGCCGGCCCCGCGCCGGGCCGGACGCCCACGGCCAGCAGGGTGCCGCCGCGTTCCATCAGCCAGGCGGTGTCCCCGGCCACCACGACCGCCGGTACGACCATCCGGAAGGGCAGCGGCACCCGCGCCACCGTCCGGCGCTCCGGGTCGTAACGGACCAGCTCCGTGGTCTGCGCCCGGTCGTTCACGGAGGTCAGCACCAGTTCCCCGCCGGACACCCCGGCCGGGGCCAGCATCCCGGCCAGGCGCCGCTGCCAGACGGTACGCCCGGTCCTCGCCTCGATCGCGGTGACGAGGGTGGTGGCGCCGTCGGCGGCGTCCTCACGGAGGTAGGCGAGCCGGGAGCCCTCGTCGTACCACGCGTAGCCGGGCATCCGGTGGCCCGGCACGGTGTGCCGCCAGCGCGCCTTCCCGGTCTCCGGGTCGAGGCCCTCCGCCGCGCCGTCCACCCCGGTCAGCAGCAGGGTGTCCCCCGCGGGGAAGGGCGTGTCCACGTAACCGGCGAGGTCCGTCCGCCAGAGTTCGGTGCCCCGGCCGGGGTCGTACGCCGTGAGGGCCTCGCCGGGTACGACGGTCCAGACGGGCCCGTCCGGGACCGCCCCCGGCACAGCGCCCTCCCCCGTGCCGTCCCGGTGCGACCAGAGCACCCGGCCGTCCGCCGGGTCCAGCCGCACCGTGCCCCGGCCGGCCCCGGTACAGGTCAGCAGGGGGCCCGCGGCGGAACAGGAGGGGGTGCCGGCCGTGCTCCCCAGCGCGGTCCGCCAGGGGACGAAGGCGGCCGGCCGCCGCGCCGCCGTCCCGGCCGCGGCCGCTCCCCCCTCCTCGGGCCCGCCCCGGGTGCCGAGGGCCCACACGCCTCCGGCGGCCAGGACCAGGAGGGCGGCCACGGCGGTGAGCGCGCGCCGGGCGGAAAGGACCCGGCGGGCCCGCGGGGTGCTCCCACCGGGCAGCCCGTCCCCGGAACGTATGTGCGTGGCCGCCCCGGAACGTATGCGGGTGGCCGCCCCGTCCGCGGCCGGCGCCCCCTCGGCCGGCCCGTCCGGCCCGGCCGGGGCGGGCCGCCGCTGGGCCGGCACGAAGGCGGACGCCTCGTACGACGGGGGCTGCAGCGCCGCCATGATCTCGTCGGGCGTCGGACGCGCCGCGGGATCCTTCGCCAGGCACCGCCCCACCAGCGGGGCGAGGTCCGGGGGCACCCCGGCCAGATCGGCCTCGTCGTGCACCACCTGGTAGGCGACGAGATACGGACTGTCCGAGTCGAACGGGCCCCGCCCGGTCGCCGCGTGGACCAGCACCGCCCCCAGCGCGAACACATCGGCCGCCGGGCCGACCTCACGCGGACGCTGGAACTGCTCGGGGGCCATGTACGGCGGGGAGCCGATCAGCCTGCCCGTCTCGGTCCGCACCTCGCTGTCGTAGGGGCGGGAGATCCCGAAGTCGATGACCTTGGGCCCGGAGTCGGGCAGCAGGACGTTGCCCGGTTTGAGGTCGCGGTGGACGACCCCGGCCCGGTGGATGTCCCGCAGCGCCTCGGCGAGCCCGGCGGTGAGCCTGCGCAGCCCGGCGGGGCTCATCGGCCCGTTCCGCTTCACCTGGGCGGCGAGCGTCGGCCCGGGGACGTAGAGGGTGGCCATCCAGGGCAGCGCGGCATCCGGATCGGCGTCCACGACCGGCGCGGTGAACGCCCCGCTGACCCGCCTGGCAGCCGCCACCTCCTGCCGGAAGCGCGCCCTGAACTCGGGGTCCGTGGCGTGCTGCGGATGCACGACCTTGACCGCGAGCTGAAGCCCGGAGGGCGAGCGCGCCAGATGGACCACACCCATGCCCCCCGCGCCGAGACATGCCTGAAGCCGGTACCGCCCGGCGTATTCCGGATGCTCCGCTTCCGGGTGCGACCCGGCCCCTCGCAGCGGCGGCATCGCCCACCCCCGTGTGTTCGACCGCAAGCGCGACGCACGGAGCCTAGTCGATGGTGCGTACGGGGCCGGTACGCCTTGTTAGCCTGCGCGTCACGCATTTCGATTCTCAACGGGGGAAATTCGCATGGGCGTTGAAGACAGCACCGTCGGCACGGGTCCGGCCGTCGCCACGGAGGCGGCCGTCGCCACGGACGGCACGGCGGCGGCCGGTGAGGAGATCGCGGTACTCGCCGCGGACGTCATCACCTATCCGATCGCCCCGGGCTACCGCGTGAACGTCCGCCGGGGGCCGGGCACCCAGTACGGCATCATCCGGACGCTGCCGTACGGCATGAGCGTCCCGGTCTTCTGCCAGAAGGCCGGTGAGCGGGTCACCGGGCCGTACGGCACCTCGAACATCTGGGACAACATCGGCCGCAGCGAGTACGTCTCGGACACCTACGTCCGTACGGGCAGTGACGGCTACATCGCCCCGCGCTGCGGCTGACACGCGGGATAATCGGTGCCGTGAGCGAGAACAGCGAGACGACCGAGACCCCCGCCGGCTCCGCCCCCGAGGGCCCCAGGCCCGAGCCACTGCGCTTCTTCGGCACGACCTGGGTCGGCCACGACGGCGGTTACGGGGCGCGGCGGGCGGGGGTCGCGGCCGGTTCGCTGGCCGCGGCGGCCGTCTCCTGTCTCGTGCTGCGCTTCGCCTTCCAGGGCCTGGAGATCGCCGAGGTCGGCAGCTTCGTCGGCATGCTCGTGGTGGTGATGTTCGCGGTGTGCAGCGCCATCGCGTTCCGCCGGACCTGGGACGGCTTCAACCGCCGCCCCGCCGACCCGGCCCGCGAGGACAGCCTGCGCGGGCTGAAGGCGGTCGGCTTCATCGGCTCGCTCCTCGCCTACTTCATCCGCTCGCTCACGGAGGCGCCCGGCGAGAAACTGCGGCGCGCGGAGTACGAGACGGCCCTCGCCCGGTACGAGAAGCGGCGCTCCACCCGCACCGGGAACCCGGCGGCCCGCAGGAGCGCCAAGGGGAAGCGGCCGGGACGCAAGTAGCCCCGGTACGACCCCCGCCGGGGCCGGGTGCGGGGACCGCCCGTACCGGACCCCGGGGGTTCCCTCCCGCCGGCGGCGCGGGCCACGATGGACCATGGTCACCACACCCGAAGCCGTACCCCGCCGCCTCTCCTTCGACCGGTCCGCCGCCCTGTACGCGGCCGCCCGCCCCGGATACCCGCCCGCCCTCTTCGACGCGCTCGCGGAGCTGGCCGGCCGCCCGCTGGAGGGAGCCCGCACCGTCGACGTCGGCGCGGGCACGGGCATCGCGACCCGTCTGCTGCACGAGCGCGGCGCCAGGGTCACGGCCGTCGAACCGGGGCCGGGCATGGTCGCCGAACTGCGCCGCTCACTGCCGTCCGTACCCGTCGTCAGGGGCGACGGCAACCGGCTCCCGCTGGCCGGCGGCTCGGCGGACCTGATCACCTACGCCCAGTCCTGGCACTGGACGGACCCCGTGCTCGCGTTCGCCGAGGCCGCCCGCGTCCTGCGCCCCGGCGGCGCCCTGGCGCTCTGGTGGAACATCGCGGACCACACCGTCGACTGGGTCGTCGAGCAGGACGCGAGGCTGGTCCGCCACTTCGGCGACACGGGCGAGAGCGCGCACGCCATGCCCGCCCTGACCGAGGGGCACCCGGTGCCGGAGGCGCCCGGCGGCGCCTTCGTCCGGCGGTTCCTGCCCTGGACCCGGCCCGTGACGGTCGACGCCCATCTGGCCAACCTCTCCAGCCACTCCGCGTTCCTGATACGGGGCGGGGCCGCCGAACCGCGCAACCGCCGGTTCCTGGAGGAGGAGCGCGGTCATCTCGCCGCCGTCTTCCCGGACGGCACGGTAGAGGAGCGCTACGTGGTCGACCTGGCCGTCGCCGTCCTCGGGTGAGCCGCGCGCTCCCCGCCCGTACGGGAAGCGGCCGGGCCGGCGGGGAGCCGTCCGCCGCAGGTGCCCGGGCACCTTGACGCGACCCCGTGACCGGAGAATTATTCATCACATGATGAATTACCCGGGTGCGGGCCTCACCGGCGCGGAGCACCGGCCCGCCGTCGAGGCCCGCGCCCTCACCGTCGTGCGGGGCGGGCGCACCGTCCTGCACGACCTCGGCTTCTCGGTCCGGGCGGGCCGGATCACCGGCCTGCTCGGACCCTCCGGCTGCGGCAAGACCACGCTGATGCGCGCGATCGCCGGCACCCAGGCCGGGGTGCGGGGCTCCCTCGACGTCCTGGGGCACCCGGCCGGCCACCCGGCCCTGCGCCCGCGCATCGGGTACGTCACCCAGGCCCCTTCCGTCTACACCGACCTGACGGTCCGGCAGAACCTGGAGTACTTCGCCGCGGTGCTCACCCCCGGCAGGGCCCACCGCGACGCCCGGCGGGACGCCGTGGACCGGGCCGTCGGGGACGTCGGTCTCACCGGCCACGCGGACGTACTCGCCGGGAACCTCTCCGGCGGCCAGCTCAGCCGGGTCTCCCTCGCCGTCGCCCTGCTCGGCACCCCGGGCCTCCTGGTGCTGGACGAGCCGACCGTCGGCCTGGACCCCGTGCTCCGGCGCGACCTCTGGGACCTCTTCCACGCGCTGGCCGCGGACCGGGGCACCACGCTCCTGGTCTCCTCGCACGTCATGGACGAGGCCGAGCGCTGCCACCGGCTGCTGCTGATGCGCGAGGGCACGCTCCTCGCCGACGACAGCCCGGACGCCCTCCGCGCGCGCACCGGTTCGGACACCGTCGAGGAGGCATTCCTGCACCTCGTGGACCGGGCCGCGACCGATCCCCGCCAGGAGGAGACCCGATGAGCACCGGCACCTTCCCGCCCGGCCCGGCCCGCACCCTGGCCACCGCGGCCCGCGTCCTGCGCCAGCTGCGCCACGACCCGCGTACGGTCGCCCTGCTGCTGCTCGTCCCGGCACTGATGATCACCCTGCTGCGGTACGTCTTCGACGGCAGCCCCGGGACCTTCGACACCGTCGGGGCCTCGCTGCTCGGCGTCTTCCCGCTGATCACGATGTTCCTGGTGACCTCGATCGCCACCCTCAGGGAGCGCACCTCCGGCACCCTCGAACGCCTGCTGGCCATGCCCCTGGGCAAGGCCGACCTGATCGCGGGATACGCCCTGGCCTTCGGCGCCGTCGCCGTCGTCCAGTCCCTCCTGGCCACCGCGCTCTCCGTATGGGTCCTGGGCCTCGACGTCGTCGGCTCGCCCTGGCTGCTGCTCCTGGTCGCCCTGCTGGACGCCCTGCTCGGCACCGCGCTCGGCCTGTTCGTCTCGGCCTTCGCTGCCTCCGAGTTCCAGGCCGTGCAGTTCATGCCGGCGGTGATCTTCCCGCAGCTGCTGCTGTGCGGCCTGTTCACCCCGCGCGACCGGATGCACCCGGTCCTGGAAGCCGTGTCGAACGTCCTGCCGATGTCGTACGCCGTCGACGGGATGAACCAGGTACTCGGCCACCGGGGAGTCACGGCCGACTTCTGCCGTGACGTCCTGGTCGTCGCCGGCAGCGCGGTGCTCGTCCTCTGCCTCGGGGCGGCAACCCTCCGCCGCCGTACCGCCTGAGCGGGCGGTGCGAGGATGACGGGCGACGACGCGTACCGCCGCCCGGAGGGTGAAACCGTATGACCCAGACAGTCGCAGTCCTCGGTACAGGCAAGATCGGCGAGGCCCTGCTCAGCGGCATGATCCGCGCCGGATGGCGGGCCTCCGGCCTGCTGGTGACCACGCGCCGCACGGAACGCGCCGAGGAACTGCGCACCCGTTACGGCGTCGAGTCCGTCAGCAACCCCGAGGCGGCCAAGAGCGCGGACATCCTGATCCTCGCGGTGAAGCCGCAGGACATGGGCGGGCTCCTCGGCGAACTCGCGCCCCATCTCACCGCGGACCGCCTGGTCATCAGCGCCGCCGCGGGAATCCCGACCTCGTTCATCGAGGAGCGCCTCACCGAGGGGACCCCCGTCGTCCGCGTCATGCCGAACACCCCCGTCCTGGTGGACGAGGGAATGTCCGTCATCTCGGCCGGCAGCCACGCGACGCCGGAACACCTCGCGCTCGCCGAGGCGATCTTCGGGGGCGTCGGCAAGACCCTCCGTGTCCCGGAGTCCCAGCAGGACGCGGCCACCGCGCTGTCCGGTTCGGGCCCGGCGTACTTCTACTTCCTCGTCGAGGCCATGACCGACGCGGGCATCCTGCTCGGTCTGCCCCGGGCCCAGGCGCACGACCTGATCGTGCAGGCCGCCATCGGCGCCGCCGTCATGCTGCGGGACAGCGGGGAGCACCCGGTCAAGCTCCGCGAGGCGGTGACCAGCCCGGCGGGCACCACCATCAGCGCCATCCGGGAGCTGGAGAACCACGGGGTGCGCGCCGCGCTCATCGCGGCCCTGGAGGCCGCCCGTGACCGGAGCCGCGAACTGGCCTCCGGCAACGGCTGAACCGCATACCGCCGGGGTGGGGCCGTCGCCGCGCCGCCGTGCGGCGGCTCCACCGCCCGGGTGCCCGCCACGCCCCGCCGTGGCCCGCGCGACCACCGGCCGGTCCGCCCGTACAGGGGTGGGAGGGCCGGGGTTGACACGGCCGGACGGGGACCGTAGTGTGCTCCGAGTTGTCCGACGTGAGCGCCGACTCCGGTCGGTCCCCGGGCAGCCATTCCGCAGTCACTCATCAAACGAACGACATCTGTCGTGCGTTTTGTATGTGCGTCTGTGCGAAATGAGGAATCAGCGTTCGAAGGACCCCGATTAGCGTCGGGCCCCGGGATTCCGCTAATGTCTCACTCGTCGGAACGGCCGAAGGGCCGGGAAGACAAACCCCGCTGACTGGGAATCAGGCCCGAAAGGATCTGATAGAGTCGGACTCGCCGGAAAGGGAAAGCGCGAAAGCGTGGGACCGGGAAGGCGAGTGCAGGAATCCCGCTTCGGCCGGGAATCGGACACGGAAGAGTCTGATAGAGTCGGAAACGCAAGAACGAAGGGAAGCGCCCGGAGGGCCCGGTGAGACGGGACCGAAGGAAGCGTCCGTTCCTTGAGAACTCAACAGCGTGCCAAAAGTCAACGCCAGATATGTTGATACCCCGGCCTGCTTCGGCAGGTTGGTGGTTCCTTTGAAAAGACCTGCCCGGTCCGGAACTTTTTCGGATGCGGTCAGGCACACACAGCGAGGACGCTGTGAACGACCGGTCATATTCCGACCTGGTCGTTCCGCTCTCGTGGTGTTCATCCCGATCACGGGAAAACATTCACGGAGAGTTTGATCCTGGCTCAGGACGAACGCTGGCGGCGTGCTTAACACATGCAAGTCGAACGATGAAGCCCTTCGGGGTGGATTAGTGGCGAACGGGTGAGTAACACGTGGGCAATCTGCCCTTCACTCTGGGACAAGCCCTGGAAACGGGGTCTAATACCGGATAATACTCTGTCCCGCATGGGACGGGGTTGAAAGCTCCGGCGGTGAAGGATGAGCCCGCGGCCTATCAGCTTGTTGGTGGGGTGATGGCCTACCAAGGCGACGACGGGTAGCCGGCCTGAGAGGGCGACCGGCCACACTGGGACTGAGACACGGCCCAGACTCCTACGGGAGGCAGCAGTGGGGAATATTGCACAATGGGCGAAAGCCTGATGCAGCGACGCCGCGTGAGGGATGACGGCCTTCGGGTTGTAAACCTCTTTCAGCAGGGAAGAAGCGAAAGTGACGGTACCTGCAGAAGAAGCGCCGGCTAACTACGTGCCAGCAGCCGCGGTAATACGTAGGGCGCAAGCGTTGTCCGGAATTATTGGGCGTAAAGAGCTCGTAGGCGGCTTGTCACGTCGGATGTGAAAGCCCGGGGCTTAACCCCGGGTCTGCATTCGATACGGGCTAGCTAGAGTGTGGTAGGGGAGATCGGAATTCCTGGTGTAGCGGTGAAATGCGCAGATATCAGGAGGAACACCGGTGGCGAAGGCGGATCTCTGGGCCATTACTGACGCTGAGGAGCGAAAGCGTGGGGAGCGAACAGGATTAGATACCCTGGTAGTCCACGCCGTAAACGTTGGGAACTAGGTGTTGGCGACATTCCACGTCGTCGGTGCCGCAGCTAACGCATTAAGTTCCCCGCCTGGGGAGTACGGCCGCAAGGCTAAAACTCAAAGGAATTGACGGGGGCCCGCACAAGCAGCGGAGCATGTGGCTTAATTCGACGCAACGCGAAGAACCTTACCAAGGCTTGACATATACCGGAAAGCGCCAGAGATGGTGCCCCCCTTGTGGTCGGTATACAGGTGGTGCATGGCTGTCGTCAGCTCGTGTCGTGAGATGTTGGGTTAAGTCCCGCAACGAGCGCAACCCTTGTTCTGTGTTGCCAGCATGCCCTTCGGGGTGATGGGGACTCACAGGAGACTGCCGGGGTCAACTCGGAGGAAGGTGGGGACGACGTCAAGTCATCATGCCCCTTATGTCTTGGGCTGCACACGTGCTACAATGGCCGGTACAATGAGCTGCGAAGTCGTGAGGCGGAGCGAATCTCAAAAAGCCGGTCTCAGTTCGGATTGGGGTCTGCAACTCGACCCCATGAAGTCGGAGTTGCTAGTAATCGCAGATCAGCATTGCTGCGGTGAATACGTTCCCGGGCCTTGTACACACCGCCCGTCACGTCACGAAAGTCGGTAACACCCGAAGCCGGTGGCCCAACCCCTTGTGGGAGGGAGCTGTCGAAGGTGGGACTGGCGATTGGGACGAAGTCGTAACAAGGTAGCCGTACCGGAAGGTGCGGCTGGATCACCTCCTTTCTAAGGAGCACTTCTTACCGAGTTCGCTCGGTCAGGGGCCAGTACACCGGCGAGTGTCCGGTGCTGGTTGCTCATGGGTGGAACGTTGACTATTCGGCACGGCTGGTCTGGTTTCTGTTAGTACTGCTTCGGCGTGGAACACGGGGAATGGGCTGGTCGGGTTGGGCACGCTGTTGGGTGTCTGAAGGTACGGCCGTGATGGTCGCCTTCGGTTGCCGGCCCCAGTGCACTCACCTGTTATGGGTGGGGTGATGGGTGGCTGGTCGTTGTTTGAGAACTGCACAGTGGACGCGAGCATCTGTGGCCAAGTTTTTAAGGGCGCACGGTGGATGCCTTGGCACCAGGAACCGATGAAGGACGTGGGAGGCCACGATAGTCCCCGGGGAGCTGTCAACCGAGCTTTGATCCGGGGGTTTCCGAATGGGGAAACCCGGCAGTCGTCATGGGCTGTCACCCGCTGCTGAACACATAGGCAGTGTGGAGGGAACGAGGGGAAGTGAAACATCTCAGTACCCTCAGGAAGAGAAAACAACCGTGATTCCGGGAGTAGTGGCGAGCGAAACCGGATGAGGCCAAACCGTATGCGTGTGATACCCGGCAGGGGTTGCGCATGCGGGGTTGTGGGAGTTCTCTTTCACAGTCTGCCGGCTGTGAGACGAGTCAGAAACCGTTGATGTAGGCGAAGGACATGCGAAAGGTCCGGCGTAGAGGGTAAGACCCCCGTAGCTGAAACATTGACGGCTCGTTTGAGAACCACCCAAGTAGCACGGGGCCCGAGAAATCCCGTGTGAATCTGGCGGGACCACCCGCTAAGCCTAAATATTCCCTGGTGACCGATAGCGGATAGTACCGTGAGGGAATGGTGAAAAGTACCGCGGGAGCGGAGTGAAATAGTACCTGAAACCGTGTGCCTACAAGCCGTGGGAGCGTCGCGCATCGAGCTTGCTCGGTGCGTCGTGACTGCGTGCCTTTTGAAGAATGAGCCTGCGAGTTAGCGGTGTGTAGCGAGGTTAACCCGTGTGGGGAAGCCGTAGCGAAAGCGAGTCCGAACAGGGCGTTTGAGTTGCACGCTCTAGACCCGAAGCGGAGTGATCTAGCCATGGGCAGGTTGAAGCGGAGGTAAGACTTCGTGGAGGACCGAACCCACCAGGGTTGAAAACCTGGGGGATGACCTGTGGTTAGGGGTGAAAGGCCAATCAAACTCCGTGATAGCTGGTTCTCCCCGAAATGCATTTAGGTGCAGCGTCGTGTGTTTCTTGCCGGAGGTAGAGCACTGGATAGGCGATGGGCCCTACCGGGTTACTGACCTTAGCCAAACTCCGAATGCCGGTAAGTGAGAGCGCGGCAGTGAGACTGTGGGGGATAAGCTCCATGGTCGAGAGGGAAACAGCCCAGAGCATCGACTAAGGCCCCTAAGCGTACGCTAAGTGGGAAAGGATGTGGAGTCGCAGAGACAACCAGGAGGTTGGCTTAGAAGCAGCCACCCTTGAAAGAGTGCGTAATAGCTCACTGGTCAAGTGATTCCGCGCCGACAATGTAGCGGGGCTCAAGCGTACCGCCGAAGTCGTGTCATTCATACACATAGGGCCAACGCCTGTATGGATGGGTAGGGGAGCGTCGTGTGCCGGGTGAAGCAGCCGCGGAAGCGAGTTGTGGACGGTTCACGAGTGAGAATGCAGGCATGAGTAGCGATACACACGTGAGAAACGTGTGCGCCGATTGACTAAGGGTTCCTGGGTCAAGCTGATCTGCCCAGGGTAAGTCGGGACCTAAGGCGAGGCCGACAGGCGTAGTCGATGGACAACCGGTTGATATTCCGGTACCCGCTTTGAAACGCCCAGTACTGAATCAGGCGATGCTAAGTCCGTGAAGCCGGCCCGATCTCTTCGGAGTTGAGGGTAGTGGTGGAGCCGATGAACCAGACTTGTAGTAGGTAAGCGATGGGGTGACGCAGGAAGGTAGTCCAGCCCGGGCGGTGGTTGTCCCGGGGTAAGGGTGTAGGCCGTGTGGTAGGCAAATCCGTCACACGTTAAGGCTGAGACCTGATGCCGAGCCGATTGTGGTGAAGTGGATGATCCTATGCTGTCGAGAAAAGCCTCTAGCGAGTTTCATGGCGGCCCGTACCCTAAACCGACTCAGGTAGTCAGGTAGAGAATACCGAGGCGTTCGGGTGAACTATGGTTAAGGAACTCGGCAAAATGCCCCCGTAACTTCGGGAGAAGGGGGGCCATCACCGGTGATCCGATTTACTCGGTGAGCTGGGGGTGGCCGCAGAGACCAGCGAGAAGCGACTGTTTACTAAAAACACAGGTCCGTGCGAAGCCGTAAGGCGATGTATACGGACTGACGCCTGCCCGGTGCTGGAACGTTAAGGGGACCGGTTAGTGCACTTTCGGGTGTGCGAAGCTGAGAACTTAAGCGCCAGTAAACGGCGGTGGTAACTATAACCATCCTAAGGTAGCGAAATTCCTTGTCGGGTAAGTTCCGACCTGCACGAATGGCGTAACGACTTCTCGACTGTCTCAACCATAGGCCCGGTGAAATTGCACTACGAGTAAAGATGCTCGTTTCGCGCAGCAGGACGGAAAGACCCCGGGACCTTTACTATAGTTTGATATTGGTGTTCGGTTCGGCTTGTGTAGGATAGGTGGGAGACTTTGAAGCGGCCACGCCAGTGGTTGTGGAGTCGTCGTTGAAATACCACTCTGGTCGTGCTGGATGTCTAACCTGGGTCCGTGATCCGGATCAGGGACAGTGTCTGATGGGTAGTTTAACTGGGGCGGTTGCCTCCTAAAGAGTAACGGAGGCGCCCAAAGGTTCCCTCAGCCTGGTTGGCAATCAGGTGTTGAGTGTAAGTGCACAAGGGAGCTTGACTGTGAGACCGACGGGTCGAGCAGGGACGAAAGTCGGGACTAGTGATCCGGCAGTGGCTTGTGGAAGCGCTGTCGCTCAACGGATAAAAGGTACCCCGGGGATAACAGGCTGATCTTCCCCAAGAGTCCATATCGACGGGATGGTTTGGCACCTCGATGTCGGCTCGTCGCATCCTGGGGCTGGAGTCGGTCCCAAGGGTTGGGCTGTTCGCCCATTAAAGCGGTACGCGAGCTGGGTTTAGAACGTCGTGAGACAGTTCGGTCCCTATCCGCTGTGCGCGTAGGAATATTGAGAAGGGCTGTCCCTAGTACGAGAGGACCGGGACGGACGAACCTCTGGTGTGCCAGTTGTCCTGCCAAGGGCATGGCTGGTTGGCTACGTTCGGAAAGGATAACCGCTGAAAGCATCTAAGCGGGAAGCCTGCTTCGAGATGAGTGTTCCCACCACCTTGAGTGGTTAAGGCTCCCAGTAGACGACTGGGTTGATAGGCCAGATGTGGAAGCCCGGTAACGGGTGGAGCTGACTGGTACTAATAGGCCGAGGGCTTGTCCTCAGTTGCTCGCGTCCACTGTGTTAGTTCTGAAATAACGAACGGCCGTGTTGTTGTCCGGTGTTGGTTAATTTCATAGTGTTTCGGTGGTCATTGCGTTAGGGAAACGCCCGGTTACATTCCGAACCCGGAAGCTAAGCCTTTCAGCGCCGATGGTACTGCAGGGGGGACCCTGTGGGAGAGTAGGACGCCGCCGAACAATTATTCCGGGAAAGCCCCGCACCTTTTGGTGCGGGGCTTTCCTGCGTTCACCACCGGTTTCATCGCGCTGCCGGTTCCATCGGCCGGGGGCCGGCGTACCGGACCGGTTCCCCTCCGGTACGGGCCCGGCAGGCATCCCGGGCAACCCCCGTGTGCCGTGATGTGCGGCCTTTGTCGTCGCGCGCTGTTCCACGAGGGATTACGGGACAGCCCTTACTGTCGGACCATGCGCTACGAACTGGTCATCTTCGACAACGACGGTGTGCTTGTCGACAGTGAGCCGATCTCCAACACCGTCCTCGCCGGCTACCTCACCGAGCTCGGCCACCCCACCACGTACGAGGAGTCCGTCCGCGACTTCATGGGGGCGGCCGTCCACCGGGTGCACGACCTCGTGGAGGAACGGACCGGCCAGAAGCTGCCCGCGGACTTCGACGAGCAGCTGAACACCCGTACCATCGCCGCCTTCCAGCAGGAACTCGTCGTCGTCGACGGTGTCGAGGAGCTGCTGGGCAAGCTGGTCGCCGACGGGGTCGCCTACTGCGTCGCCTCGTCGGGAAGCCACCGGAAGATCGTGGCCGGGCACCGGCGGACCGGGCTCGACCAGTGGTTCGAGGACGAGTGGATCTTCAGCTCGGAGGACGTCGGGCGGGGGAAGCCGGCGCCCGACCTGTTCCTGCACGCCGCCGCGAGCATGGGTGTCAGCCCCGAGCGCTGCGTGGTGATCGAGGACAGTCCGCTCGGTGTCGAGGCGGCCCGTGCCGCGGGGATGGACGTCTACGGCTTCACCTCGATGATGCCCGCGGACCGGCTCACCGGGGTCACCGGGCACTTCTCCGACATGGCAGGGCTTCCCGGACTCCTCGCCTGAACTCCCGCTCCCGCAGTCTGTCCAGCGCTGTCCCCGGGCCATACGCTCGCGGCCATGACGAACGCGCGGCTGCGGTACGGCAGAGCCTCCCTGGCCTTGAGCTTCCTGGTGCAGGGGGTGACCTTCGCCCTGCTCGTGACGCGGATCCCCGCGATCCAGGACCGGTACGGGATATCCGACGGGCTGCTGCCCGTGTTCCTGGCCGCCGTTCCCGTCCTGGCGGGGGTTGCCAGTGTGGCCACCGAGAAGGTGGTCGCCCGGGTGAGGCCGGCCGTCCTGCTCCGGTGGGCGCAGCCCGTGGTGATGCTGGCGCTGCTCGGGGTGGGCGCGGGTGACGAGGTGTGGCAGGCCGCCGTGGCGCTGGGTGTCTTCGGGCTGGCGGTCGGAGCGCTCGACGCGTCCATGAACATGATGGGCGTCAGCCTGCAACGCGCGTACGGGCGCAGCATCATGCTCGGGTTCCACGCCGCCTACAGCCTCGGGGGCATCGCCGGGGCGTCCCTGGCGTGGTCGGGCGCCCACTGGGACCTCCCCCTGCTGGTGTCCTATCTGCCGGCCGTGGTGCTCCTGCTGCCCGCGGCGCTCCTCGGGAGCCGCTGGTACACCACAGGGGGCGAGGACGGCGCGCCGGCGGTGGAAGGGGCCGGGGCGGTCCTGCCGGCGGCCGGAGAGGGAACCGGGAGGGCGGGGGAGTCCGGTACGGCGGGGGAGGCCGGGAAGGGGCCGGGGGGTCCCCCGGTGCCGTTCGGACTGCTGATGCCGCTCTGCCTGGTGATGGCGTTCGCGTACATCGGGGACTCGACGGTCTCCAACTGGAGCGCGAAGTACCTTCAGGACGTGCTGGGCGGTTCGGAACAGCTGGCGACCGTCCCGTACAACGTCTACATGGTCACGACGCTGCTGGGGAGGGCCGTCGGGGACCTCGGGGTGCGGCGGCTGGGCGCGGTGGCCGTGGTGCGCGGAGGGAGTGTGCTGGCGGCCGCGGGGTTCGGGGTGGTGGCGGTGGCGCCCGGGCCCTGGTGGGGGATGCTCGGGTTCACGCTGCTGGGGCTGGGGCTCTGTGTGATCGTGCCGCAGACGTTCGCCGCGGCCGGACGGCTTTTCCCCGGGGCGAGCGATGTGGCCGTGGCCCGGCTGAACGTCTTCAACTACGTGGGTTTCCTCGTCGGGTCGCCGCTCGTCGGCGCGCTGGGTGACGTGTGGAGCTACCGGGGGGCGATGCTGGTCCCGATGGTGCTGGTCCTCGCCACGCTCGTGTACGCCAGGTCGTTCGGCGCGGAGCCCGCCCGATACGGTGGCGGGCATGAGCGGGCGCGCACGGCTGATGTGGGATGACGCGGTAACGGCATACGACTTCGGGGACAGCCATCCCATGGACCCGGTCAGGCTCGCCCTGACGATGTCACTGGTGCGTGCCTACGGGCTCGACCGGGCGGTGGATGTGCGGTCCGCCCGGGCCGCGGGGGAGTCCACCCTGCGGCTGGTGCACCGCGGGGACTACGTGGCCGCGGTGCGCGCGGCGTCCGCCGATCCGGTCTCGGCCGACCAGGCGTACGGGATCGGCACCACCGACGACCCGGCCTTCGCCGGTATGCACGAGGCGTCCGCGCTGATCGCCGGACTGTCCGTCGGCGCGGCCGAGGCGGTGTGGCGGGGAGAGGCCGCGCACGCGGTGAACTTCAGCGGCGGGCTGCACCACGCGATGCCGGGCGCGGCGGCCGGTTTCTGCGTCTACAACGATCCGGCGCTGGCCATCGCCCGGTTGCTGGAGCTGGGTGTGGAGCGGGTCGCGTACGTCGATGTGGACGTGCACCACGGTGACGGCGTCCAGGCGGCGTTCTGGGAGGACCCGCGGGTCCTGACCGTGTCGCTGCACGAGCATCCCCGCACGCTCTTCCCGCAGACCGGGTGGCCGGAGGAGACCGGCGCGGGGGCGGGCGAGGGATCCGCGGTCAACGTGGCGCTCCCGGCCGGTACGGGTGACGCGGGGTGGCTGCGGGCGTTCCACGCGGTGGTGCCGGAACTGCTGGCCGATTTCCGGCCGCAGGTACTGGTCACCCAGCACGGGGCCGATACGCACTTCGAGGACCCCCTGGCCCATCTCGCGGTGTCGCTCGACGCGCAGCGCGCGGTCATGACGGCCTGTCACGAGCTGGCGCACGCCCACGCGGAGGGGGGACGCTGGGTGGCGCTCGGCGGGGGCGGTTACGAGGTGGTGGACGTCGTACCGCGGTCCTGGACCCACCTGGTGGGCATTGCCGCGCACGCCCCGGTGGACCCGGAGTCGGTGATCCCGCCGTCGTGGCGGGACGAGGTGTACGCCCGGACCAGGCAGCCGGGACCGGCCCGGATGACGGACGGCCGGACGCCGGTGTGGCGGTCGTGGGAGGACGGCTACGACCCGGCGGACCGGCTGGACCAGGCGGTGCGGGCGACCCGGCGGGCGGTGTTCCCGCTGCGGGGGCTGCTGGCCTGAGCGGGCGGGATCCGTACGGCGGACTCCGTACGGTGGGTTCGTACGGCGGGGAGCCGGACCGGGAGGGGCCCGCGCGGCGGGTCGCCGTACCGGTCACGCCGGCCGCGCCGGCGGTCACGGGTTCTCACGCCAACGGGGGGCAGCCCGCCGGTTCCGGCCTCCGGCCGGCCCTGGTAGGGCAGCATCGGCAGGGTGTTGAGCACCGGAGCGCTGCGCGCGCATCTGCTGTCGGCCCGGCTGGCCGGGACCGTGGCGACCACGCGGGAGGCCAGCCTGCGGAGTTACCGTCTCTTCGCGGCGCGGGACCCCCGGGTGCTGCTGGGCCTCGACCCCGGCCGGGCCTGGAGCGAGCGTGACCTGCTGAGGCTGATGGCCGAGCGGTGCGGGGTGTCGGACGACCCCGGGCAGGTCGCGGGCCTCGACGTGATCGATCCGGAGCGGACGCTGGCGGGTCTGGACGCGTTCGCGGGGCGGCTGGCGGACGCCGCGCGGCGGCGGTCCCCGGTGCTGTTCGGCACCGGGCACCCGCACCGGCTGCTCGGTTTCTACGCCGGGCTGGCAGACGCGCTGTCGGCGGCCGGGTGCGCGGTACTCACCCACGCGCAGGGGCGATGTGTCGACATAACGACCCGGTTCGGTGTACGCACGCACAGCGTCCACTACGTGCGGGGCGTTGCGATGATGCGCGAACCGGGCGTGCGGGCGCCGGGTGGTGCGACCGGCGCGCATACGCATTCCCCGCTGCCGGTCAGGGTGGTCCTGGAGGCGGCGGTGGAGGCCGGCGGGGTGTTGCCGGAGCTGGTGGTGGGGGACCACGGCTGGGTCTGCGGGGCAGGTCAGCTGGGTATCGAGGCCATCGGCCTGGCGGACACCGACGACCCGGCGCTCTTCGTGGGGGAGGCCGAGGGAGTGGTGTCGGTCGCCGTGCCGCTCGATGACGCGGTGCCCTCGGAGCACTACCGGCCGCTGGCACGTTATGTACTCGATCGGGCCCGTCTGTCACCGTAGGCGCCCTGTCGTCTCACCTCTTCCCCACTCGCATCACCCGCCCCTAATCTGGGCGGTGAGCGCACAACGACGAAGAGTCACCGGAGGGGAAGCCGGTGCGCGTCTCGTGCGGAAGGTACAGGTGGGTCATGGCTGCTGGCAGCGAGAGGCCTCTGAACGAGGTCAAGTTTCTGACCGTGGCGGAAGTCGCCTCGGTCATGAGGGTGTCCAAGATGACCGTGTACCGCTTGGTGCACAGCGGTCATCTGCCGGCGATCAGGGTGGGAAGGTCCTTCCGGGTCCCGGAGCAAGCAGTTCACGAGTATCTCCGTGAGTCCTTCGTGGGGGTGGAGTCGGCCTGACCGTCGCCCTCGGATTACGTCCCTCACGCAGTGGCGGGTAGGCTAGGCCGACGTAGGTCGTGTGGGCCCAGACGCCCCGCACCAGTGAAGAAGACAAGCGAGGGTAGTCGTGGGCTCTGTTATCAAGAAGCGGCGCAAGCGGATGGCCAAGAAGAAGCACCGCAAGCTGCTCAAGCGCACGCGCGTTCAGCGTCGCAACAAGAAGTAAGCGAACGCCGTTCGTGAGTCCGAGGCCCTCCCGCCGTTCCGGTGGGAGGGCCTCGGCGCGTTCCGGGCGAGGCGCGAGGTGCGAGGTGCGAGGTGCGAGGTGTGAGGTGTGGTGCGGGCGCGGTGGCGGGGTGTTTCCCGTCATCGGTTCGGTAAAGGCAGGCATGGGGGCGTCCGTGTGAAAGACCGAGCGACTACGGTGACGGCAGGGGAAGACCCCGCTGTGTGCACGTAGCCGACGGAAGGCGCTGATCTTGGGGAAGATCGTGCTCGTCACGGGAGCGGCCCGGCAGCTGGGCGGCCGTTTCGTCCGACGCGTCCAGCAGGACCCCGGTGTGGACCGGGTGATCGCCGTCGACATGACCGAGCCCGGGCACCCGCTGGGGGACGCCGAGTTCGTCCGGGCCGACATCCGCGGGCCGGCGATCACCCGGGTCCTGGCCGAGCACGCCGTGGACACCGTCGTCCATCTCGACGTGTCGGCGAAGTCGCTGGGCGGGGGCGGGCGCACGAACGCCAAGGAGACGAACGTCATCGGCACCCTGCAGCTCCTCGGTGCCTGCCAGAAGTCGCCGTCCGTCCGGCGTCTCGTCGTCAAGTCCAGTACGAGCGTCTACGGCGCGGCCCCGCGCGACCCGGCCGTCTTCACCGAGACCACCCCGCCCAAGTCACTGCCCGGCGGCGGCTTCGCCAAGGACGCGGTGGAGGTCGAGGGGTACGTACGCGGCTTCGCGCGCCGCAGGCCCGATGTGGCGGTCTGCGTGCTGCGGTTCGCGAACATCCTGGGGCCGGACCCGGACTCGCCGCTCGCCGACTACCTGGCGCTGCCCGTCCTGCCCACGGTCCTCGGCTACGACCCGCGGCTCCAGTTCGTCCACGAGGACGACGTCCTCGACGTCCTGGACATCGCCGCCCGCGAACCGCGGCGCGGGACGCTGAACAGCGGAACCTTCAACATCGCGGGCGACGGGGTGCTGCTGCTGTCACAGTGCGCGCGCCGGCTGGGCAGGCCGACCGTGCCGGTGCTGCTCCCCGCCGTCACCTGGGTCGGTTCGGCCCTGCGCACGGTCGGGATGACCGACTTCTCGGCGGAACAGATCCGGCTGCTCACCCACGGGCGGGTGGTCTCCACGACGCAGATGCGCGAGACGCTGGGGTTCCGCCCGAGGTTCACGACGGCCCGGACGTTCGAGGACTTCGTCCGGAGCCGGCGGCCGGGACTGCTGCCGCCCGAGCGGGTGGGCCGGGCCGTCGACCGGCTGGCACGGCTGCGGCCGGCCGAGGGTGCCGCGCCGGGCACCGGCCTCACGACCCGACCGACCCACGGCGCCAGGTAGAGGAGCGCGAGACGATGGCGGACGCCAAGGTCCTTCCCTTCGACGACGACCGGTCGCGTTCCGGCGGCGGGCGGCGCAGGAACACCACGCCCGGCACCGGGCGCCAGGGCCAGCACGAGCCCGGTGCCGCGCCCGTGAGCGCGCTGCCGGGCGCCCAGGAGCCGGAGGACGGGCAGCAGGGCCCCCAGGAGCCGCCGGAGCCGCCGGAGGGCCCTGGAGGGGGCTCCTGGGACCGGCGGATCGCCGGGGGCCTCGCCTTCCTGCGCCGGCGCCTCACGGGCGACTACGACGTCGACGAGTTCGGCTACGACGAGGAGCTGACCGACCAGGTCCTCATGTCGCTGCTGAGGCCGCTCGCCCGGTCGTACTTCCGCGTCGAGGTGAAGGGCATCGAGAACATCCCGTCCGACGGCGGGGCGCTGGTGGTGGCCAACCACTCGGGGACCCTGCCGCTGGACGGGCTGATGCTCCAGGTCGCCGTCCACGACCACCACCCCGCGAAACGGCACCTGCGGCTGCTCGCCGCCGACCTGGTCTTCATGCTGCCGGTCGTCAACGAACTGGCCCGGAAGGCCGGCCACACCCTGGCCTGCGCCGAGGACGCGGAACGGCTGCTGGAGGGCGGAGAAGTCGTCGGGGTGATGCCCGAGGGCTTCAAAGGGCTCGGCAAACCCTTCGGCGACCGGTACAAGCTCCAGCGCTTCGGCCGGGGCGGCTTCGTGTCGACCGCGCTGCGCGCCGGAGTACCGATCGTGCCGTGCTCGATCGTGGGGGCGGAGGAGATCTACCCGATGATCGGCAACTCCCGGACCCTGGCCCGCATCCTCGGATTCCCCTACTTCCCCCTCACCCCCACCTTCCCGTGGCTGGGCCCGCTCGGAGCCGTACCGCTGCCGACGAAGTGGACCATCCAGTTCGGGGAGCCCATCCCCACGGACGGCTTCCCGCCGGAGGCGGCGGAGGACCCCATGCTGATGTTCAACCTGACCGACCAGGTACGCGAGCAGATCCAGCACACGCTGTACAAACTGCTGGTGCAACGGCGGTCGGTGTTCTTCTGAACCCGGCGTTTCCCGGGAC
This sequence comes from Streptomyces nitrosporeus, assembly GCF_008704555.1. Taxonomy (NCBI): domain Bacteria; kingdom Bacillati; phylum Actinomycetota; class Actinomycetes; order Kitasatosporales; family Streptomycetaceae; genus Streptomyces; species Streptomyces nitrosporeus. The sequence goes on from NZ_CP023702.1 coordinate 4,321,415, forward strand.
CCGGTGTTCTTCCGGACGGGACGTGCTTCTGGACCGGGCGTCCTCCCGGACCGGGACCGGGCGGGTCCGGCCCGCACGGAGCCCGCGCGGAGGGGGTGCCGCCCGGGTCGCGGCACCCCCTCCGGCACGTGCGAGGCGCACGAACGGTCCGGCTACGGTTCGAGGTCCTCGCTGCCGAGTCCCAGACCGGGCAGCAGCCCCGGGAGCAGTGGCGGCAGGGTGACGTCCGGCACCGGTGGCGCCTGACCGGTGCCGCCGGACGGTGCGGACGGGGTGGCGGCGTCGGTCGGGAGACCGTCCAGCAGACCGCTCGTGCCGCCGCCGATCAGGCCCTCCCCAGGACCTTCCCCGGTACCGGACGGCTGTGGGGAGGTGTCGGCGCCCTCCTCCCCCGGGCCGGGCGCCGCGGGGGAGGAGGGCGCCGGACGCTCCGTGTCCGAAGGGCCGGCGTCGCCCTGGCGGGAGCCGGACCGCTCGGTCTCCTCGCCTTTGCCCGGGGTGCGGGGCAGCAGGGACTGGAGCGGGGCGACCTCTTCGTCCATGGCCTCGAAGACCGAACTGACCTGTTCGCCGATGTCGGCGAGCTGGACCGGCAGCCGGTCGCGGAGGTCGCTCCAGCTGTCGCGGTGCGCGCGGGAGAACGTGTCCAGGGTCTGGATCGGGCCGAGGGAACCGTCGCGCTGGTAGGCGGAGCGCAGCAGGCGGTGGCCCTCGGTGGCGTCGTGCGTCATGCCGTTGAGCGTGCGCCTGACCTCGCCGAGGGACTCGTGGTCCATCTGCCCGGCGCGGGCGCGCTCCATCAGCCGGCGGGCTTCGCTCAGGCGGGTCGACGCCTGGTCGAGGTAGACCTCCCCGCGGTCGGCGTCGCCGTTGGCCATGCCGAGGTGGATGTCCTCCATGCCGCGTTTCAGCGCGTAGAGGGAGTCACCCGGGAGGGCGTCGGAACTGGCAGCGGCCACTCCGCCGAACGCTCCCGCCGCCACACCGACCGTGATGCCGCCCGCGGTGAGCCCTTTCGCCCAGCGGGAGCGTGGGCGCAACTTCCGGAGCGGGGACGCCCGGTGGGCTCCCTTGCTCCGTTGTTCGGGCACCGTAGGGCCCGTGGACGCACCGCCCTGGGCGAACATGGTCTCCATGGCCGCGACGAGCTGGGCTCGCTGCACCGTTTTGACCTCGGGATCCAATTCCGGCTTCGGTAGCTCTCCGAGGCCGTTCGCCAGGGCCAGCAGCGGTCCGTGTTCGGCCGGTGCGGCCGGTTCATCGGGCTGTCCGGCCGCCGCACCCTGGGACGGCTGCTCTTCCAGGGCCTGGGCGAAGGCGTTCGCCCGCCGGTGTGCCGAAACGTTTGCGATCACTGGCGGCACCTCCTCTCGTCATGACGGTCGACTCCCCTGCGGGTCCGGAAGGTTGTACGCCCGGCGGATTTCCACACGATCGGGTGTGTGGTTCCGGCCATGGCGTAGCGACAGGGGGCCTGCATCCGGCACAACGAGGGGCTCGGCAGTTGGGTTACGGACGGCACGCCGATCCGACAGCATGTCACGAACACGTCACTCATGGTGACGCGGGGGTGCGGAAGGGGTCAGCGCGCGTCGTCGGGCAGCAGCCGGGCCAGGGTGCGGACGGCTCGGTACTGCAAGGTCTTGATCGCACCCTCGTTCTTGCCCATGACCCGCGCGGTCTCGGCGACCGAGAGGCCCTGGAGGAACCTCAGGGTCACGCACTCCTGCTGCTGGGGGTTGAGGCGGCGTACGGCCTGGAGCAGGGCTGCGTTGGAGAGGGACTCCAGGACGGAGTCCTCCGGGCTCCGGGCGACCTCGTTGGCGTCGAGCATCTCGCCGGTGGTCACTTCGAGCCGGAAACGGCTGGACTTGAAGTGGTCGGCGACCAGGTTGCGCGCGATCGTGACCAGCCAGGCGCCGAAGTCGCGGCCCTGCCAGGTGAAGGTGGAGATGCGCCTCAGGGCACGCAGGAACGTCTCGCTGGTGAGGTCCTCCGCCGTCGCCTTGCTGCCGACGCGGTAGTAGATGTACCGGTACACGGTGTCGCTGTACTGGTCGTACAGGCGGCCGAAGGCCTCGGCCTCACCGGCCTGGGCGCGCTCGACGAGGTCCATCATGCGCGCGCTGTCGCTGTCCGCCGTGGGGCGGCGGACGGTGGACGCGGACGTGGACGCGGTCGCGGCGCCGCGGTTGCCGCGTCTTCCGACCGCCGCGCTGCGCTCGGCGAGCGCGTAGCAGGGGCCGGCCGGCGCGGGGGCGGCAAAGGCGGGGACGGCCGTCGCGGTGGGGACGAGACCGCGCAGATGGTCGATGACCGTCGCGCGGAGCGTAGCCAGGCCCGAGGCGTCAACCCCGACGTGTGGGTACACGGGACTCCCAGAGGCAGAGCTTCCATCACGTGCAGTTCGAAAACCGTCACCCGTGGTGTCGAGTGACGGGCTCTTCATGCGTCTGAGGAGAATAACGCTTCGTATAGGCAGTGCTACACCCAGTTGCTCAAATCATCGATTACGTCGCTTTCGTGCCCTCTGGGTGACGATTCAAGTGCCATGTGCTGACCATTTATTGATCGAACCGCTTCGTGATGTGTCTGCGGTGACGACGGGTTGTGGTCACGGGAAGTGAACGCGACTGGCCGGAGCGGTAGGCGGCCCAAGCGTCCGGACCGGCTTCGACGGCTTGTCCGCCCCGGGCGTGGCCGGGGTGCGGCGGTGGCTGCGGCCGGTGACCGCCGCGGGGGAACGTGTGAGCGGCCGGCGTCCGGGGCGGGGGCGGGGCCGGGGCGGGGGTGCGCGGGGAAGCGGGGCGGGGGGCCGTCAGCGGCGGCGGCGGTGCAGGGCGACCGCGGCGGCGGTGCCGCCGGCCAGGGCGCCCACGCCCGCGGCGGCCGGGATGCCGACCTTGGCCGCCTTGCGCCCGGTGCGGTAGTCGCGCAGCCGCCAGTCCAGTTGACGGGCGTGCTTGCGGAGTTTGGCGTCCGGGTTGATCGCGTACGGGTGGCCGACGAGCGACAGCATCGGGATGTCGTTGTGGGAGTCGCTGTAGGCGGCGCAGCGTTCGAGGTCCAGGCCTTCCGCCGCCGCCAGGGCGCGTACGGCCTCGGCCTTGGCGGGGCCGTGCAGGGGTTCGCCGACCAGGCGGCCGGTGTAGACGCCGTCGACGGACTCGGCGACCGTGCCGAGCGCCCCGGTCAGCCCCAGGCGGCGGGCGATGATCGTGGCGGTCTCCACCGGGGCGGCGGTGACCAGCCAGACCTTCTGGCCCGCGTCGAGGTGGGCCTGGGCGAGCGCGCGGGTGCCGGGCCAGATGCGGTCGGCCATGTACTCGTCGTAGATCTCCTCCCCGATGGACATCAGCTCGGAGACGCGGTGGCCCTTGACGATGGACAGCGCGCTGTCGCGGGCGTCCTGCATGTGCTCGGGGTCCTCGACACCGGCCAGCCGGAACCATGCCTGCTGCCAGGCGAACCTGGTGAGTTCGCGGCGCTCGAAGAACTTCCTCTTGTACAGGCCGCGCCCGAAGTGGAAGATCGCGGCGCCCTGCATGACGGTGTTGTCGAGGTCGAAGAAGGCGGCGGCGCGGTCGTCCCCGGCCACCGGGAACGCGGTCTCGCCCGCTTCCTCCGGGGCGGTGGTCCGGTCCTCGGCCAGTGCCGACCTGCGCGCCGCCTCGGCTGCGGCCTCGCCTGCCAGCACGCTCCGTGCCGTGGCGGGGCGCCTGCGGGGGGTGAGCCATCCAAGAGCGGCCATGCGGTGAGCATAGCCATTCGGTCCGACGATTCCCGACCTGGCCGGACACCGTGGGGTGAACTCCCGGGGACGGGTGCGCCGAGGGCTCCGGCCCCTCCTCGTGCCCGGGGCCCCGGGCGGTCGCCGCTGTCTTCGCCGCCCCGCCGGACGCGGTGGCGTCCGGGTGCTCCCGGGCGCGGGCGGGGCGGCGCAGAATGGAGGCATGAGTCCCCTGCTGCGCCGTGCGAAGAAGAAGCCCGCGGACCGGGTGGTGACCCTCGTGGGGAAGCCCGGCTGTCATCTCTGTGACGACGCGCGCCTGGTGGTGCGCGAGGTGTGCGAAGAGACCGGTGCGGCCTGGGAGGAGAAGGACATCACCCAGGACGAGGCCCTGTACAAGGAGTACTGGGAGCAGATCCCGGTGGTCCTGGTCGACGGTGAGCAGCACACCTTCTGGAAGGTCGATCCGGTGAGACTGCGCACAGCGCTGTGCGCGTAGTGCGCTTCCCCCGTGGATCCCGGCTACCATCATGGGCGTTTTGAGTGGTCTCGGGGGCATGGACATGAGGAGCGTGTACCGCTTTGCCCCCGCCGGGCCCCCAACGGGCCGATGCCGCCTTCGGTTCCTGGATCGCGCAGGGAATACGCGTGACCCCGGTCACTTTGACCGGACAAAACGGACACCATCTTTGTGCACGCGTTCACAAAGACATAGCCTGCTGTCGACGGGGCGGTCATAGGACATACGGCCGCCTGCAGCCCCGCTCATCCCGCAGGAGCACCGTGGCAACTGGCCGAACTCACCGACCGGCGACCCGTAGCCGAGGAATTCCCGAGGCCACCGTCGCCCGGCTTCCGCTGTATCTACGCGCACTGACGGCGCTCTCCGAGCGTTCGGTGCCCACGGTGTCGTCCGAGGAACTCGCGGCCGCGGCGGGGGTCAACTCCGCCAAGCTCCGCAAGGACTTCAGCTACCTGGGCTCCTACGGCACCCGTGGTGTCGGGTACGACGTCGAGTATCTCGTGTACCAGATCTCGCGTGAGCTCGGGCTCACCCAGGACTGGCCGGTCGCCATCGTCGGTATCGGCAACCTCGGCGCGGCTCTCGCCAACTACGGCGGTTTCGCCTCCCGCGGGTTCCGGGTCGCCGCGCTGATCGACGCGGACCCGGCCATGGCGGGTGCGCCCGTCGCCGGGATCCCCGTCCAGCACACCGACGACCTGGACCGGATCATCAGCGACAACGGTGTGTCCATCGGCGTCATCACCACTCCGCCCGGCGCGGCCCAGCAGGTCTGCGACCGGCTCGTCGCCGCGGGCGTGACCTCCATCCTGAACTTCGCGCCGACGGTCCTGTCCGTGCCCGAGGGCGTCGACGTACGCAAGGTCGACCTCTCGATCGAGCTGCAGATCCTGGCGTTCCACGAGCAGCGCAAGGCCGGTGAGGAGGCCGCCGGGGACGGCGCCCCCGCCGGCGAGGCCGCTCCGCCCGTGCGCGCCACCCCGACGAACCGGAAGGGACCCGACGGCGACCTGCCCGCCGTGATGCCGGCATGAGCCTCCTGGTCGTAGGGCTGAGCCACCGCAGTGCCCCCGTCTCCGTGCTGGAGAGGGCGGCACTGGAGGCCGACGCCCGCACGAAGCTGCTGCAGGACACCTTGGCCGCCCAGCCCGCGACCGAGGCCGCCGTGCTGGCCACCTGCAACCGCATCGAGCTGTACGCCGACGTGGACAAGTTCCACGCGGGCGTCGCCGAGCTGTCCACCCTGCTGGCCCAGCACAGCGGGGTCGGTCTGGACGAGCTCACTCCGTATCTCTACGTGCACTACGAGGACCGCGCCGTCCACCACCTCTTCTCGGTGGCCTGCGGGCTGGACTCGATGGTCGTCGGCGAGGGCCAGATCCTCGGCCAGATCAAGGACGCGCTCGCCCTGGGGCAGGAGCTGCACACCGCGGGCCGCCTGCTGAACGACCTCTTCCAGCAGGCCCTGCGGGTCGGCAAGCGCGCCCACAGCGAGACCGGTATCGACCGGGCCGGGCAGTCGCTCGTCACCTTCGGGCTGGAACAGCTGGCCCAGGGTGCCGAGGTCACCGGCTGGGCGGCGGGCAAGCGGGCCCTGGTGATAGGTGCCGGCTCGATGTCCTCGCTGGCCGCCGCCACCCTGGTGCGCGCCGGTGTCGCCGAGGTCGTCGTCGCCAACCGGACCCGGGCGCGCGCCGACCGGCTCGTGGAGATCCTCGGCCAGAGCGCTGCCGGGGCGGCCCGTGCGGTGGAGATGGCGGCCGTGGCCGACGAACTGACACGTGCAGACATCGTCGTCTCCTGCACCGGTGCCACCGGTCTCGTCCTGACCGCGCACGCGGTCGCCCAGGCGCTGGGCGTGGACTTCGACCACCCGGAGAAGGCCCCGGGCGCCCCCGTGGCCCGCGTGGTGGAGGAGCTGGACCAGCACGCCGCCTGGGTGGAGAACGGTTCCGCCACGGCCGCCGGCGTCCCGGCGCAGGACCGTTCCGTACGGCCCGTACGGGTGGCGAGCGCCGCCCCGGCCCGGCTGTACCTGCTCGACCTGGCGATGCCGCGTGACATCGACGGCGCGGCCCACCGTGTCGACGGGGTGCGGCTGGTCGACATCGAGTCGCTGGCCGAGGCGTCCGCGGACGCCCCGATGGCCGCCGACGTGGACCTGGTGCGCACCATCGTCGCCGACGAGGTCGCCGCCTTCGGTGCCGCGCAGCGCGCCGCCCACATCACCCCGACCGTCGTGGCCCTGCGCACGATGGCCGCCGATGTGGTGGCCGGTGAGATCGCACGGCTGGAGGGACGCCTGCCCGGCCTCGACGAGAAGCAGCGCGCGGAGATCACGCAGACCGTGCGCCGTGTCGTCGACAAACTCCTGCACGCACCCACCGTGCGGGTCAAACAGCTCGCCAGCGAGCCCGGCGGCGCCGGGTACGCCGACGCTCTGCGTGAACTCTTCGACCTCGACCCGCAGACGGTTGCCGCCGTCTCCCGGGCAGACCTGAACGACCCGAATCGAGGGCGGTCATGACCGACAACTCACCCCTGGGCGGGGGGACCACCGAGCCGCTGAGGCTCGGAACCCGCCGCAGCAAGCTCGCCATGGCCCAGTCCGGCATGGTGGCCGATGCGGTCCGTGAGGTGACCGGGCGTGCCGTCGAGCTCGTCGAGATCACCACGTACGGAGACATCTCGCGGGAGCACCTGGCGCAGATCGGCGGGACCGGTGTGTTCGTCGCCGCGCTGCGCGAGGCGCTGCTGCGCGGCGAGGTGGACTTCGCGGTGCACTCGCTGAAGGACCTGCCGACCGCGCAGCCGGAGGGACTGGTGCTGGCCGCCGTCCCGGAGCGTGAGGACCCCCGGGACGCGCTGGTCGCCCGGGACGGGCTGGCCTTCGAGCAGCTGCCGTCCGGCGCCCGCGTCGGTACGGGGTCGCCGCGCCGCATGGCGCAGCTCAACGCGTACGCCCGCTCGCACGGTCTCGACATAGAGACCGTCGCGATACGCGGCAACGTCGACACGCGTATCAATTTCGTCCGGAGCGGAGAGCTCGACGCGGTGGTACTCGCCGCGGCCGGGCTGAGCCGCCTCGGCCGGACCGCCGAGGTGACGGACTTCCTGTCGCCCGACACGGTCCTGCCCGCTCCCGGCCAGGGAGCACTGGCGATCGAGTGTGCTGCGAGCAGCACCGGACTCGCCGCAGCACTCGCCGAGCTCGACGACCCGCACACCCGGGCCGCCGTGACCGCCGAGCGCGCCCTGCTCGCCGCCCTGGAGGCCGGCTGTTCCGCACCCGTGGGTGCGCTCGCCGACTTCCGGGCCGACGGCCAGACTGTCAACGAACTGCGCCTGCGCGGTGTCGTCGGTTCCACCGACGGCGCTTCCCTGGTGCAGCTGTCCATCACCGGTTCCGCCCCCACGTCGCACGACGACGCGGCGGCCCTCGGCCGCGAACTCGCGTCCGAGATGCTCGCCAAGGGTGCGGCCGGTCTTATGGGGGAGCGAGCACTTTGAGCCCCACCGGCCCCGTCGTATCCGACTTCCCTGTCCTGTCCTCAGGGCACGTCACCTTCCTCGGCGCCGGTCCCGGCGACCCGGGACTGCTGACTCTGCGCGCTGTCGAGGCGCTCGCGAGCGCGGACGTCCTTGTAGCCGAGCCCGAGGTGCTCGACGTCGTCCGGGGCCATGCGCGGGCAGGGGTGAGCACGCCTGAGATGACGGTTGTCGACTCTTCGTCAGCAGCCGTCGGTGTACCCGTTCTCAGGGATGCCGCCAATCTTGTCATGGAGGCCGCGAAGGGTGGCAGGCGGGTCGTCCGTGCCGTCAGCGGCGACCCGGGCATGGACGGTGACACGGGTGCGGAGATGCTCGCCTGCGCCGCCGCGGGTGTGCCCTTCGAGGTGGTGCCCGGGGTGGCCAACGCCGTCGGTGTGCCGGCGTACGCCGGTGTGCCGCTGCGTGACGCGCAGGGCACCGATGTGCGTTTCGTGGACGCCCGTACGGCGACGGACCGTTGCTGGTCCGAGGTCGGGGCGAGCGACGCGACGGTCGTGGTGTCGACGTCGCTGGACGCGGTGGCCGCCGCCGCGGGTGAGCTGGTCTCGGCCGGCCGCAAGCCCGACACCCCGATGACGGTGACCGTGGCCGGGACGACGACGCGCCAGCGGACCTGGACGGCGACGCTCGGCACGGTCGGGCAGGTGCTGAAGCAGGCGAAGGTCCTCCCCTCGCCGGAGGGGCACCGGCCGGTCATAGCCGTGGTCGGGGAGCGCAGCTCGGCCGCCCAGCGTGACCAGCTGTCGTGGTTCGAGTCCAAGCCGCTGTTCGGCTGGAAGGTGCTCGTGCCGCGTACGAAGGAGCAGGCGGCCTCGCTCTCCGACCAGCTGCGTTCGTACGGCGCCGTGCCGCACGAGGTGCCGACCATCGCGGTCGAGCCGCCGCGTACGCCCCAGCAGATGGAGCGCGCGGTCAAGGGCCTGGTGACGGGGCGGTACGAGTGGATCGCGTTCACCTCGGTCAACGCGGTGAAGGCGGTCCGGGAGAAGTTCGAGGAGTACGGGCTGGACGCCCGTGCCTTCGCCGGGATCAAGGTCGCGGCCGTCGGTGAGCAGACGGCGGCGGCGCTGGTCGACTTCGGGGTGAAGCCGGACCTGGTGCCGTCGGGTGAGCAGTCGGCCGCGGGCCTGCTGGAGGACTGGCCGCCGTACGACCCGGTCTTCGACCCGATCGACCGGGTGTTCCTGCCGCGTGCGGACATCGCCACGGAGACGCTGGTGGCCGGGCTGATCGAGCTGGGCTGGGAGGTCGACGACGTGACCGCGTACCGCACGGTCCGCGCGTCGCCGCCGCCGGCCGAGACCCGTGAGGCGATCAAGGGCGGCGGGTTCGACGCGGTGCTCTTCACCTCGTCCTCGACGGTGCGCAACCTGGTCGGTATCGCGGGCAAGCCGCACAACGTGACGGTGATCGCGTGTATCGGTCCGGCGACGGCGAAGACGGCGGAGGAGCACGGTCTGCGGGTCGACGTTCTCTCCCCGGAGCCGTCGGTCCACAAGCTGGCGCAGGCGCTGTCGGACTTCGGCGCGCGGCGCCGGGACGCGGCGAAGGAGGCCGGTGACCCGGTGACCCGGCCGAGCGAGCGGCGTCCGGGTGCGAGACGCCGGCGGTCGACGACGACCTGACGGTCCGGAGTGTGCGCGGGGCCCGGCCGCCTCCCTGGTGGGGGCGGCCGGGCCCGTCGCGTTCGTTCTCCGGGCGCGGGGGCGCGTACGCTGCTGGGCGGAACGGGGCCCGTAGCGCAGAGGTCGTCGCGCCCTCACGGCATGTGGGAGGACGCCGGTTCGAATCCGGCCGGTCCCGTTCCGCCTTCCCGGGGTGGTGCCGGGCCCCTCTTTTTCCGGCCCGGGTGTCGGTAAGCCGGTGAGGTGCACGGGTCTAACCTCGAAGGATGACTGTGTACGGAAACTTCCCCGGCTCGCGGCCCCGGCGGCTGCGGACGACCCCCGTCATGCGGCGCATGGTCGCCGAGACCCGGCTCGACCCCGCGAACCTGATCCTGCCCGCGTTCGTGCGTGAGGGCATCGACGCCCCGGTCGAGATCTCGGCCATGCCGGGCGTGCGGCAGCACACCCTGGACACCCTGCGGAAGGCCGCGGCGGACGCGGTCGCGGCGGGTGTCTCCGGGATCATGCTCTTCGGCGTGCCGCTGGACGAGAAGAAGGACGCCCGGGGCACGGCGGGTACCGACCCGGACGGCATCCTCCAGGCCGGTCTGCGTGCGGTGCGCGAGGAGGTGGGCGACGACCTGGTGGTCATGTCCGACCTCTGCCTGGACGAGTACACCGACCACGGCCACTGCGGGGTGCTCACCGGGGACGGCCGTGTCGACAACGACGCGACGCTGGAGCGGTACGCGGAGATGGCCCAGGTCCAGGCCGACGCGGGCGCCCATGTGGTGGGCCCCAGCGGGATGATGGACGGTCAGGTCGGGGTGATCCGGGACGCGCTGGACCAGACCGGGCACGAGGACGTGTCGATCCTCGCGTACACCGCGAAGTACTCCTCCGCCTTCTACGGCCCCTTCCGTGAGGCCGTGGGGTCCTCGCTGAAGGGCGACCGCAAGACGTACCAGCAGGACCCGGCGAACATCCGTGAGTCCCTGCGGGAGCTGGCGCTCGACCTGGAGGAGGGTGCCGACATGGTCATGGTCAAGCCGGCCGGCCCCTACCTGGACATCCTGGCCAAGGTCGCGGACGCGGTGGACGTGCCGGTCGCGGCGTACCAGATCAGCGGTGAGTACGCGATGATCGAGGCCGCCGCCGAGAAGGGCTGGATCGACCGGGACGCGGCGATCATGGAGAGCCTGCTGGGCATCCGGCGGGCGGGCGCGCAGATGATCCTGACGTACTGGGCGACGGAGGCCGCCCGGCGCCTGGGGCGCTGAGGGCCCCGGGCCGCAGGGCGGCCCGGCCGCCGGGGCGTGGGCGGCGGCCGGGGGCCGGGGTCAGGAGACCAGGCCCCGGCGGTAGGCGTAGACGACGGCCTGGACGCGGTCACGGAGCTGCAGCTTGGTGAGGATGCGGGAGACGAAGGTCTTGACGGTCTCCCGGCTGATGACGAGGGCCGTGGCGATCTCGTGGTTGGAGAGGCCCTCCGCGATGAGGCGCAGGACCTCCAGTTCGCGGGGGGTGAGCGGGACGTCGGGTCCGGTGTCCTCGGCCGGGCGGATCCGGGCGGCGTACCGGCCCACCAGCTGCCGTGTCACCTCGGGGGCCAGGAGCGCGGCGCCCGCCGCCACGGTCCGGATGCCGTGCAGCAGCTGGGAGGGCGGCGCGTCCTTGAGGAGGAAGCCGCTGGCGCCCGCGCGGAGCGCCTCGTAGACGTACGCGTCCAGGTTGAACGTCGTCACCACGAGGACCTTGACGGGGTGCGGTACCCCGGCGCCGGCGAGCAGGCGGGTGGCCTCGATGCCGTCGAGGACCGGCATGCGGATGTCCATCACCACGATGTCCGGGCGCACCTTCCGCGCGAGGTCGACGGCGGCCTGCCCGTCCCCGCACTCGCCCGCCACCTCCAGGTCGGGCTGGGCGTCGATGATCGTCGCCAGTCCGGTACGGATCAGTATCTGGTCGTCGCAGATCAGGACACGGACCGGCGCGGTCATGAGGGGCTCCCGGTGGGTATGCGGACCCGGACGACGAAACCGCCGTCCGTCTGCCGGGCGGCGCTGAACTCCCCGCCCAGGACGTCGACCCGTTCGCGGAGGCCGTCCAGGCCGCGTCCGCTTCCGCCGGGGTGGGCGGCGGGGCGGGCGGCGGGATGCGCGGCTTCCGGGCCGGTGCCGTGCGGGCCGTCCGGGCCGGCGCCGTCCGTGCTGACCTCCACGGCGATCTCCTTTCCGCCGTGGTGCACCCGGACCGAAGTGCGGTGCCCCTGAGCGTACTTGAGGGCGTTCGTCAGGGATTCCTGGACCACCCGGTAGGCCACGAGGTCGGCGCTGCCGGTCTCCTCCGCCGGGGTCCCCTCCTCCGTGAACTCCACCGGCTGTCCGGCCCGCCGGGTCTGTTCGACGAGTGTGAGGAGTCTGCCGACGGGGGGTGTCCTGGCGCCGGGGTCGTTGCCGGGGTCGGAGCCGTGGCCGGGGTCGAGCAGGTCGAGCAGGTGCCGCAGGTCGGTGATGGCCCGCCGGCCGGTGTCCGTGACGGCCGTCAGGCTCTGGTCGAGGCGGTCGGGCACGGCGGTCAGATAGCGTGCGGCCTCGGCCTGGACGACCATGGCCGTCACGTGGTGGGTCACGACGTCGTGGAGTTCACGGGCGATACGGGCGCGTTCGGCGGCCCGGGTGTCCTCGGCGACGCGGCGGCGGTGTTCGGCCTCGGCCGCCCGGGTGGAGCGGTGCCATGTCCCGATGCCCCAGGCGAGGGCCAGCGCCAGGTAGAACGTCACGAACTCGCTCGGCGGGTCGCCGGGGCCGATCCGGTGGAGGGCGACCGCCAGGGGGACGTAGGCGGCGGACAGGAGGAGCGCCGTGGTCCGCCGCCGGTGGTCCAGGCGGGACCCCACGGCGATCAGCGCGATGGGCAGCGCGGTCCCCGCGACCGAGTGGTAGCCGCGGAGCTGGTCGGCGGCGAAGCCGAGGGACACCAGGGCGAGGCAGCTGACCGGCCACCGCCGGCGCGCGGCCAGCGGAAGGCACTGGAGGGCGACCGCCGCGACGGCCAGGGCGTCGTAGGGGCGGGTCGGCAGACCACCGAGCTCCGTGCCGTTGTCACGGAATCCCGGGAGGAACGACGCGGTGAACAGCATCGCCGCGAGGGGGAGGTACCAGAGGGTGCCGGCTGACCGGCGCCACGGTTCCGGGATCAGCCTCAGGAGTCCTGCCGGAACGGTCACCGGGGAAGTGTAGTGGGGGCGGCGGCGACCCGGCCGGCACGCCCGCGCAGGGGCACCAGACGGCCGCGCCGACGGGCCAGCCACAGGAACACGACGGTCGCCAGTACGCCGAACAGCACGGCGTAGACGCTCCCTTCGGGCCCGAATTCGCCCCCGGTGATCAGTTCCGGGCCCGAGACGGTCGCGTCCAGGAGGCCCTGCGCGGTGTCGTTGCCGGAGACCTCGGTGCTGAAGACACCGGCCGCCGCGAAGTTCCAGCCGAAGTGCAGACCGATGGGCAGCCAGAGGGTCCGGGTCGCGACGTACGCGGCGGCGAGCATGCCCCCGGCCTCGACGGCGATGGCGGTGGCCCCCCACAGGGAGGCGTTGGGGTTCAGCAGGTGGGCGGCGCCGAACAGCACCGCGGTCAGCGCCATCGCGATCCAGGTGCCGAAGCGCTCCTCGGTGATGCGGAACAGGACGCCCCGGAAGAGCAGTTCCTCCATCACGGCGGCGGCCGCCATGAAGCCGAACAGCCCCACCGCGCCGGCCGGTGAACCCAGGCCGTCGACCTCGTAGCGCGCGTTGACGAAGATGTTCGTGATGACGGCGCCGAACAGTACGAAGCCGATCAGCAGCCCCCGCCCGAACGCGGGCACGGCACCCGCACGGGCCACTTCGGTGGGCGGGCGGTGCTCGGTCCTGCGCACCACCCACCCGTAGACGAACACGGCGGCCACGGACACCAGGAGTCCCGCGGCGAGTTGGAGCCACGGGTGGCCGTCCAGGACGGCGACGGCCTGGTTGCCTGCCATGGACATCAGGACGACGGCCAACAGTTGCCAGACAAACCTCATGAGCGCTCCTTCGCCGGTTCCGCGACCGTGGTGCCGCGGCTCCACGAACGCTACGGAGCGGGGGCTCACGGGTCGTCACCTCACGGTGGACACCTGGGTGTAGCTCGCACGGGGGACAGGGTGCCGGGGGGAGGGCGGGCGGCGGGACGGGGCGGGGCATGAGACCCCGGGTGCGGGCCGGGCGGGGGCCGGGCGGGGCATGATCCCCCGGGCGGGGGCCGGGCGGGCCGGATCGGTCAATCCGGTTGAGGTCGCGCAGGGTTGCGGAGAAGATCCTGCGCATGTTCTCGCGCAGGAATCGCCCCCCCACCTCACCCGAACTGACCGCGGCCTGGGAGGCCCTCGACCAGGGGGACGTCCCCGGCGCCCTGCGGGAGCTCCGGCAGGCCGCCTCGGCGCCGCTGGGCGAGGTCGCGCTCGTCGTCGAACGCGCCGCCCGGGAGGCGGGCTTCGACGACCTCCGGCAGGCGGCCGGGGCGCTCGCCGCACACCCCGGCCGGGTGCGTCCGCTCTACGACTACGGCTACGCGTGCGTGGAGCGCGGTGTGTCCTACCTGGCGATACCCGCCCTGCGGGAGGCTCTGCGCCTGGAGCCCGGCTCCCTCGGCATGCTGCGGGAACTGGTCTCCGCGTACGAGGACGAGGGCCGGCACCGCGAGGCCGCCGACGCCCTGCTCGCGCACGAGGACGGCCTCGCCGACTGGCCCGACCGCTATCTGCTGGTCTTCAACTCGGTCCTGGCCGGTGACCTGGAGGCGGCCCGCCGCCATCACGCCCGTCTGCCCGACCCGGACGACGACACCTGGCGGGGCGCGCGAGAGCGGCAGAACCGCGTCATGGCGCGTGCCGAGGACGCCGGCAGGGCGGGCGCCCTGGACCGCGCGGACCTGCGGGGCTGGCAGTACGTCATGGGCGGCACGGTGCTGGGCACGATGTCCCCGTACGGTTTCGACGCGGGGATGGGCGGCCGGTACGCCTGGACCCAGGACACCCACGACAGCTGTCTGCGCGGGCTGGTGCGGCTGAAGGCGGTGCTGGAGGCGGCCGGGGCGAAGCCGCGCTCGGTGTCGCTGCTGCCCGACCGGGGCAGCCGGATCCTGGGCCTGGCCGCCGCCGAGGTGCTGGGCCTGGCGGCGAAGCCCTTCGAGGCCGGGCGGAAGGACACCGTCGTGATCGCCTACGACCTCGACGACACGGGCGGCACCGAGCACGGCCCTGAGGTGCTCGAACAGCTCTACCACCGGGTGCCGGGCCAGATCCTGCACGAGCACGCGAGCTGCTGGACCGACCCGCCCGCCGTCGCCGCCGACAGCGTCACGCTGCTGCACCAGTCGGCCGTGGCCCCCTGGGGCGCGGGGCTGCGGGCGGGCGCGGACGGCGGTGTGGAGCGGACGGAGCCCGACGCGAGGCCGGAGGCGGAGATCGCCGCCGGCATCGTGGGCGCCGACCCGGCGGCGGACGAGGGGGACGGGCAGACCCCCGCCGACCCGGTGGACGTGCTCACGGACTTCGTCACCGCGGTACGCGGGAGCTGGCTGAGGGGCGACCGGGCACGGGTGCGGTCCACGGGGCCGGTGGGCAGTTCGCGATTCCTCTGACGGGTCACGGGGCACGGGGGCACGGGTCATGGGTCATGGGGGCACGGGTCACGGGACGTGAGGCGCGGGGTGCGGGGCACCGGACACCGTGCGCCGGGGGTGGCGGCCGTCTGTTCCCGGGGCACAGCGGACACCTTCTGACCGCTATCCCTGCGAGGGTGGGCCGCGCCGCAGGACGGGCCCGCCGTCCGGGCCCGCCGGGACTGCGAGCGCGAGGAGTCGTACATGTCCGTCACGACCGTGACCCGTCCGAACCGCCGCGGCGCCGTACGCGCCGTGCCCGGTTCCCGTACCGTCCCCGGGCAGGCCGCCGGTGCCCGGGGCGCGTACGCCGCAAAGGCCGTGCGGAGGTGCGGGGGATGAGCGTCCTGGACGCGCGGGCGCTCAACCGGGCCGCACTCGCCCGGCAGCTGCTCCTGGAACGGTCGGACCTGCCGCCCCTGGACGCCGTCGCGCACCTGTGCGGCCTCCAGGCGCAGGAGCCGCAGGAGCCCTTCACCGGGCTCTGGTCCCGGTTGCGGGACTTCGCCCCGGCCGCGCTGGACGGCCTGCTCACCGGGCGGCGTGTGGTGCGTACCCATCTGATGCGCCGTACCGTCCACCTCGTCACGGCCGGTGACGCTCTCACCTGGCGGGCCCGCCATGACGCGATGCTGCGGCAGAAGGTCCTGGGGGTCTACCGCCGCGAGCTCGACGGGGTGGACCTCGACGCGCTCGCGGCGGCGGTCCGGGACCTGATGGCCGACGGTGAACCCCGCACGATGACCGAGATCGCCCGGGCGCTCGCCGGGCGGTGGCCCGTGCCAGGCCGCCGGGCGCTCGGGGAGATGGCGGTCGCCGCCCTCGTCCCGATGGTCCAGCTGCCGCCGCGCGGGCTGTGGCGGGTGAGAGCCGGGGTGCGCAACGTCCCGCTCGCGCGGTGGCTGGGCCGCGAGCCCGACGCGCCCGCCCCGCGGGGGAGCGACCCGGCCGGCGAGGAACTGGTCCTGCGCTACCTGGCCGCCTACGGCCCCGCCGCCTCGGCCGACCTCCGCGCCTGGTGCGGGCTCGCCGGGCTGCCCGCCGCGGTGGCGGCGGTACGGGAACGGCTGGTCCGCTTCCGTGACGAACGAGGCCGGGAACTGCTGGACCTGCCCGACGCGCCGCGCCCGGACCCCGGTACGCCGGCGCCGGTACGGTTCCTGCCCGCGTTCGACAACGTGGTCCTGGGCTACCAGGACCGCGGCCGGATCATCGACGACGCCCACCGGGGCCTGTCGGTGGAGGGTGCGCGGATGGTGCTGGTCGACGGCCGTGTCGCCGCGACCTGGACCACGGGTACGGGGCCCGGGGGCGCGGGGACGGTGACGGTCTCCCCGCTGCGCGGGTTCGGCCGGGCCGAGCGGGCCGCCGTGCTGGAGGAGGGCGCGCGGCTGTCGCTGTTCCTGTCCGACGGCGACAGCGACCGCGTACGGATCTCCTGAGGCGCGGGCCGGATCGATCCGCCGGACGGGGCCGTACGCGTGGTACGGGCCGGCCCCGTCCGGCGGACCGCCGGCCCCCCCGGAGCCCCCTCGGTGCCGGGAGCCCTTCAGGCCCGGGAGCCCTTCAGTCCCACCAGAACGACCACACGTCCTGGCCCAGCAGCTCCATGTCCGCGTACATGCGCAGGCCCTCCGGAAGCTCGGCGTCGATGGCGTCCGGGCAGAAGGCGAGGTGTTCGGCGGCGAGGGCGTACGCCTCGGCGCCGGTGCCCGGGGGCCGTCCCACGGACACCTTCATGGTGTCGAAGCCGAGCGAGACGACCCTGATGCCGAACCGGTCCTCCCAGGACCGCAGCACCGCGCAGAGGCGGGCCACGTCGTTGTCGTGGTTGAGCGGCCCCGACCAGCCGATCGCCGCCGGGATGTCCGCGCTGCGCAGGGCGGGTATGAGGGCCAGGCGGCCGGAGTCCGAGATGATGTCGGCCGTCTCCGCGGCCAGCCGGTCAGGGGAGAGGCCTCCCGGGGCCGCCGCAGGGGCGGGAGCCGTTCCCGGCCACCGGTTCAGTTCCTCCAGCCCCTCCTCCGCGAAGCGGAAGTCCTGCCAGTACTCCTCAAGGACCTGTTCCGCGTCGTGGTCGCCGGGGTCGGACGTGCGGCCGGGCTGCAGCTCCCAGTCCTGGGGCCCGTCGTCGCCCCGGCCGGTCTCCATCAGGACCGGGAGGAGGCCGAGCGGCCGGCCGGCCTCGTACAGCCGGGCCCAGTCCCCGGGCCTCGCCGGTCTGTCGGCGTACCAGAGCAGGGGTTCGTGCCACGGTCCGTCGCCCGTGGCGTCCAGGAGAGTGCCTCCCGGGAGGTGCAGCCGGGCCAGGGGATGCGGGTGGGTCGTCATGCCGGGGACTCTAGGGGGAGCCACCGACATCGCCGCTGATCAGTATTTCCTTGTGAGGGAAGGTAGTTGTGAGGTCGTGGAGGTGAAGGTGCTGTCGGCGCCCGGCCGGTGACCCGGCACCCGCATCCGCCAGGTGCAGCCCACACCAGCCAACGCCCCGGCGGAGCAGTCGACTTGGAGAGGGCTTATCTTCTCGGGCATGGATCATCAGGGAGAGTTTCGTCGGGCGGCGCTTGAGCTGGGCATCCCGGATGACGAGATCAGCAGGTTCAGTCAGCACCTCCGCCTGGAGATCGGACTGTCCGGACGCGACGGCGGTTCTCCGGTCGGGCACATCGGTGGGTCGCCCCGGCTGCCGGTGGGCATGGAGTGGCCGTCCGCCGGGGACGTTCCGTTGCCGTTGCTCCTTTCCGTCGATTGCGGGGCGCTGCCGAGGGTCGACGGCTTCGGCCTGCCGGCGGACGGGACGCTGCTCTTCTTCGTCCACCAGGAGATGGACTTCGAGGAACGGCGGGCCGAACCGGGGCAGTACGCGCGAGTCGTGTACGTACCGGCCGGCACCGAAACCGTGGTGGTGGAGCCCCCCGACCCCACGTGTGCCGGCGAGCGGATCGACGTCTGCGCCGATCTCGGAGCCGTTCTGCCCCTCTGGCTGGAGGAGGGGGACGAGGACGACTGGCACGAGTTCTGGGAGGACCTCGAATGGGACGACATGTCACCCTTCCAGCAGCAGCTGGCCCGGTACATGGAGCGTGAACTGCCGCACCTGGACGAACTCCGGTCTCTGGCCTACGGCCTCTGGTCGTCCGGCGCCTACCTCGTCATAGGCGGGTACGCCGACGACGAGGAGATGGTCAGCGGCATCATGGCGAAGACCCTCGCGAAGGGGCAGTGGCTGTCCTACCTGGAGGAGGACGCGTTCCGGCTGGCGGGCGAATGGATACCGCTCGCCAGCCAAGGGCGGATCTACGAGGAGTACTACACGAAATTCATGATCCGCCACGACGACCTGGCCGCCGCCCGGTGGGACAAGGCACTGACCGTGACCGTTTTCGACGCCCCGTGACCAGGTCCGACGCACCTCTGCCCCAGGGGCCCGGCCGGATTCGTCAGGCCGTCTCGGGGTGGGCCGGGGAGAGGTGGCGCACGGTGACCTGTGCGGTGTGCGGGGCCAGAAGCTCGCCGAGCTCCTCCGCGGCGGCCCGGAGCAGCTCGCCGTCCCGGGTGGCGTGCAGGGTTTCGAGGGCGAAGACGACGTGCGTGGAGTCCTCGGTGACGCGTGTGCGGTGGGCGTCGCGGTGGTTCCAGTGGCGGGTCAGCACTCCGGTGGTGTCCGCGTAGATGATCTCGCCGGGCTTGGGGTGCTCCACGGTGTCGGGCTCACCGAGCGGGGTGAACGCCTCGTCGCCGTCCGCGTGGCGGATGGTGACGTCTCCGGTGACCCGGTCCAGGTCGAAGGCGCCGGCGGGCAGGCCGTGGCGGACGGAGACGGCGTTGTAGGAGTCCACGGCCGGGTTGATGCGCGGCAGTGTCCCCTTCTTGGCGAGGCGGCGGCCGAGCGCGTCGACGCTGGGGCGGACACGGCGCGGGTTGGTGCCGAAGGAGCGGTAGGCGGTGTGCCATGCCTCGATGCGGGGGTCGTTCTCGTCGGCGGGCTGCCAGTCGCCCGCCGCGAGCCGCTGCTCCAGCTCCTGGAGCGCCGCGGCCGTGCGGGGCCAGGGCTCGTGGCCGCGCAGGCCGGTGGCGGTGACCAGGGCGATGAGGGTGTCGGGGAAGGCGTCGGCGACGGCGGGGGCGAGGCGGAAGGCGGTCATGGCGGGGGTTCCGTTTCCTGCGTTCGGTGTGGACGGCGGTCACGCCGGGGTGGGGTGGTACGGGTGATCAGGACAGGGCGAGCAGGCTGACGGCGACGGCGGCGGCCCCCAGGCCGGCGAGCTGCCCGCGGTGGACGCGCTCGGCGAGCACGCAGCGGGCGAGCAGGACCGTGCCGGCCGGGTAGAGCGCGGTGATCACGGCGACGACGGCGAGATCCCCGCTGCGGGCCGCGAGCAGGAACAGCAGGTTCGCCACGGAGTCCAGGACGCCCGCCGTCGCCGACAGGGCGTACGCGGGCCGCTCGGGCCCCAGTCTGCGGTACATCAGGCCGGCCGCGGCCAGGGTGACGGCCGAGGAGACCGCCCGGCCGATGATCAGCGGGGCCACCCCGCTGTCGGCCGGGGCCTGGTGGAGACAGATCAGCTGGAGGGCGATGGCGGCACCCGCGCCGACGGCCAGCAGCAGGGCGTGCCGGGAGGGGCGTGCCGAGCCCGCGCCGTGTCCGGCGCTGACCAGGACCACGGCGGCCAGGGCGAGCGGCAGCCCCACCGTCCCGGCCGCGCCCAGGTGCTCGCCCGCGAGCAGGCCCGTACCGACGGGCAGGGCGGCGGACACCAGTGCGGTCACGGGTGAGAGAACGTTCATCGGGCCGATGGCCAGGGTGCGGTAGAGCAGGGCGAACGCGGCGGCGGACGCGACACCCGAGGCGGCGCCCCAGCCCAGGGCGCCCGCGTCGAACGACGCGCCGAGCACCGGCCACAGCAGGAGTTCGACGGTGAGACTGGCGGGTGCAGCGATCATCACGGTCCGCAGTACGTGTGCCCTGCGGGCGCCGAGGCCGCCGAGGAAATCGGCGCATCCGTAGGCGAGCGAGCTGCCCAGGGCCAGCATCAGTGCGAGCACGGCGAGTCTCCAGCTAGAAATTGGAACGACCAAAGCGTACAGCGGAACGACCGACCGGTGTCAACCGAACGACCGCACGGTACATTCGAGCGAACCAACTGGGAGGATGGTGATCCGGTGGCCGAGACGGTGGCGGCTCTGCGGACGGTCGCGCACAACGTCCGGGCGGCCCGCGTCCGCGCGGGCCTGTCCCTGGACGAGCTCAGCAGGCGCGCACAGGTCAGCAAGGGGGCCTTGGTGGGCCTGGAGAAGGCCCAGGGAAACCCCAACCTGGCCACCCTGGTCAGGCTGGCCGACACCCTGGGCATCTCCGTGTCCGCGCTGATGCAGGGACCCGCCGAGGGCCGGGTCCGTGTCGTGGCCGATGACGCGGTGGCGCCTCTGTGGACCGGGGAGCGGGGCGGCGAGGCCCGGCTCATGCTGACGACCTCGGGCCCGGCGCCGGTCGAGATCTGGCGCTGGAAGCTGGAACCGGGCGAGGAGTACCCGAGCCACCCCCATCAGGCGGGAGTGGTGGAGACCGTCAGCGTCACGTCCGGCCGGATGGTCCTCGTCGTGGACGGGGCCGAACACGCCGTCGAGGCCGGGCAGACGGCGACGTTCGACGGTGACACCCGCCATGTGTACCGGGGCGCGGGGACGGGGACCTGCACGTTGATCATGACCGTCCACCTGCCTCCCGGCCCCGCCCCGACGGGCTGAGCGGAGCGGCGCGGTACGGGGCGGATAGCGCGGGGCGGCCGGTGCGGGGCCGGTGCGCGGGGTCAGGGCCAGTCGACCATGCCGGTGAAGGCCACCACCGCCACGCCGACGAGGACGGGCGGGCCCACCGAGAGGGCCGCGCGCCGGGCGGCCCGGTCCTGGCGCCAGGGCAGCGACCAGCAGACCAGCAGGAGCACCAGCGACAGCACGAGCCCGGCCCGGAGAACGGTCCACGCGCCGCCGAACGAGTCGGTGAAGCGGTCGGCCCGCGCACCGTCGCAGGAGTCGCAGGCCATCGGCGACAGGCCGCCGTAGAACAGGGCGAGGGCCGCCGCGGGCAGCGTCAGGAGGGTCGAGAGGAGGGGAGCGACCCAGGCGCGCGGATCATGGGCGGTGGCGGTGGCGGTGTCTTCCTGCATGGGTACGAGTCAACTCCACCATGCGGGAAGGGACATGAGCGCGGGTACTCAGGCCATGTCCTATGTCGTGAGTCGGGCGGGTCGTCTGTAACGGCGGAGGGCGGCGGCGAGACCGGGAAGAGCCCCGTATCCCGGGATGGCCAAGCTCTGGCACCGCCAAACCCGGTCACCTCATGGGTCGGCAGGCATGATGCCGGACACATGGCGGCCCACCTGCCGATTGGTGCGCATGCGGCAAGCAACGAGCCCGGAAAGCTGCCCGAAACCGGCAATGCGTTCGAGTGATGTGCCCGATGATAATCACGGTGTCCGTCCCACCACAGGAGGCACATTCGTGAGACAGCACCGCACGTTCCTGCTCGTCGCGGCCACGGCCCTGGCCCCGGCTCTCCTCCTCTCCACCCCGGCCTTCGCCGGCCCGTCGGCCGCCCCCGCCACCGTGACGACCGCGGCGGTCTCGTCCGAGACACCGGTGGACGAGATGACGGAGGACGAGTTGCGCGCCGCGATCACCGCGATCCTGGGGGCCGAGGCGAGCGGCAGGAGCGTCATCGAGGCAGCCACCACGGCCCTCAACGGCACCATCGAAGACATGCGCACGTTTCTGACAACCGGCTACCCGGCCGCGCAGGCCGTGGACGACCGCGTCCGTCTCTTCCGGATGCTGGCCACGGCGAGGCAGAACGAGGACAAGCGGGTCAGCGCGGAGATCTCCGATCTCCTGGACCGCAACGACCCCGAGGAGATCCGCGAGTGGCTCGAGACCGGCTATCCGCTCGCCCAGGCCGAGGACGACCGCGTCCGTCTCTTCCGGATGCTGACCCCCGCGAGGCAGAACGGAGACAAGCGGGTCAGCGCGGAGATCTCCGATCTCCTGGACCGCAACGACCCCGAGGAGATCCGCGAGTGGCTCGAGACCGGCTACCCGCTCGCCCAGGCCGAGGACGACCGCGTCGCGCTCTTCACCATCCTCGGCAAGGCCCAGAAGGACGGTGACACGAAGCTGGTCCAGGAGATCAGTGGTCTGCTCGACCGCATGGACGCGGAAGAGATACGCGCCTGGCTGACGGTCTACCGGGCCGCCTGACCTCAGCGTCGGCTCCGCTCGGGGCGGCGCCCACAGCGGAGCCGGCCGGCTGCGCGGGCTGGACAGTGACGTACGAGCCCGCTGCGTGGGCTCGAGAAGTCATCTCATTCAGTGAGTCGGCGGTAGCGGATGTCCCACAACTCGTCCGGTACCAGACGCTCGACGATTCCCGCCATGACGCACAGAACACCGAGACGACCGAATGAGATGGCTTATCAGCCGCGGTGAGCGCAGGCGGTCTCCCGGACCGGGCCGCCCCGGAGGCGCGGGGCGGAGGCCGGATACCCGCAGAACCTTGCGTCCCACCGGTGCGTCCGCGACCATGACGGTCATGAAGACCCGCCGAAAGGCCCGTGCCGCGTAGAAGGCCCGGCGCGCTTCGCGCCGAGAACCCGGTGGCGCCCGTCTGGGGGCCCTGGACCGGCCGGATCCCCGGTCTGTCCGAGAGGGCCTGTGCCGAGATCCAGCGCGCGGAGCGGGCGTACGACGACCCCGCGGACCTTCTGTGGGAAGGGGCGGTGGCGGCCGCGCTCGCGCACTACCGGGCGTTCCTGCGGCAGCCGGGCCGCTATCTGGACCTCTGCTTCGAGGCTTCTCCCCACCCCGAGTCCGCACTCGTCGATGTGGCGAAGGCCCGGGACGTCCTGGAGGCGGCGCTGCGGTCGCTGCCCCGGCACGCACATGGCGAACTCGGACGCCTGGTGGCCCGTCTGGACGCGGAGTTCGGTCGCCGTACCCTGCCCGACCCGCACGCCCGGCGGCGGTTCTGGCGTGGTGACGAGTGGTGGCACCAGCGGCTCTACGACGGGGAGTACCGGTGGTGAGGCCATGGGTGAGGGGGCGGTGCGAACACCTCGCACCGCCCCCTCACGGGATTTGCTGGGCCGTCAGGCCTGCTTGCGGCGGCGGGCTATCACGACCAAGGCGGCGCCGGCCGCGAGGACCACGGCACCGCCGACGACGAGCGGGACGGTACCGCTGCTACCGGTCGAGGCGAGGTCGCCCTCCGGGCCCGGGGCCGCGCTGTCCGACGGGGCCGGGGTGCCCGGTGCGGCGGACTCGGACGGGCTCTGGGACGGCGTACCGCCCTCGGCGGGCGGGGTGGCGGAGGCGGACGGCGTCTTTGTGGCCGGGGGAGTCGTCTCGGTGTCCTCGGACGGGGTCGTGCCGGGGGACGGGTTCTCACCGGGCTCCGGCAGGCAGCCGGTGAAGGGGAAGTGGTGCGTCTCGGCACCGCCCGACCCGTGCAGCGAGGCGACCCACACGGAGCCGTTGACGGGCGCGGCCGTACCCAGTTCCAGGTGCGCCTGGGGTGCGAGGACGCTGCCCGGCCAAGCGGCCTGGCTGTTCTTGGTGATCTTTTCCGCGTCGGGGAAGTTCCACAGCAGCTTGGCCCGGATCTTGCCCTCGGACGCGCTCTGGAGCTTGTCGTCCAGGACGAAGTCCTGTCCGCCGGAGAGGAAGAAGCCGGTGGTCCCGGCGGACGCCATGTCGTAGTCCTGGCCGCTGACGTTGACGACCGTGGTCGCGCCGGCCGGGACCTTGATGAAGACCTCCTTGGCCTTCTCCAGCTGCTCTGCCGGCACCGAGAAGACGTTGCGGGTGGTGTCGGTGCCCTTCAGGTTCAGCCGGAAGCCGTCAAGTTCGGCGGTGGCGCCGGCGGTCACCGGTTCGGCGGCGAGGGCCGAGGAGTACGAGCGCAGCTTGGCGAACTCGCCCTCGAAGTCGATCAGGTCGGCCTTCTTGGTGAAGGTGCCGTTGTGCATCTCCACGGCGCGGTTCTTGACCTCACCGCCGACGACCGCGTTGCCCTTCATCACGACGGTGGCCGAACCGTCGTTGAGCAGGTCGCCCCGGACGACGAGCGATGCCTTGCCGGGCAGGGCGTCCACCTCGGCGGCGGTCAGCTCGTTGGCGACACTGAAGCCGCCACGGAAGTCGGCGTTGCCGCCGACGGCCACGGCGCCTTCGGCGTCGGGTGAGTGGACGTCGTCCCCGAGGACGAACTCGCCGTACTTGCCGGCGATTCCGAAGGCGTCGGTGGTGCACGCGGTCCCGTCAGAGGGCGCGGCGGGCGCGGCCTGGGCGGCGGGGACGACGGTCAGCCCGAGGACGAGGGCACCGCCGAGCGCGGCGGCTGCGGCGGTCGAGGTTATGCGCATGGGGCGTGGTTCTCCTGTGGAGCAGTTATGAAGGTTCTGTGGCGGCTGGGGCCATGATTCTCATATGGCCGAATATTGGTCAAGACCAATGAGGTGGCCCATTGGTTGCCCACGCGTCTTCCGGTTGCTCAGTGGATGTCGAAACACGCCAGGACGGCCGCCCGGTCGAAGCGCCGCTCCGCCAGGTCCTTCCTCGCGGCCGTCCAGTAGACGAAACCGCCGATCAGGCCGTTCCACTGGGCGAGGAGCGCCCAGTCCTCGGGGCGGGGCCGTGCCCACGGGCTCGCGCGCCTGCCCTCCGGATCCCCGGACGCCCGCAACGCGGACGCGGTGACGGGATCGTCCTCGCCGAAGGGGTCCGTGGAGTAACCGCCGATCTGGAGCCGGGTCCCGCCGAGGCGCCCCCAGTCCTCGTACCGCACGTCCGACCACGCCGCGCGCAGTTCCCCGGCGTGGGGGTGCCCGGCCGGGTCGATGAGCACCTCGTTGTCCGGCAGGGAGACGTCGTACCCCAGCCGCAGCTCTTCCCCCGTGGCCAGGTCCACGCCCTCCCAGCCGTGGTCCGGTTCGTGGCGGTGGTCCGCAGGGTGCCGTTCCTCGACGGGTATGCCGGCCGGGACGTACACCGCCGTGCCGGACGCGTCCAGGTCGTACGCGTGGAAACGGGCGAACAGCAGGAGCCGGCCCGAGGACGGCAGCGGGAGGCCCGTCGCGTCCCCGGGCAGCGCGGCGAGGTCCAGGTCCGCGATCAGCCGCTGTCGCTCCGGGATCCCGGGGGCGTCACCGGGAAGCAGCGCGGGCCCGCCGAACCGGCCCACGACCGGGCCGTCCGCGCCGGACGACAGAACCGCGCACGGGCGGGCGGCGGCCAGCCACCTCTCGACCTCGGCGGCCGGGACACCGCGTGCGAGCGCCTTCTCACGGACCCGGTTCAGTTTGTCTGCTGTCTCGGTTCTCATGGAAGGAATCTAACGAGGGATCAATTGCCGCCCGGCTACGGTCATTCGGCCGGTCCGCCCCCGGCCCGGGGCCCTGGGGTGTCACCGGCCCGGGGCCCTGGGGTGTCACCGCCCTGGAACGCCGCGAGCTCCGCGATCAGGTCCGCGTCACGCATTCCGGGCAGGGCGTACCCCTCGGCCTCGTCCCAGGGGACGTCGAGGTCGTCCATGTGCACACGCCACTCCGCGTCCGGGACGGCACGGCGCAACTCCGTCACGGAGTCCAGCACATGAGCGACCACCGGCAACAGGCGACCCGGGTCGAACGGCATCTTGGTGGACCCGGCGACGACCGCGCCGGACCCGTCCGCCGGGTCTTCGTACAGATACAGGCTTTCCTCGTCGTCGTACGGGAACGACGCCAGGTGCGCGGCGGCCACGCGCGCGACGGAGGCCGACTCGGCCTCGGTCAGCGGAGCCGTGCGGTGCGCGCTGTAGTAGAGGGAGACGCTCATGGGCCGAAGCGTACGGAGGGGGTGTGACAACGCCGGGGCGGGCGCGGGGCGCCCTCCCGGGGCGCGACCGGGATACGCGTCAAAGGGGCAACGGGATGATCCCGAAGCCCTGGGGGCCCGTCGCCCGTCACCCTTCGGTTCAGTGTCGTGAGAGGGCCGGCGCGCCCGCGCAGATCATCGCCCGGACTCAGCTGCCGGCAGCGGCGGTTTGTTGCGGCAAGGAGACGCGGGGACAGCAACTGCAACACCCAGCGGGCGTCGTCGCTGGGGACGGTGTGCAGGGTGCCGATCGAGTGGATTCACTGGCAGTCCGGGACCGCCCAGCTCCTGCCCCGCCTCATCGCCCGCCGTACCCGCGGCCCGCTGCTCCTCACCGACCGCAAGGCCCCGGCCGGAACACCGACGCTCGGCGTGTGTCCGGAGACCGGCCGGGTCCGGCTCTCCTGCCGCCGCGCGGAGGAGATCTTCGAGGGGAACACCCGGCTGCCGGCCAATCCCCTCGCCTCACCCGACGACATCGAGGACCTGGACGGCTGGACGCTTCACCGGATCCGGCACAGCGCCCTGACACCGACGCAGAGGACGGCTCCTCCAGTCCGATGCTGCCGGCCCGTTCCCGCCACGCCTCCGTCCGCTCCCTGGAGCGGTACGCCCGCCCCGGCATCGACTCGGCCGCCCGGCACGTCGCCGAACGCGGCCCCGCTGCACGCCGCCGCACCTGAGCCGAGCGAATCAGAGCTTCAAGATCATCTCATTGCCCTTGTACCGCGTGTCCCGGTCACACCCTCTCCCCGGCAGGACCGCCCCTTCGGCTCCACCGCCGACGACCCGGGTGGAACCGCGCGGGCCTGTCAGGGGTCGACGGCCTCGCCGATCTTCGCCGTGAGTGCCGCGATCATCGGCTCGTCAGGGCCGGGCTCGGGTGTGAACTTCTTCAACTGGTCGACGGGGGTAGGGCCGAGGTTGTCGGAGTTGTCCACCGAGACCAGAACGCCTCCCTTGCGTACGACGGTGACAAGGGAGTAGGACCATCCCGAATTTCCCGACGTGGACTTCATGCGGCCCAGCAGGCGGTAACGCACGGCCTCGTCGCCGAGGGCCGGAACCGGCAGCGTCTCGGTCGTGATGGAGGAGGAACCGTAGGGATTGCGTACCTCGTAACCGCCACAGGTCTCCACGGCCCGGCGCAGTTCCGTCATACGTGCGCGGGCGGTGGACACCGGATAACTGGTGAGTACGGTCCTCCGGGGCCACAGAGCGCTCTGACCCCGGTACATGACCGACCAGGCGGCGGACTCGCCGCGCCCGGGGGCGTGCTCGCTGCGTATATTCCTCAGGATCAGGCAGGCAGCAGGTTCGGCCACCTCCCCACCCGCGTTGTCCGTGTCCGCACCGTCCCGCATGTAGCTGCCGGTCACGGTGAAACCCATGGCCTCGGCCTCGGCTCCGGTGAGCAGTGCGGCCTTGAGCGCGGTGGCGGTGAGGGGCGAGGAGCGGTCATCCGCCCTTGCCGCACCCGGGTTCTCCCCAGCCGTCTCAGAGGCGTCCCCGGTGCCGGAACAGGCCGTGGCCAGGATGGACAACGACAGGAGGACGAAGGCCGAAAGCCGTCCTATCCGTGCCTGATGATTCGTCAATTCACATCTCCCCCGCCGGTTCACTCAAGTCGCACAGGTGCGAGAAGGAACGATACGGGGGAGAGGGAAGGGGCAGCGCGGCGGAAGGGTGCAGTCCGCCGTCTCGGCGTCACCGCCGCGCAAGGCGCGGCGGCCTGTGGACGGGGTGCCCGGTCAGGCGCCGGTGTGGGCGGCGAAGGCCGACCAGGTGGCGGGGGTGACGGTGAGGGTGGGGCCGCCGGGGTTCTTGGAGTCGCGGATGTGCACGGCGGCGGGGTGCGCGGCGATTTCGAGGCACGCGCCGCCTTGCTCGCTGCTGTAGCTCGACTTACGCCAGGCATAGGCGATTTCGAGGCACGCGCCGCCTTCCTCGCTGCTGTAGCTCGACTTGAACCACTCAAGTGCGGTGCTCATCACTCTCCTAGGAGCTGGTCCAGCAAGGCCCGAGTTTCCTCGATATTGAGGGCCTGGGTCCGCAGCATCGCATACTTGCGCTCCAGGATGCTCACGTCGCCCGACGCGGAGATCAACTGGCTGCCCCGCTGTGTTTCTGTGTAGGCAAGACGCTGGTGCTCGGGTGTTTCCAGGAGGATGAACGGTCCTGAAAGCCCCGCATGAGTGCTCCTGCCAAGAGGCATGATCTGGATGGTGACCCCAGGGATCTCGGTGCACTCACGCACGTGACGCAGCATTTCCATGTATACCGTGTCACCCCCCAGACGGTCTCTCAGAACTGCCTCCGAGATGATGAAGCTCGCAGTTGGTGGTTCGGTCTGATGAAGAATGTCCATCCGATTCATGCGTGCGGCGACGCGCTCCTCGATCTCCCCTTCACTGAGCGCAGGAACGTCTGTGCGGAACACCGCCCGCGCGTAGTTCTCCGTCTGGAGCAGCCCCGGCAGAACCTGGTTCTCGAACCAGGACAGCGCCAGCGCCTCCCGCTCCAGGTCCATGTACCGCTCCGCCCACGCCGGGATGAGGTCCACCTCCGGCATGTTCTCGACCGCCGTCTCCAGCGCCTTCTTGGTGTCCAGCAGCTCGTCCAGGCGGCGGGCCAGGTCCGGCAGGAGCGGGCGGCGGCCCTGTTCGATGGAGGCGATGGTCTCCGGCTGGACCTTGGCCTGGGAGGCCAGCTGGGCCTGGGTGAGGCATGCGCAGACGCGGAACCGGCCGACCAGCTTGCCGACCATCTTCATCGCCGACGCGTTCTTGCGCTGCCTTGTCCTGGGGTGCATAAGGTCTGGACTCCCCGTGTTCGTACGTACTCCACGCCTGTGCGGCCCGTACCGATGATCCGTACGGCTTCACCTACTGCCGCACTCTATGCACAGAGCGTGACCCTGGTCTCATGAACGAGATGACGCAACCCCTGCTGTTCCGTGAGCGCTTCTGCCGTCGGGAGCGCCGGTCGGTTCCGCTGGTACGGGAGTTCGTGCGGGAGGCCGTGGCCGAGTGGGGGTTCGGGGCGCGGATGGACGAGGTGTTGCTGTGTGTGAGCGAGCTGGCGACCAACGCGCTGCTGCACGGGGTGCCGCCGGGGCGCGGGTACGCCGTACACCTGCGGGGTGACGGGGACGTGCTGTCCGTCCAGGTGCACGACAGCGGCGACGGCGTACCTGCGGTGCGGGTGCCCGAAGGGGAGCATGGCCGGGGGCTGTTGCTGGTGGAGGCGCTGGCCGACCGGTGGGGTGTGGGGGAGCGGTCGCCCGGCAAGATCGTGTGGTGCGAGTTCACCCGGATGGGGTGAACAGGCGGACGGGCGGGGCCGCCGGGGCGGGCCCCCGGGAGCCGGGGCCGGCGCCCCCGGCGCCCCCGGCGGCTCCAGCGCCCCCGGCGGTTCCAGCGCCCCCGGCGTCCCCGGCGGTCCCGGTCACACGGTGCGGTGGGCCAGGTAGGTGAGCAGTTCCTGGAACTCCCGTACGGCATGGGGTGCGAGGGGCAGGCCGTGCAGGCAGGAGCGGGCGGCGTCCAGGTGGCGCCGGGCCTCGGCCAGGGTGGCGGTGCGGCCGCCCGCCGTCTCGACGAGGCCGGCTGCGCGGGAGGCGGTGGGGCCGTCCGGCGGGCACGGCGCGTCGAGCAGGGCCAGCAGTTCCCGGGCGGCCGGGCCGGTGGAGGCGAGGGCGGCGAGGACGGGGTAGGTCTTCTTCCGCTGCCGCAGGTCGCCGTGGACCGGCTTTCCGGTGTGCGCGGGGTCGCCCCAGATGCCCAGCAGGTCGTCGACGGCCTGGAACGCCACGCCCAGATGGCGGCCGGCCCGGTCCAGCGAGGCGACCGTGGAGCCGGCCGCCCCGCCGAGCAGGGCGCCCAGGGCGAGGGCGCAGCCGAGGAGGGAGCCCGTCTTGTGCTCGGCCATGGAGCGGTAGGCGCCGGGCCCGACCGAGTCCGTTCCCGTCCAGGGCCGGTCCGCGAAGAGCAGGTCGTCGGACTGTCCTCGGACCAGGTCGGCCAGCGTCCCGGACAGTCTGAGCACGGCTGCGCCGGCCTGTCCGCCGGGGGCTTCGGCGAGCGTCTGTACGGCGGAGGCCAGCAGGGCGTCACCGGCGAGCACGGCGGGCCCGGTGCCGTACTCCTTCCACACCGTGGGGCGCCGCCGGCGCAGTTCGTCGCCGTCCATGATGTCGTCGTGCAGGAGGGAGAAGGCGTGGACGAGCTCGACGGCCACCGCGCCGGGGACCGCGCTGTGCCCCGGTGCCCCGCATGCCTCGGCGGCCAGGACGGCCAGCGCCTGGCGTAGCCCCTTGCCCTCCGAGGCGCCCGCGTCCGGGGTGCCGGACAGGTCGGACCAGCCGAGGGAGTAGGCGGCCATCTCCCCGGTCCACGGGTGCAGCCGCCCGAGGGCGTCCACGAGGGCGGGGCGTACCAGGGCGCGGGAACGGGCCAGTACGGAGGGCGGTGCCGGGGCGGGCGGGGCCCCGGGTATCTCCGTCTCGGTGGTGGCGACGGCGGCCGGGCTCACCGGCCCGCCCCCCGGCCGCCGGGCGCAGGGGTCTCCCGGCCGTCGGGCGCGGGGGAGGCGTCGTACCCGGGGACGGGGCCGACGCCGAGTTCGGCCGCCGCTTTGTCGATCATGTCGTGGGCGTGCCGCAGGCCGAGCCGTTCCAGGGCGTGGCGCAGCGAGGCCAGTTCGGCCACCGTCTCGGCGGGGTCCTGGCCGAGCCGGGCCAGGGACTTGGCCAGGCCGAGCCGGGCCAGCGCCGTGCCGCGCGCCTCGTCCATCGCACGGAACTCCGAGAGGGCCAGCGTGTAGTCCTCGCGGGCCTGTGCGTACCGGCCGGCCCGGTAGTGGACGTTGCCGCGCATCTTGTGGTTGTAGGCGAGCGCGCTGGACAGCCGCATCTCGTGGCACATCGTTTCGGCGCGGGAGAGCAGTTCCAGCGCCCGCTCGGTGTCGCCGTCCCGGACGGACAGCACGTCCGCCATGCCCCGCAGCGCCCAGGCCTGTCCCCGCCGGTCGTCGGCCTGCCGTGCGGTGTCCGCCGCCTCCTCGAAGAGGGCCAGCGCGGTGTCGTACGAACCGGTGTTGCGGTGCATCTGCGCGATGCCCTCCAGCGCCCACACCGTGTGCCGGGCCTCGCCCCGCCGCCGGGCCTCCGCGAGGAGCTGTTCGTGGAGCTCGCCGACGGCCTGGTAATCCCCCTGTATCCGGCCGGTCTCGGCCAGGCCGGCCAGCGAGTACCCGCGTACGACGATGTCACCGCCCCGCTCGCCCAGTTCGGCCGCCAGCCGCAGCAGGCGGTACGCGAGCGGCAGCGCCCCGCGCTGGCGGGCGAGGGTGCCGCCGCTCCACAGGGCCCATGCCATCGCCCCGGTGTCCCGGGCGGAGCGGGCGGCACGGTAGCTGGCCTTCCACGCCCGGTCGGCCTCCTCGTTGTGACCGAGCCTGCGGCAGGCTTCCGCGACGGCGAGCCCACAGCGTGCCATCCCGCTCAGGTCACCGGCCGCCTCGGCGGCCCGGAGCTCCTCCAGCCCTTTCGCCCGTACGTCGGTGAGCGAGGCGTTCACCGAGAGCGTTCCGAGCGCCCCCTGGTACTCGGGGGCGAAGGCCTTGCCGCGCTGTGTCTCCTCCGGAAGCGTGTGCTGCTGTGTCACCTGTGCCATGCGTGTCACCTGTGTCGTCCCGCCGTAGCCCTGCGTTGTTCGGTTGGTCGTCCACGACCGTAGGAGAGGGAGGCGTCCCGGCGAATCCCCCTCCGTGCTGGTCCCCTGTCAGTCCCGAGAGCTACGCGGTCACCTGTCGTCTCGTCAGGAGGACGTACGG
This sequence comes from Streptomyces nitrosporeus, assembly GCF_008704555.1. Classification (NCBI taxonomy): domain Bacteria; kingdom Bacillati; phylum Actinomycetota; class Actinomycetes; order Kitasatosporales; family Streptomycetaceae; genus Streptomyces; species Streptomyces nitrosporeus. The sequence goes on from NZ_CP023702.1 coordinate 4,353,257, forward strand.
GGAAGGCCGGTGGGCCGGTGCGCGCGAGGCGCACCGGCCCACCGGGGTCGGGAGGAGTCACCACATGAGGGCGTTCTCCATGTCGGTCTGCCAGTAGGTGACGCTCAGCGAGCTGTCGACGTAGGCGTCCTTGCCGAGCGTCACGTTCGCCGAGGCGCCCGAGAAGCCGCCGCTCCTGCCCTGGAAGCCGACCACCAGGTCCTTGGTGGAGTAGCCGCCCTCCCCGCTGCCGTCGGCGGAGGAGGTCCTCACCCCGGCGTACGCGGTCTCGCCGGGGGCGATGCTCGCCACCGCCTGCGGCTTGCTGTCCTCGAAGACGGGCGGGACGGACTGGGCCTCGCCGAACCGCAGGCTCGGGTAGCCGTAGGCGTTGCAGATACCGGAACCGGTGTTGGTGATGCTCAGCAGCATGTGGTTCAGGGGACGGCTCACGGGGGTGATCGTCACCTTGGTGTTCTTGGCGTCGCACGCCAGGGTGACCGGGCCGTCGTCCTCCGCGTCGCCGCCGCCCTGGGGCTTCTTGGCGGCGGGCTGGGTGTCACCCGACCCGGAGGAGCCCGAGCCCGAACCGGAACCGGAGTCCGAACCGGAACCGCCCGAGGCGCTGGAAGCGGAATCCGTTCCCGAGGTGTCCTCGCCCTTCTCGGCGGGGGCCTCGGCGCCGTTCTCCGGCTGTGCGGAGGAGGTGCCGGCGGTGGGCGAGGACGGGGTGTCCACGGCCGAGGAGGAGCCGTCCTCCTGGCAGGCGGTCAGGGACAGAGCGGCCAGCAGGGCGGCGGTGCCGAGGACGGAGGTGCGGGCGGCGCGGCGGAAGCGAAGGTTACGCATGAGTGGTTCTCCCCGTTCAGAAGGTTCACATGGTGATTCGGTGCCCGGGGCGCCGTTTGGCGCGCCGGGGCGTCGGCGGATGTACTGGGTGGTGACGTGTGGTCAGAGGCGCCACAGGAGTGCGATGACGATCACTGTGGAGGCGATCAGCACCCCTGTGGCGATCGCATCCGTCAGGCTGGGTACAAGGCGGGTGCGCACTGCGTCTCCCGGTTCGGACCGGCTGGGTTCTGCGGTGTGTCCACAGCTTGTGGGAGCCCCTGTCCCAGTCGCAACGACTGCTGGGCACGACGGGACGCTGGAACGCTGAAATACCCTTTGACCTGCGGAAACAGTGCCGCCCTGGAATGCCGTTCCGGGACGGGAGAGAAGGGGAACGGTCGGGGTGGGTACGGAGATCCAGGACTTCGCGGCGACGCTCAGGGAGCTGAAACAGCGCTCCGGGCTGAGCTACGGGGCGCTCGCGCAGCGACTGCACATGAGTACGTCGACGGTCCACCGGTACTGCAACGGTGACGCCGTCCCTCACGACTACGCACCGGTGGAGCGCTTCGCGCGGGTGTGCCGCGCCTCGGCGGACGAGCTGGTGGGGCTCCACCGGAAGTGGATCCTGGCCGACGAGGCGAAGCGGCGCGGTTCACGGAAGCCGGAGGGCGGGGAGGGCGCCGGCGCGGGGGAGGAGACCGCGGAGGCGGCGTCCGGCGCGGCCGGGGGCGCGGGCGCGGCTGCCTCTTCGGGCCCGGCTGCCTCTTCGGGCCCGGCCGTGGAACCGGGGGCTGGACCGGAAACGGAACGCGGGCCGGGCTCTCCTCCGGCTGCGGACCCGGGTGCGGGCGGGGCCCCGGACGCGGGCGGGGACGCGGAGACGGGCGGGGAAGCGGAGACGGGCGCGGGCGTGATGGCCGCGCCGGCCGGTCCGGCCGGTCCGGCCGGTCCCGGTCGCGCCGGGGAGACGGGTAAGCCGGAGGAGAAGGCGGCGCGGGCCAGGAACTCCTCGGTTCCGTCGTGGGCCTCGGCCGAGGGGCCGGGGAGCACGGAGGGAGGGGGCACCGCCGCCCCGCCCCGGCGACCGGAGGCCCGGACCGATGAGGTGACGGCCCCCGACGATGTGGCCCCCGGCGGCGGGGCGCACGACGACAGGGCGCACGAGGACGTGACCCCCGGAGGCGGGGCACCCGGCGCCGGGCGGAAGCGGCGGACCGGCAGGAGGACGCGGGTGCTGCTCGCCGCCGCGGCCGTCGTCGCGCTGACCGTCCCCGGCGCGCTCGCCGTGCGCGGTCTCACGCAGGACGACGGGGCGACGGCCGACGACGGCCGGGACGGCAAGGCGCTGGGCAGCAGCGCGCCGCGTACGCCCGGTGGTCCGGCCGCGAGCGTCAGCGTGTCCGCCTCGCCGAGCCGGACGGAATCCTCGCCGAGCGCCACGGCGAGCGCTTCCGGTACGCCGTCGAAGACGGCCGGCAGTCCGGCCGCGGAGAAGACCGGCAAGGCGCGGAGCACCGGCACACCGGTGACCGCGGTCATCAGCTCGTACAACTGGGAGGCGCCGTGCGGGCAGTACTACCTGCTCGACCGGGACCCGAACGACGTGGTGCCGCCGCCCCCGCCCCAGGACACCCGGACCTGGGCGCAGAGGCTGGGCGGGGTGGATGGGGGCGACATGATGCTGGAGATCACCGTCCAGGGGACCTCGGAGGAGGCCGTCGTGCTCAAGGCCCTGCACGTGCGGGTGCTGGGCCGCAATCCGGCGCTGGACTGGGGGGCGTTCTCGATGGGGGACGGCTGCGGGAGCGGAGTCACCCCGCAGACCTTCGAGATCGACCTGGACGACGGCCGGCCGCGGTCGAAGCCGGTGGCCGGCCAGCAGGGCGATGTGGTCGTCCCGGCGAAGGGCTTCCCGTACCGGGTGAGCTCCACGGACGTGGAGGTCTTCCACATCGACGCGCATGTGGAGGCCCACGACGTGACCTGGTACCTGGAGCTGGAGTGGTCCAGCGGCGGGCGGAGCGGGATCCTGCGCATCGACGACCAGGGCAGGCCGTTCCGTACGAGCAGCATCACGGCCCGGCCCGAGTACTACTACCGGCCCGACACCGGGCAGTGGGTGGAGAAGGAGTACTGACGGGCGCCCGGGGCCGCCGGGACCGTCCGGGCGGCCCCGGGCGGCCGGGCGCGTGCCTCACCGTTCCCGTGGCGGCACCGTCACCGCCGTGAGCACCAGGCCGCGGCCGGTGTGCCAGCGTCCGTCGAAGCCGGTCAGCGGGGGGCCGGACGGGGTGGTGCCCGGGACCAGGAGGGCGGCGGTGAAGGTGCCGTCCGGGCGCAGGGTGACGCGGGCGTCGTGGAAGCCGAGCCAGCGTCCCGTCAGCGGCGACCACGCCTTGTAGACGGACTCCTTGGCGCTGAAGAGCACCGTGTCCCAGTTGACGTCCGGGCGGCGGGCGGCGAGTTCGCGCAGGGCGGCCTGTTCGCCGGGCAGGCTGACCAGATTCAGCACCCCCTCGCTGCGCAGCGGCCGGTCCGGTTCCACGTCGATGCCGAGGGAGGCCGCCGTGGAGTCCCGGGCCACGGCCGCCGCCCGGTACCCCTCGCAGTGGGTGAGGCTCCCCACCATCCCGTCCGGCCAGCGCGGCGCGCCCCGCGGTCCGCGCAGCACCGGACCGGGAGGGATGCCGAAGCCGGCCAGGGCGGCGCGGGCGCAGTGCCGGACGGTGGCGAACTCCGCGCGCCGCCGGTCCACGGCCGTCGCGACGAGGGCCTCTTCCCCGGGGTACAGGAAGGCGTCCGGGCTGTCCTCGAAGGTGTCCACCACGGTGACCGACGGGGGGAGGAGGGGGGCCAGTACGCCGGCGAGCGCGGGGCCGCCGGCCGGGAGCAGTGTCATGGGCGGCCACGCTACCGGGGCGCCCCGTGCGCTCCGGCGGCGCTGGATGCCGTATAGGCCGGATATAGCCGTTGAACGCACGCTCGACTCATTCGAACGGATGGGGGCAGCATGCCGGACCAAGAGGCACAGGTGGCACTGGTGACCGGGGGGTCGCGCGGAATCGGGCGGGCGGTGGCCACCCGTCTCGCCCACGACGGTTTCGACGTCGCGCTCTGCTATCGCGCCGACGACGCGGCCGCGGAGCAGGTCGAGAAGGAGATCCGGGCCGCGGGCAGGCGCGCCCTCGTCCGCCGGGTCGACGTGGCCGACCGGGTCGGTGTCCGGGCGTTCGTCGCGGACGTCGAGTCGGGGCTGGGCCCGGTGTCGGCGGTGGTCACCTCGGCGGGTATCACCCGTGACCGGCCGCTGGCGCTGATGTCGGACGACGAGTGGGACTCGGTGCTGAGCACCAACCTCGACGGCACCTACAACCTGCTGCGCTCGGTGGTCCGGTCGATGATCCGGCGCCGTACGGGCACGGTCGTCACCCTCTCGTCGGTGGCGGGTGTCGTCGGCAACGCGGGGCAGACGAACTACTCCGCGTCCAAGGCCGGGATCATCGGCCTGACCCAGGCGCTGGCCAAGGAGTTCGGGCGCTACGGGGTGCGGGCCAACGCCGTCGCCCCGGGATTCATCGACACCGAGATGGTCGCCGGGGTGCCGGAGGCCATCGTGAAGGACGCGCTGACCCGCATCCCGATGGGGTGTTTCGGCACACCGGAGCAGGTCGCCTCGCTGGTCTCCTTCCTGGCCTCCCCCCAGGCCGAGTACATCACCGGCCAGGTCATCCGCATCGACGGAGGCGTGGCGCTGTGAGTGCCTCCTCCGAGACCTGGTTCCGCAGGTACCCGCGCGGCTCCGCCCCCAGGGTGCGGCTGGTGTGCTTCCCGCACGCCGGCGGCAACGCCCAGCTGTTCCACGGCTGGTCGTCGCGGCTGCCCGCGGACATCGAGGTCCTCGCCGTCCGGTACCCGGGCCGGCAGGAGCGGATGGGTGAGCCGTGCGTCGAGTCGATGGACGAGCTGGCCGACCGGGTCTCGGAGGCGCTCACCTCCTACAGCGGGGTACCGACGGCGCTTTTCGGCCACAGCATGGGTGCCTCGGTGGCGTACGAGGTGGCGGCCCGGCAGGAGGCCGCGGGCGGTGAAGGGCCCGTCGCGGTCCTGGTGTCGGCGCGCAACGCCCCGCACCACGCCTCGCCCACCGCCCTGCACCGGGCGGCCGACGACGTGCTGGTGGCCGGGGTGTCCCGGCTGGGCACACTGGGCGGCGACCCCTATGCCGTACCGGAGCTGCGCGAGCTGCTGCTGCCGGTGCTGCGTTCCGACTACAAGCTCATCGAGACCTACCGTCCGCACCACCCGGCGGTGCTGCGCGCACCGGTCGTCGCGTACGCGGGCGACCGGGACCCCGGGGTCTCCCACGCCCGGCTGACGGCGTGGGGCGAGCTGACGACCGGCGGTTTCACACTGCGGTCGTTCCCCGGAGACCACTTCTACCTCGCCCCCCGGGAGGCGGAGCTGACCGCGGACATCGCGGAGCGGCTGGCCCGGATCCCGTCCGGACTGCGGGCCTGAGCACGTCCGGACTGCGGGCCTGAGCACGTCCGGGGCGGGGTCCGGGCACAGCCGGCGGGCCGGAAGCACCCGCCCGGGCACGGCCGCACGGGGTCCACGCGGCCGGTGTGCCGAAGGGCGCACCCGGAGCCGCCGGAGGCTCCCGCGGCTTTCACGCACGGCTTTCACCGCACGGCTTTCACCACCGCACGGCTTCCACCGCACGGCTTCCACCGCACGGCTTCCACCGCACGGCTTTCACCACGCGGCTTTCACCACAACAGCGAGAGGAGCGGCACCGTGACGACTGCGACGTCCTGGGCGCCACTGGAGATCGAGGCGAAGGGCGAGGGCGGTACGGCCGAGCTGCTGAGCCGTCTGGACGGGCTGGAACCCGGCCTGGCCGCCACCCTGGTCAAGGAGAAGGCCCTGGTCTTCCGGGGCTTCGGGATCACCCCCGGGACACTGGACACCGCCCTGGACCGGCTGCTGCCGAACCGGCTGGCGTACGTCCACGGCAACTCGCCCCGTACGAAGGTCGGCGGCAACGTCTACACCTCGACCGAGTACCCGCAGGAATTCACCATCTCGATGCACAGCGAGATGAGCTACGCCCACGCCTGGCCGTCCCGCCTCGCCTTCTACTGCCAGATCCAGCCCGGCACCGGCGGCGCCACCCCGGTGCTGGACGCCGAGCGCTGGCTGGCCGTCCTGGACGAGGAGGTGCGCGACGCCTTCGCCGGGGGTGTGCGCTACGTCCAGAACCTGCACGACGGCTACGGCCTCGGCAAGAGCTGGCAGGACACCTTCGAGAGCTCCGACCGCGCGGAGGTGGAGGCGTTCCTGAAGACCGCCGGCGCCGAGTGGGAGTGGCGGCGCGACGGCAGCCTGCGCGTCGAGTCCTACCGCCCGGCCACCGTCGAACACCCGGTCACCGGGGCGGAGGTGTGGTTCAACCAGGCCGACCAGTGGCACCCGGCCGGACTCGGGGACGACACCGCCGCCGAACTCGCCCAGATCCTCTCCGAGGACGAGCTCCCCCAGTCGGTGCGGTTCGCCGACGGCAGCCCGATCCCCGCCGAGTACGTCGCCCAGATCCGCGACCGGGGCCTGGAGGCGGCCGTCGACGTCGACTGGTGCCAGGGCGACCTGCTGCTCATCGACAACGTGCTGCTGGCCCACGGGCGCAGGCCGTTCACCGGGGACCGCCGGGTTCTCGTCGCGATGTCCGACTGACACGGCGGACCACAGAACCGATACGGCGGACCACGGAACCGACACGGCGGATCACGGAGCGGACCACTGATCATGACGACCATCACCTCGGAAGAGACACCCGCCGGCTGGGCGGGCGAGGGGACGGTGCCCGGGGTACGGCGCCCCGATGCGCCCGGCACCGGCATCCACGAGTACATCGACGCGAACCGGGCGGAGCTGCGCGCCCTGCTCACCGAACGCGGCGCCCTGCTGCTGCGCGGGTTCGAGGTGGGCGGCGTCGACGGCTTCGACGGGACCGTCCGGGCTTTCTCCGGCACCCCGCCGCTGGCGTACGCCGAGCGTTCCTCACCCCGCAGCACCATCAAGGGCCAGGTCTACACCTCGACCGACTACCCACCGGACGAGGAGATCTTCCTCCACAACGAGAACTCCTACCAGGCGGTGTGGCCGCGGACCCTGTACTTCTTCTGCGCCGAACCGCCCCTCACCCAAGGCGCCACCCCGCTCGCCGACATCCGCCGGGTGCTGCGGGCCGTCGATCCCGGGGTCAGGGCGGAGTTCGAGGCACGCGGCTGGCAGGTGGTGCGCAACTTCCACGCCGGTTTCGGGGTGCCGTGGCAGGAGGCGTTCAACACCTCGGACAAGGACGGGGTGGTGGCGTACTGCCGGGAGCGCGGGATCGACGCCGAGTGGCGGCCCGACGGCGGGCTGCGCACCACCGCGGTGCGCAAGGCCGTGCACCGCCACCCGGTCACCGGCGAAGAGGTGTGGTTCAACCACGCGACGTTCTTCCACGTCGGCACCCTCGCGCCGGAGGTCGGCGCCGGACTGCGCGCGATCTTCGCCGACGAGGACCTGCCCACGAACACCTTCTACGGGGACGGCGGGGCCATCCCCGACGAGGTGGCCGACCACCTGAGGGCCGCCTACCGGTCGGCCTCGGTCCGCTTCGACTGGCAGCGCGACGACGTCCTGGTCGTCGACAACATGCTCGCCGCGCACGCGCGCGAGCCGTTCACCGGACCGCGGCGGATCGCCGTGGCCATGGCAGAGCCGTCGGACGCCTGACGCCGACGGACCGATGGGGAGACCACGGATGTTCGAGTTCGAGACGTACGGATCACGGATCACGGGACTGGCGGTGTACCGGCCGGCCCGGCTGGTGTCCAACGAGGAGCTGTCACCGCTGACCACGGTCTCGCCCGAGTGGATCGAGGGCCGGACCGGTATCAGAACCCGCCACCACGCCTCCGAGGAGGAGGACCTGGTCACGATGTCGGCGGCGGCGGGCGAGAAGGCGGTCGTCTCGGCCGACATCGACCCCGCCGAGGTGGACCTGACGATCGTCGCCAGCGCCACCCGCCGGCGCCGGATGCCCGGCATCGCCCCCGAGGTGGCCAGCCGGATCGGCCTGCCCAACTCCGGTGCGTACGACCTGAACGCGGTCTGCGCAGGCTTCACCTACTCACTGGCCATGGCCTCCAACGCGGTGCGCCTCGGCGAGGCCCGCAACGTGCTGGTCGTCGGCGCCGAGCGGACCAGTGAGTGGATCGACCCGAACGACCCCGACACCTTCGTCATCTTCGGAGACGGAGCCGGAGCCGCGGTGGTCTCCCGCTCGGACCAGCCCGGCATCGGCCCGGCGGTCTGGGGCAGCGACGGCGCACGGCACGACGTCCTCGGCATCACCGAGAAGGCGGACGGCCGGGAGTACGTCGCGATGAACGGCCCGCTCGTCTACAAGTGGTCCACGGCCACCATGCCGGAGGTCGCCCACCGGGCGTGCGCCGCCGCCGGGATCGAACTGAAGGACATCGACTGGTTCGTGCCGCACCAGGCCAACAACCGGATCATCAAGACCCTCGCCGCCAACCTGGAGCTGCCGCCGGAGCGCGTCGTCAACGACGTCGTCGACACCGGCAACACCTCGGCCGCCTCGGTGCCGCTGGCGCTGAACAGGCTCAAGGACAGCGGCCGCGCCACCCCCGGCGACAACGTCCTGCTGCTCGGCTTCGGCGCCGGGCTGACGTACGCCGGCCAGGTCGTCCGGATGCCCTGACGGGCCCCGGCATGCCGCCCCGGGCGCACCGCCCGGGCACAGCCCCGGGCCCCGGACCGCACCACCGCACCACCGATCACCGCACCACCGATCACCGCACGTACATCCACGCCCCGCGCGTGCCTACCGATGGAGAGACAGGCCATGACCCGAGACGAACTGATCGTCGAGATCATCAACCTCACCCTGCGCACCGCCCCGGACCTGGACGCCGAGGTCACCGCCGACTCCAGCTTCGAGGAGCTCGGCATGGACTCCCTCACCCGTATCGACCTGCTGGCCGCGGTGGAGAAGGCCTTCAACCAAACAGTTCCCGACGAGAAGGTCGGTGACCTGCTGCGCGTGTCCGACGTCGCCGACTTCCTCGCCGCGGACAAGGCAGGAGTCTGACCCATGGCCCACACGGACCCCATGGGCGGGGCGAAGCCCCTGTCGGTGGGCCAGGAGGGGCTATGGCTGCTCCATGAACTGGCCCCCGGCAGCGCGACCTACAACCTCGCGGGTGGTGTCCGGATGGAGCCCGCGCCGGACCCTGAGGTCCTGGCGCGGGCGGCCCGGGCGCTCACCGGACGGCACCCCATGCTGCGTTCGGTGTACGTCGTGGCCGACGGAAGTCCCCGGCGGGTGGAGAAGGCCCCGGGCTAGACCGGCGAACTCGTCGTACGCGACGTCCCGGACGCGGACGACGCACAGCTGCGGAGCCTCGTCGAGGCGGAGGCCGCGACCCCCTTCGAACTCTCCGGCGAGGGCCCCTTCCGGCTGGTGCTCTGGCGGCGCCGCACGGATGCCGTGCTGCTCGCCCTGACCCACCACATCGCCACCGACGCCGCGTCCCAGTGGCTGCTGTGGCGCGATCTGCTGGACGCCTACCGGGCGTACGCCGGCGGCGGTGAACCGGAATGGGCCCCCCTCGCCGTCCCCTACGACCACTTCGTGGAGAGCGAGCGGGCCCTGCTCGACTCCTCGCGCGGGCAGCGCCAGGCGGAGTTCTGGCGCGAGCAGTGCGAGGGATCGGGCCCCGCCGAACTCCTCACGGACAGGCCCCGGCCGGCCACGTCCTCGTTCACCGGAGCCAGCCTCGTCCGCCGGCTCCCCGACGAGCTCGCGGAACGGCTGAAGCGGGCCGCGGCCGAACAGGAGATCTCCCAGTTCGCCCTGGCCCTCGGCTCCCTCCAGGCCCTGGTCAACCGGTGGTCCGGGCAGACCGACTTCCTGATCGCCTGCCCGGCCTCCGTACGCCGGTCGGCCGCCAAGGAGGTCATCGGCTACTTCGTGAACCCCGTGCTGATCAGGGCCGTACTCGACCGGCGCACCCCGATCGGCGAGGTCACCGCCGCCGCCAACGAGCGGCTCAGGCAGGCCACCGCACGCGCCACCTACCCCTATCCGCTGGTCGCACGGGCGGCCGCGGCCGACGGCCCGCTGTACCGCATCTCCATGACCATGGTCACCACGGACGCCTTCGGTACGGAGCTGGGCGGGGCGGTCGCCGGGGTGCCCATCGACGTCGCCGGTGTGACCACCACCTACCTGGAGATCCCGCATCTGGAAGGCCAGTGCGACATCGCCATCGAGGTGACCCGGGACGTCCACGGCCTCACCCTGGCCCTGCGCTACGACACCGCGCTCTTCGAGAAGGCCACCGCGGAAAGCCTCTTCGGCCAGTTCATCCGCATCATGACGGCGGCCGGCGACACCCCCGAGGTGCCCCTGTCCCGTCTTCCGCTGACGGACGCGGCCGAGAAGCGCTCGCTGCTGGCCATGGGCGGCGGCGCGGGCGTGGCCTCATGAAGCCGCCGGTGCTGCGCGGCATCCTCGACGGCGTGGGCAACACCCACCTGGTCGAACTCGGCGGGCTGCTGCCCCGCTTCGGGTCGCGTGTCTTCGCGAAGCTGGAGGCGTTCAACCCCGGTGGCAGCGTCAAGGACCGCTCGGCGCTCTCGATGCTGCTGGGCAGGATCCGCAGCGGGGAACTGGTGCCCGGACGGTCCACCGTCGTGGAGTCCAGCTCCGGCAACCTGGCGATCGGTATCGCGCAGATCTGCCGCTACTACGGCATCGACTTCATCTGCGTCGTCGATCCCAAGACCACCCAGCAGAACCTGGCGATCCTGCGTGCCTACCGGGTCGCCGTCGAGATGGTCACCGAGACCGACCCGGAGACCCGCGCCTACCTGCCCGTGCGGGTACGGCGGGTACGCGAACTGGTCGCCTCGATCCCCGGCGCGTACTGGCCCAACCAGTACGCCAACCCGCTCAACCCGCTGGCCCACGTGCAGACGATGCGGGAGATCGCCGAGGCGCTGGACGGACGGGTGGACTACCTGTTCTGCTCCACCGGCACCGGCGGCACCATGACCGGCTGCGCGCAGTACATCCGGGAGCAGGGCCTGGCGACCACCCTCGTCGGGGTCGACGCGATGGGCAGCGTCCTCTTCGGCGGACCGTCCGCGCCGAGGCTGCTCCCCGGGCACGGTGCCGCGGTCAAGCCGGCGCTCTTCGACCCGTCACTGGCCGACGAGGTCGTCCTCGTCTCGGACCTCGACTGCGTCGTCGGCTGCCGGACGCTGACCCACCGCGAGGCGATCCTCGCGGGCGGCTCGTCGGGTGCGGTCACCGCCGCCCTGACGAAGACCGCGGGCCGCATCCCGGCCGGCAGCAACTGCGTGATGATCTTCCCCGACCGCGGGGACCGCTACCTCGACACCATCTACTCCGACGACTGGGTGCGCGCCCACTTCGGAGAGGTCTCACATCTGTGGAACGAACCCGAACACACACTGGCGGTGGGCGCATGCTGATCCTCAAGCACGGTGAAGTGGCAGGCCTGCTGGCCGGCCGTGAGAAGGAGGTCATCGACCTCGTCGCAGCCGCCTACCAGCGGCACGACGAAGGCCGGACGGTGCTCCCGCACTCGGTCTTCCTGCGGTTCCCCGACCGGCCCAGGGACCGGATCATCGGCCTGCCCGGATACCTCGGAGAGGCGTCGCACGAGGGGACCGGGGCCGCCCCGGCCCCCGGTCACCGGGGCGAGGAGGCGTCCGGGGCCGGCGAGGTCGCCGGAATGAAGTGGATCTCCTCCTTCCCCGGCAACGTCGCCGCCGGACTGGAACGCGCCAGCGCCGCCGTCCTGCTGAACTCGCTGGACAACGGGCACCCCGAGGCCCTGATCGAGGGCTCCCTGATCTCGGCCAGGCGGACCGCGGCCTCCGCCGCGCTCGGCGCCCGGGTACTCCTCGGCGGCCGCAGGCCGACCGGGCTCACCCTCATCGGCACCGGGGTCATCAACCGCGAGGTGCTCCGCTTCCTGGCCGCCGAACTGCCCGGCCTCGACTCGCTGGCCGTCCACGACACGGACATGGCACGCGCCAAGCGCTTCACCGCCGATCACGCCCGCCTGCTGCCGGGCGCGAGGATACGTCACTGCGCCACCCTGGACGAGGCGCTCGGCGCCCATGACCTGGTGTCCTTCGCGACGACCGCCGCCACCCCCCACACCGGCCTGGACGCCTGCCCGCCCGGAACCGCCGTGCTCCACATCTCGCTGCGCGACCTGACCGTGCCGGCCGTCCTCGGCGCGCACAACGTGGTCGACGACACCGACCACGTGTGCCGCGAGCAGACCTCGCTGCACCTCGCGGAACAGCACACCGGCGGACGGGACTTCGTCCACGCCCCGATCGGCGCGCTGCTGCGAGGGACGGCCCGGCCCGTGCCGCGGGACGGGAAACCACTGGTGTACTCCCCGTTCGGCCTGGGCGTCCTGGACCTGGCGCTGGCCGCCTTCGTCCGGGACGAGGCACGGCGGGGAGGCATCGGGACCCGCATCGACGGATTCCTGCCGGGCCCGACGCTCTGAGAACTCCCGACGCTCTGAGAACTCCCGACGTTCTGAGAACTCCGGGCGCTCCGGGTGCTTTGAGCGCTCCGGGCGCTCCGAATGCTCCAAGTGCTTTGAGTGCTCCGGGTGTTCCGACACCGGCAGGCTCCGAGAGCCGGCCGGGGGCGGCGCCCGGCCCACCCCGCGAGGGCGGGCCGGGCGCCCTGCCCCGGGCCACCGCAACCGAACGCTGCAACTGATCAACACCTCTGGAGAAGAGATGTCTGTCCCGCTGCACGAACTGATCGCCCAGCAGTCCGCCCGCTCCCCTCACGCCATCGCGGTCGACGACGCCCAGGGGCCGATGACGTACGCGCAGCTGGACCGCCGCGCGAACGCCGTCGCCCGGCTGCTGCGCGGACGCGGCGTCGTCCCCGAGTCGCGGGTGGCCGTCTGCCTGCCGCGCGGCAGGGAACTCGTCGCCGCCCTGCTCGGCGTGTGGAAGGCCGGCGCCGCCTACGTGCCGCTGGACGCGGGCCACCCGGCCGAGCGGATCTCCTGGATGATCGCGGACAGCGGGGCCCGGACCGTACTGACCGTGAACGCCTCGGCGGGCGCCCTGGACAGCGCGGCGGCAGGGGCCGAGCTGGTGTTCCTGGACACCACCGCGGAGGAGGCCGACGCCGAGCCCGTACCGGTGGACCTGCGCCAGGCCGCCTACATCACCTACACCTCGGGTTCGACGGGCCGCCCCAAGGGAGTCCTCGTCGAGCACGGCGGGATCGCCAACCGGGTGGCCTGGTCGGTCGCCCGGCAGGGCATCGGGGCGGACGACCGGATGCTCCAGAAGACCGTGCTGACCTTCGACGCGGCTGCCCTGGAACTGTTCGCGCCGCTGGCCGCCGGCGGCACCGTGGTGATGGCACCGGCGGGGGCCGAATCGGACCCCGCGCTCCTGGTGCGTACGGTCGCCGAGCAGGGCGTCACCGTCCTCCAGGGCGTGCCGTCCGTGCTGCGGCTGGTCGCCGACGAACCCGGCTGGGCGGAGTGCACCGGGCTGCGGATGGTCTTCTCCGCCGGTGAGGCACTCGACGCCGAACTGTGCCGCAGGCTCGGCGAACCCACCGGGGCGACGGTGTGGAACACCTACGGGCCCACCGAGTGCTCCATCGACGTCACCGGCCAGGAGTTCGACCCGGAGCTGCACACCGAGGCCGTCCCGATCGGCCGGCCGATCGACCACATGCGGGTGTACGTGCTGGACGAGGAGCTGGACCCGGTACCGATCGGAGTGGTCGGCGAACTGTACGCGGGCGGCACCGGAACGGCCCGCGGCTACGTCGGGAACCCCGCCCAGACCGCCGACCGCTTCGTGCCGGACCCGCACGGCCCGGCCGGCAGCCGCATGTACCGCACGGGAGACCTGGCCCGCTGGCGCTCGGACGGCTCCCTCGCCTACCTCGGCCGGGTCGACCACCAGGTCAAGGTCAACGGTGTGCGTATCGAACCGGCCGAGGTGGAGGCCGCGCTCAACGCCCACCCCGACGTCCGGGGCGCCGTGGTCGGCGCCTACCCGGCGGCCGGGGCGGCGGGTGCCGGAGCGGCGAACGGTTCCGCAGCGGCCGCCGGCGGCGGGAAACGGCTCGTCGCCCATCTGGTGTCCGCCCGGCGCATCCCCCGCGACGAACTGCGCAGCTTCCTGCGCGAGCGGCTCCCCGAGCCGATGATCCCCGCCCTCTTCGTGCCGGTGGACGCCTTCCCGCTGACCAGCAACGGCAAGGTGGACCGCAAGGCACTGCCCGACCCCGCACAGGCCGGGACCGGCACACCGGAACGGGGGCCGGCCCACCTCGCGCCCCGTACGGTCGCCGAACAGCTCGTCGCCCAGGTGTGGGAACAGCTGCTCCAGGTCGAACAGGTCGGCGTACACGACGACTTCTTCGCCCTCGGCGGATCCTCCCTGGTCCTGACCCGGCTGGCCGACGCACTCGGCAAGGCGTCCGGCGACAGCATCCAGCTCCGCGGCCTCTTCGCGGCCTCCACGGTCGAGGCCCAGGCCCGGCTCCTGGAGGAGGCGCGCCCCGCCGTCCCCGAGGTGGTGCCGGTGGGCCGCGAGGTACCGCTGCCGCTCTCCTTCGGGCAGCACCGGCTGTGGTTCCTGGACCGCATGCACCCGGGCAGCCCCGAATGGGTCGCCCCCCTCTTCCTGCGGCTGCCGGCGGGCACCGGGGCGGAAACGGTGCAGGCGGCCCTGGACACCCTGGAACAGCGCCACGAGTCCCTGCGCACCCGGTACGTCCTGGAGGGCGAGGAGCCCCGCCAGGCCGTGACCGCCCCGCAGCCGGTGGAGCTGCGGGTGGAGGACGCCGGCGAATCGGCGCTGGAAGAGCTCTTCGGCGAGCAGTTCGCCCGCGGTTTCGACCTCACGGAGGGACCGCTCTGGCGCGCCCTGCTCGTACGGGTGCCCCACGGCGGCCCGGTCCTGCTGGTCACCACCCACCACATCGCCACCGACGGCTGGTCGACGGTGCTCATGGAACGCGAGATACGCGAACTGTGCGCGGCGGAACTGGAAGGCCGCACCCCGGAACTCCCCGAACTCACGGTGCAGTACGCGGACTACGCCGCCTGGCAGGCCACCCGCTCCGACGACGAGGCCCTCGACCGCGAACTGGAGTACTGGAAGAGCGCCCTGCGGGGGATGCCCGAACTCCAGCTGCACACCGACCGGACACGCCCCGCCCGGCGCGACGGCAAGGGGGAAGGCGTGCGCTTCACCGTGCCGGCCCCGCTCGCGGACGCCCTCAGCGGCATCGGCCGCAGGCACGGTGCGACCCAGTACGCCACCCTGCTCGCCGTCTTCGCGGCACTGCTCTCCCGGCACAGCGGACAGCACGACTTCGGCATCGGCAGCCCCGTCACCGGGCGCCTGCGCCCCGAGACGGAAGGCACGGTCGGCTTCTTCCTCAACTCCCTCGTCATGCGCTGCGACCTGACCGGCGACCCCACCTTCGGTGAGCTCCTGGGCCGCACCAAGGACACCGTCATGGCCGGATTCGCCCACCAGGAACTGCCGTTCGAACGCCTGGTGGACGAGCTCCAGCCGGTACGCGACCTGTCCCGCACCCCCCTGTACCAGGCGGCCTTCGACCTCCAGGACGAGGGAGCCACCTCGGTGGCCACCGACGGGGTCCTGATGGACGCGTTCCAGGGCGCCTGGCGGGTCGCCAAGACCGACCTGACGATGTTCATCTGGCGCCAGACCGACGGATCGCTCAACGGTGCTCTGGAGTACGCCAGTTCACTGTTCGACCGGTCCACCATGGAGCGCCTGGCCGACCACTTCGTCCGCCTGGTCGAGGGAGTCGTCGCGGCCCCCGACACCCCCGTCGCGGCCATCGACATCACCTCGGTCCACGAGCACCGGCTCCTGCGGGTCTGGAATGACTCGGGTGTGGTGGTGCCGGAGGTTTCGGTTTCGGAGTTGGTGGGTCGTTGGGCTGTTGAGTCGCCGGATGAGGTGGCGGTGGCGGCTGGTGGCCGGGTGTTGTCGTTTGGTGAGTTGGATGGTCGGGCGAATCGGTTGGCGCATCGGTTGGTTGCGGCTGGTGTGGGGGTTGAGTCGTCGGTTGCGGTGTTGCTGGATCGGTCGGTTGATCTGGTGGTGGCGTTGTTGGCGGTGTGGCGTGCGGGTGGTGGGTTCGTTCCGTTGGATCCGGTGTTGCCGGTGGGGCGTGTGGCGGGGATGGTCGCGGATGCGCGGGTGTCGGTGGCGGTGACGTCGGCGGATTATGCGGACCGGTCCCCGGGTGTGTCGGTGGTGTTGGTGGATGAGGATGTGTCCTTGTTCCCGGGGTCTGCTCCTGTGGTGTCGCCGGATTTGGATGGTGTGGCGTACACGGTGTTCACGTCGGGTTCGACGGGGCGGCCGAAGGGTGTGCAGGTTTCGCATCGGGGTCTGGTCAATCATGTGGACTGGGCTGTGCGGGAGTTGGTGGGTTCGGGGTCGGGTGGTGCGCCGGTGTTCTCGTCGGTGGCGTTCGATCTGGTGGTGCCGAATGTGTGGGCTCCGTTGGTTGCTGGTCAGCGGGTGTGGTTGTGGGACGGTGAGCTGACCGAGCTGGGCGAGAGTCTGGTGGCTGCGGGTCCGTTCGCGTTCATGAAGTTGACTCCGGGGCATCTGGAGGTGCTTTCGGGTCAGCTGTCGGACGGGGAGATCTCTTCTCTGGTGCCGCGTGTGGTGGTGGCGGGTGAGGCGTTGCCGGGTGCGTTGGTGGAGCGTTGGCGGGTTCTGCTCGGTGATGGTCAGGTGGTCAATGAGTACGGGCCGACCGAGGCGACGGTGGGTACGTGTGTCTTTCCGTTGACCGGGGCTCATGAGGGTGTTGTTCCGATCGGCCGGCCGTTGCCGAACATGGTGATGCGGGTGCTGGACGGGGGTTTGCGTCCGGTTCCGGTGGGTGCGGTGGGGGAGTTGTTCGTCGGTGGTGTGGGGGTGGCGCGTGGGTATGCGTTCCGTCCTGGTGTGACGGCGGAGCGTTTCCTGCCCGATCCGTATGGTCCGGCGGGTGCGAGGTTGTATCGCACGGGTGATCTGGTGCGGTGGCGTGCTGATGGTGCGGTGGAGTTTTTGGGCCGTATCGATGATCAGGTCAAGGTGCGGGGGTATCGCATCGAGCTGGGTGAGGTCCGGGCGGCTCTGGTCGCTCATCCCCAGGTCACCGACGCGACGGTCGTCGTCTCCGAGGACCAGCGCCTGATCGCCTACGTCGCCGGCACCACCGACGGCCTCGCCGAGGACCTCGCGGGCAGCCTGGCCGAAGCGCTCGGGGCCTCGCTGCCCGAGTACATGGTCCCCTCCCTCTTCGTCCGGCTCGACGCCCTCCCGCTCACCGCCAACGGCAAGATCGACCGCCGCGCCCTCCCCGACCCCGAGTCCGTCACCGCGGACGCCTTCGTCGCGCCCGGTACGCCGACGGAGGAGGCCGTCGCCGCCATCTGGCGCGATCTGCTGGGCAAGGAGGCGAGCACCCAGGACAGCTTCTTCGACCTCGGTGGCCACTCGATCCTCGCCGTCCGGCTGGTCTCGCGCCTCCAGAACGAGTTCGACCTGGACCTGCCGATGCGTGTCGCCTTCGAGAGTCCGACGATCGCTCAGCTCGCCGTCGAGATCGAGAACCGGATCCGGGCCGAGATCGATGCCGAACTGGCCGCGTCCGAGGTGCCGTCCGAGGTGCCGTCCGAGGCGCCGACCGAGGCACCGTCCGCGTCTCAGGACCCGGCGCGGTCCGTGTCCCGGTCCCACTGAGCACGTCGAGACGAGACGAGAGGCGAAAAGCATGTCTGTACGACACCTCATCTCCATCAGCGACCTGACCGACGAGGACCTGCGGGACATCGTCCGGCGTGGTGCGGAGTTCGCCGCCGGCGCGCAGGCAGAGTCGCTCAAGAACACGATCGTCGGTGTCTACTTCCGGCGGACGTCCACCCGTACCCGTACGGCCTTCACCAGCGGTGCGCTGCGGCTCGGGGCGAGGACCGTGACGTTCGGGCCGGACGATCTCCAGCTGAACACGGGGGAGACCACCGAGGACACCGGGCGGGTGCTTTCCGGGATGCTGGACCTGCTGGTGGCCCGTACCGCGGACGCCACCGAGGAGATGCGGACCTGGGCGGCCGGCGGGCGGATGTCGGTGGTCAACGCGATGAGCGCGGAGGAGCATCCGACGCAGGGGCTCACCGACCTCACCACCCTGCAGCACCACTTCGGCCGTATCGACGGACTGCGGGTGCTGTACGTGGGGGAGGGCAACAACAGTGCCGCGGCTCTCGCCCTCGCGCTGTCCCGCTTCCCCGGTACGGAGCTGGAACTGCGCACCCCGCCCGGGTACGGGCTGGCGCCGGAGATCCTCGCCACCGCCGTCGAGCAGGCCGGGCGCAGCGGGTCGAAGGTGTCCGAGCTGCACAGCATGGACGACCGGCCGTCCGGGTTCGACGCCGTCTACACCACGCGCTGGCAGACCACCGGGACCAGTAAGCCGACCGCCGACTGGCACGAGGTCTTCACGCCGTTCCAGGTCACGGGTGCCCTGTGGGAGAGGAACCCGGAGGCGGCCTTCCTGCACGACCTGCCCGCCCACCGGGGCGAGGAGGTCACCGCCGAGGTGCTGGACGGCCCGCACAGCATCGCGTTCACCCAGGCCACGCACAAACTGCACAGCGCGATGGCTGTCCTGGAATGGTGCTGGGCCGATCGCCCATGAGAGGTGACGGGGGAGAACGGGGAGAGCGGCGCAAGCACGCCCTCCCGTCGTTGCGCAGCTACCGGGACTTCCGGCTGCTGTGGACAGGCTCCGCCATGTCCGTCATGGCGGAGCGCTGCTCGGGCATGGCGTTCACCCTGCTCGTGCTGTGGCACACCGGCTCGGAGAGCGCGGCCGGGCTGGTCGGGTTCGCGTCGCTGCTGCCGACCCTGCTGGTGCAGCTGCCGGCCGGGGTGATGGTGGACCGCCTGAACCGGCGGCGGGTGATGATGGTCTGCGTCATCGTGCGCATGGTCGCGGTGGCGACGGTCGCCCTGACGCTCATCGGGGACACCGTCCGGGTCTGGCACATCGCCCTGGTGGCGTTCGTGCAGAGCACCATGACGGTCTTCTACCAGCTCTCCGAGCGGGCCATGGTGCGCGGTGTGGTGCCGCCGGCCCAGCTGGGCGCGGCCATGGCGACGAACGAGGCCCGCTCCCGCGGGGTCAACTTCGTCGGACACCCGGCGAGCGGGGCGATGTTCGGGCTGTCCGCGTGGCTGCCCTTCATGTCCAGCGTCACGCTGTACCTGCTCTCCCTCATCACCCTGCTGCGTCTGCGCGGCGAGAAGGAGCCGCCGGCGCGGCCCGCCAAGCGGCGCAGGATGCGGGACGACATCCTCGTCGGGCTGCGCTGGGTGTGGGGGCGGGCCTACTTCCGTACGGCGCTGCTGATCATCGCGGGGAGCAATCTGGTCTTCCAGGGACTCATCCTCACGGTGGCCGTGGTGATCAGGGAGGACGGCGGTGCGGCCGGGACCATCGGGCTGATCATGGCGTGCGGCGGTATGGGAGGACTGTTCGGGGCGCTGGCCGGAGGCTGGCTGAACAAGCGGCTGGCGATGCGCCAGATCATGATCCTGGCGCACACGCTCTGGGCCGTGGTGATGCCCGCAGCGGTATTTTTCCGGCAACCCGTGGCACTTGGTGTTCTTTTCTTCATAACGTCGCATATAGGAGCCGCTGTTACGGTCTCCGGCATGTCCTACCAGGTGCGTATCACCCCGAACAACATGCAGGGGCGGGTCGGCAGTGTCGTCATGCTCCTGGTGTCGGGGGCGAGTTCGCTGGGTGCCCTGGCGACGGGGTACCTGCTGGAGGCGGTCGGTTCCCGGCACACGCTGATGCTGGTGTCAGGGGTGATGGTGGTTCTCGCCGTCGTCGCCGCCGTGGTGTTCACCCGGAAGGGCGCGGCCGTCGAGGACCGGCAGGACAGCGAACCGCCCGCACAGCCGGTGCCGGCTGCCGTCGCGGACGGGTCGACGGCCGATCCCCTCACCACCCTGGAATTGCGGAGAACCGATGGATGACGCAGTGCGGCTAGAGTCGCTGACCAAGACGTACGGCTCCGGTGACAGTGCGGTGACGGCACTGCGCGAGATCGCCCTGTCCTTTCCCCGGGGGAGCTTCACCGCCATCATGGGCCCCTCGGGCTCCGGGAAGTCGACCCTGCTCCAGTGCGCGGCCGGACTCGACCGGCCCAGCTCGGGCCGGGTCCTCATCGACGGTGAGGACATCGTCGGGCTGAACGAGACGGAGCTGACCGAACTCCGGCGTGACCGGACCGGCTTCATCTTCCAGTCGTTCAACCTGCTGCCCTCGCTGACGGCCGAGCAGAACGTGGCACTGCCCATGCGGCTGGCCGGACGCAAGCCCAAACGGGCGACGGTCCTGGCGGCGCTCGCGCAGGTGGGGCTGGAGGCCAAGGCGGGCAGCCGCCCGAGCCAGCTGTCCGGCGGGCAGCAGCAGCGTGTCGCCATCGCCCGTGCGCTGGTGTCCCGGCCCGCGGTGCTCTTCGCCGACGAGCCCACCGGTGCGCTGGACCTGACCACCGGGCGCGAACTGCTCGACACACTGCGCCGCCTGGCCGGCGGGCCGGTTCCGGCGCAGCCGGGCGGGCCGGGCGGTGAGACGCGGGTGACCACCACCATCGTGATGGTCACGCACGATCCCACCGTGGCGGCGTACGCGGACCGGGTGCTGTTCCTCGCCGACGGCAGTCTGGTCGGCGAACTGCGTGCGCCGACCGCGGAGGCGGTCGCGGCGCGGATGACGGATCTGGCGGTGGCGCGGTGATCGGGGTCGCCTTCCAGACCCTGCGGGCCCGGTGGGTGTCGTTCCTGGGAACCGTGGTGGCCCTGGTGCTGGGGGTGGCGCAGGTCGCCGCCATGGGCTTACTCATCATGACGATGCTCGACCTGCCGGACCGGCCGGTGGAGCGGTTCGCCCAGGCCCCGGCGGTCGTCCAGGCCTCCGACCCCGACTGGAACCCGGCCCACCACGACCTCGGTATCCGGTCGCCGGCCGCGGCCCGCGGCATCACGGACGAGACCCGCGAGAAGGTCGCCGCCACCGGTGAGACAGTGGTCGACCGCGCCTTCTACGCCCAGGTCGAGGGCGGTCCGGACGACATGGTCGGCCACCCCTGGCCGGTGGCCAGGTTCGGCGGCTACCGGCTCACCGACGGCAGCGAACCGGCCGGGGACAAGGAGATCGTCGTCCCCTCCGACCAGGCCCGCACCGGTGAGAAGGTGACGGTCCTGACCGCGTCGGGTGTCGCCTCGTACACGGTGAGCGGCACCGTCGCCCCGGTCGGCTGGGAGAGCGCCGTCTTCTTCAGCGACGCGGAGGCCGCCCGGCTCTCCCCGCGCATCGAGTCCCTGGTGGCCCTCGGTCCGGTCGATGAGGTGAGGGCCGCCGCCGGAGACGGGGTCGCGGTACTCACCGGCCAGGACCGGCACAAGGCGGACGCCAGCGAGGCGAGCGACCGGGAGACGCTGGACAACACCATCACGCTCGTACCGGTGATGGCCAGTGTGGCGGGTACCACCGCGATCTTCGTCGTGGCCTCCACCTTCGCGTTCGCCGTGATCCAGCGCCGCCGCGAGGTCGCGCTGCTGCGCACGGTCGGCGCGACCCCCAGGCAGGTGCGTGCCATGGTGCGCAACGAGGCGTTGCTCGTCGGCGTCCTCGCCTCGGCGATCGGCTCGGTCCTGGGCCTGTTCGGCGCGCAGCTGCTCGCCGACATGCTCATCGCGATGGACATCTCGCCCGAGTGGTTCACGGTGGAGCCGTCGCTGCACTGGACCGTCCTGGCGCCGCTCGCCGCCGCCTTCCTGGTCGGCCTGCTGGTCTCCGTCGGCGGTGCGGCGGCCGCGGCCCGCCGGGCCGGCGGCATCCGCCCGGTCGAGGCGCTGCGCGAGGCGTCGGTCGACGACTCCGGGATGACACGAGGCCGGGCCCTGCTCGGTGCCGCCGCCCTGCTGGGCGGGGTCGGATGGACCGGCTGGATCGCCGTCGCCTCCCCGACGAGCGTGCTCTCGCCCACCGTCTACGTGGTGTCGCTGATGGTGCCCGTCCTGGCCGCCGCCGTGCTCGCCCCCCTCGTCGTCGGGCCGCTCGTCAAGCTGCTGATGCTGCCCTTCCGGAACCTGTCCGGGCCCACCGCGATGCTCGTACGGGAGAGCGCGCTCACCTCCCGCCGGCGCACCGCGGCCACGGCCGCGCCGGTCCTGCTCACCGTCGGACTGGCCTTCTCCCTGCTCGCGGCCACCGACTCGCTCGGAGCCGCACGCGACAACGGCCTCCAGAACCGGGTCAGTTCGCAGTACGCCCTGGCTCCCGACGGTACGCCGGGCATCAGCCCGCAGGTCATCGAGCGGGTCGCGGCCATCGACGGCGTACAGGTCGCCGCGCCGGTCCTCACCACGATCTACACCAAGGACGAGGACCGGTACGACGAGAACGACGGGCTCGTCGTCGACCCCGCCGCGCTGAAGGCCACCATGGACCTGGACGTCATCGACGGGTCCCTGGACGACCTCGACGACAACAGCACGGCCGTCGCCGACCTGTGGGGCATGGACGTCGGGTCGACGCTGGCCGTGGAGATGGCGGACGGGCAGAGCGTCGAACTGCGGATCGCGGCCACCTACAAGGCGCTGCGCGGCGAGGACGTGGCCTACCTGCCGCAGCGGTTCGCCCCGACGGCGGCCTACGCCCGCGACGGCCTCGCCCGGCGCGCCTACATCACCCTGGAGGAGGGCGCCGACCACACCGCGGTGACCGCGGAGATCCGTGAGGCGGTGGCCGGCAGCGGCGCGGCCTTCATGACCCGGGACGAACTGGTCGCCTCGGAGAGCGCGTACGCACGCCACCTCACCGAGGTACGGCAGCGGTCCACCGCGGTCATCATCATGGTCTTCTGCTTCATCGCGATCCTGAACACCCTGCTGATGGCGACCGCGGACCGGCGCCGTGACCTCGCGGTGCTGCGGACCGCGGGGGCGACACCGCGGCAGGTCCTGCGGTTCTTCGTCGCCGAGTCGCTGCTCGTCTCCGCCCTCGGCGTCGTCCTCGCCCTGGCGGCCACGGCCGTCAACCTGACCGGACTGTGGGGAGCACTGCTCCAGCTGTTCGGTGCGACCCCGATCGTGGTGCCGTACGCGGCCGTCATCGGTGTCGCCGCCGTGTCCACCCTGCTCGCGGTGGTCGGTACGGTCCTGCCGGTCGGCGCGGCGCTCAAGGCCCGCGCCATCCAGTTCATCGGCGCACGCGAGTAACCCTTCCCACCGGGCCGTGGCATCCCGGCCCCGTCACCCGGACCCACGCGGCCCGGTCCCGATACCCCCGTCGGGACCGGGCCGCGTGCCGTGCCGCGTGCGGTGCGGTGCGGTGCGGTGCTGCGAGCTGCGTGCGGTGCGTGCCGTGTGCTGCGTGCCGCGCCGTGCCGTGTCGTGCCGGGGGCCGTCGGCACGGTCCGTTCCGGGGCCGCCGGCCCACCGCCCGGCGGTGCGTACGGACGGGTCCGGCGCGGATGTGTCCAGTAGAGGGCCGGTATAGGCGGGCGCCCGAAGCTGGCAGCGAATCCGACCACCGAAGGGAAACCGTCATGGCTGACGAGCAGACCGACAACCGTGTCTACCGGGTCGTCCTGAACGACGAGGAGCAGTACTCGATCTGGGACGCGGACCGCGAGCTGCCGGCCGGCTGGCACGCCGAGGGCACCGAGGGCGCCCGCCAGGTCTGCCTGGACCGGATCGAGGAGGTCTGGACGGACATGCGCCCGGCGAGCCTGCGCCGCCGCATGGCGGAGACCGGCGCCGCCTGAGGCGCCCCCGCCGGCACCGGGCCGGCCGCAGCACGGAGCAGGAAACCCAGTGAGACGTACGGAACGAAGGTCGGGAGGGGCGCTCAGCATGAGTACTGGCGAAGGCCGCACGGACGGACAGACCGAGGAGAGGCGCGAGGAGCTGGTGCGCGCCAGGCTCGCCGGAGGCCGCAGCGGCCGGCGGGCCGCGGTGGTCCCGGTCGACCGGGACGGCCCGCTGGCGCTCTCCCACGGTCAGCAGCAGATGTGGTTCCTCAGCCGCCTGGACCCGGGCAGCTGGGAGTACAGCGTCCCGGTCGCCCTGAGGCTGCGCGGACCGCTCGACACCGAGGTGCTGCGCCGCGGCTTCGAGGAGCTGGTGGCCCGCCACGAGATCCTGCGCACCCGCTACCGCCTCGACGGCGCCGAGCCGGTCCAGCTGATCGACCCTCCCGCCCCGTTCCGCCTGCCCGTCGACGAGGTCACGGACGCCGCCGGACCCCAGGAGCGGGAACAGCGCGCCCGGGAACTCGCCGAGGCCGAACCGGGCCGCCCCTTCGACCTGGAGAACGGCTCGCCGCTGCGGGCCAGGCTCATCCGGATCTCCGTGGACGACCACCTGCTCGTCGTGGTCTTCCACCACGTCGCCTGCGACGAATGGTCCGTCGGCCTCTTCCTGTCCGAACTCTCCGCCCTCTACGGCGCGTTCACCGAGGGAAAGCCCTCTCCGCTCGCCCCGCTCGCCGTGCAGTACGCCGATTACGCCGCCTGGCAGCACACCCGCCTGGCCGGTGACACCCTGGGCAAGCAGCTCGGCTACTGGCGTAACCAGCTGGCCGGGGTGACCCCCCTGGAGGTCCCCACCGACCGGCGCCGGCCGGCGTCCCGCAGCTACGACGGTGACGCGGTGCCCGTCCACCTGGGCGCCGGGACGGCCGAGAGGCTGCGCGCCCTCGGCTCCGAGCACGGGGCGACCCCCTTCCAGACCCTCCTCGCCGGCTTCCAGGCACTGCTGTCCCGCTACACCGGCCGCGACGACGTCCAGGTCGGCACCGTGGTGTCCGGCCGGAGCCGCCCCGAGCTGGAACAGCTCATCGGCTACGGCATCAACACGCTGGTGCTGCGCGGCCGCTGGCAGGGCGACCCGACCTTCCGGGACCTGCTCGTCGGCGCCCGCGAGACCGTGCTGGACGCCTTCGACAACCAGGAGTACCCGTTCGCCCGGCTCGCCGACGAACTCGTACCCGTCCGCGACATGTCCCGGACCCCGCTGTGCCAGGTGGCCTTCACCATGCACCGGGAACGCACCCGCGACTTCCGGCTGCCCGGCGTCGAGGCCGAGGCCCTCCACGCGACCTCGCGGGTCTCACGCTTCGACCTCAGCCTCCAGCTCGGCGAGTCCCCGGACGGCTCGGTCACCGGAACCCTGGAGTACAGCACCGCGCTGTACGACCGGGCCACCGTGGAACGCCTCGCCCGGCACTTCGTACGCCTCGTCGAGTCCGCCGTCGCCGCGCCCGACACACGGCTCTCCCGCCTCACCATGCTGGACGAATCCGACCTGGCCGTCCTGCTGGACGAGCCCCGGTTCTTCGACGCGCCCGAGCGCTGCGTCCACCAGCTCGTCGAGGAGCAGGCCGCGATACGCCCCGACGCGACCGCCCTCGTCTTCGGCTCCGAGCGCCTCAGCTACGCCGGGCTCAACGCGCGCGCCAACCGTCTCGCCCACCACCTGCGCGCCCTGGGCGCGGGCCCCGGCAGCCTCGTCGGCGTCAGCATGGACCGCGATCTCGACCTGGTGCCGGCCCTGCTCGCCGTCCTCAAGTCCGGTGCCGGCTACCTCCCCCTGGACCCGGAGCACCCGGCCGACCGCATCGGCTACTCCCTCGCGGACGCCGGCGCCCGCATCGTCGTCACCACCTCGGCGTACGCCGCCCACCTGGGCGAAGTGGCCGAGGGAACGCTCGTGGTGCTGGACGCCCCGGAGACCGCGGCCGCCCTCGAAGCCGCCCCGGACGGCAACCCCGTCTCCGGTGCGGTACCCGAGGACATCGTCTACACCATCTACACCTCCGGCTCGACCGGCCGCCCCAAGGGCGTCGGCCTCAGCCACACCAACGTGCTCCGCCTGTTCACGGCGTCCGAGGAACACTTCGGCTTCGACGAGCAGGACACCTGGACGCTCTTCCACTCGTACGCCTTCGACATGTCGGTCTGGGAGATCTGGGGCGCCCTCATGCACGGCGGGCGGCTCGTCGTCGTCCCCGCGGACGTGGCCCGCGCACCCGAGGAGTACCTGCGGCTGCTCGCCGAACATCAGGTCACCGCGCTCAACCAGACCCCGTCCGCCTTCCGCAGCCTGGTCTCCCTGGCCGCCGACGGCAACGCCCTCGTCGACGAACTCGCCGTACGCGTCGTGATGTTCGGCGGTGAGCGCCTCGACATCCCGGGCCTCGCGCCCTGGGTCGCCCGCCGCGGCCTCGACCGCACCCAGCTGGTCAACCTCTACGGCATCACCGAGACCTGCGTCCACACCACCTACCACCTGCTGACCGAGGCCGACCTGGCGGCGGACACCGGCAACGCGATCGGCCGCCCGCTGCGCGACCTCCAGGTCCACCTCTTCGGCCCGCACGGCGAACTCGTCCCGGTCGGTGTGCCCGGTGAGATCCACGTCGGCGGCCCCGGCGTCGCCCGGATGTACCTCAACCGGCCCGCCCTGACCGCCGAACGCTTCGTCCCCGACCCGTACGGCAAGCCCGGTACCCGGCTCTACCGCAGCGGTGACCTGGCGAGCCGGCGGCCCGACGGCAGCCTCGACTACCTGGGACGCATCGACCACCAGGTCAAGATCCGCGGCCACCGCATCGAACTCGGCGAGATCAAGGCCGCCCTCCTCACCCACGCCCGCGTCCGGGACGCCGTCGTCGTCGCCCGCGAGGACACCCCCGGCGACCGCCGGCTGGTCGCCTACGTCGTCCCCACCGGCGACGCCGTCGCCGCGCCCAGCGAACTCCGCACCCTGCTGGCCCGCACGCTCCCCGACTACATGATCCCGACCGCCTTCCTGGTCGTCGGGAAGATCCCGCTGACCGTCAACGGAAAGCTGGACCAGGCGGCCCTGCCCGCCCCCGACCGCAGCGCCCTGGGGGTCGAGACCACCCACGTCGCACCCCGCACCGCGGCCGAGGAGGAGATGACCGCCGTCTGGCGCGAGGTCCTCGGCGTCGAACAGGTCGGGGTCGAGGACAACTTCTTCGACCTGGGCGGCGACTCGCTGCGCGCCGTCGCCCTCGTCGGCGCCCTGCGCGACAGCGAGTACGACGTGACGGTCCGCGACGTCTTCGAGTACCGAACCCCCGCCGAACTCGTCGCCTTCATCACCGGCCGCCCCGCGCCCGCCCAGGCCGCGCCGCCCGTCGAACCCTTCTCCCTGCTCGCCCGGGAGGACCTCGACCGGCTGCCCGCCGGGCTCGTGGACGCCTACCCGCTGGCCCAGGTGCAGCTCGGGATGGTCGTCGAGATGCTCGCCGACGACGGCCGCAACCACTACCACAACTCGACCTGCTTCCGGATCCTCGACGACCAGCCCTTCGACCGGGCACGGCTCCAGCGATGCGTCGACCTGGTCCTGGCCCGACACGAGATCCTGCGGTCCTCCTTCGCCATCGAGGGCTACTCCGTACCGCTGCAACTCGTCCACCCCGCCACCGACGTCGTCTCCCCGGTCGGCGCACGGGACCTGACCGGACTCGACGGTGACGCCGTCGAGGCGTCACTCCGGGCGTTCATGGCCCAGGAGCGCACCCAGCTCTTCGACCTGACCGCACCGCCGCTCATCCGGTTCACCGGGCACGCGTGCGACGACGGATCGTGGTGGCTGACACTGACCGAGTGCCACGCCGTCCTGGAAGGATGGAGCCACCACTCGCTGCTGATGGAGCTGGCCACCACCTACCGGGCCCTGCGCGACGGCACCCCGGTCGAGGAGCCCGCCCCCGCGGCCGTGCGGTACGCCGACTTCGTGGCCGCCGAACTGACCT
This sequence comes from Streptomyces nitrosporeus, assembly GCF_008704555.1. Taxonomy (NCBI): domain Bacteria; kingdom Bacillati; phylum Actinomycetota; class Actinomycetes; order Kitasatosporales; family Streptomycetaceae; genus Streptomyces; species Streptomyces nitrosporeus. The sequence goes on from NZ_CP023702.1 coordinate 4,381,098, forward strand.
CCCTGGCCGGTGAGGAGGACCGCGCCTACTGGCAGACGGTCCTGGAGGACAACGCCGCCTTCGAGATCCCCGCCGGCTGGGGCGACGACCCCGCCACGACCCCGCGCGGGCTGCACCGCTCCTGGGTCCCGTACCACGACCTGGAGACCGGCCTGCGGACCCTGGCCGCCAAGGCGAAGGTACCGATCAAGAGCGTCCTGCACGCCGTGCACCTGAAGGTGATGAGCCAGCTCACGCCCGAGGAGTCCTTCTTCACCGGCCTCGTGACCAACGCCAGGCCGGAGGCGGTCGGCGCCGAACGGGTCTACGGGGTCTACCTGAACCCGCTCCCCTTCGCCTTCACCCGGGGCGCGGCGACCTGGCTAGACCTGGTACGCCAGGTCTTCGACCAGGAGATCGAGGTCTGGCCGCACCGGCGCTACCCGCTCGGTGTGATGCAGCGCGAACTCGGCGGCGGCGAACGCCTCGTGAACGTCCGCTTCAGCTACCAGAACTTCCGCCAGGTCGACCAGGACGTCGTGGACTACCCGGCCACCATCGACGACAGCCCCACCGAATTCCCGCTCGGCGTCTCCACCCGGGCCGGCTTCATGGTCATCACCGCCAACCGGCACTTCATCGGCCGGGAGGGAACCGACCGCCTCGCTGCGATGTACCGGGCGGTGTTGGAGTCGATGGCGGGGGATGTGGAGGGTGATGCGCGGGAGGTGTTCCTGCCGGGTGGTGAGCGTGAGCGTGTGCTGACCGGTTGGAATGACTCGGGTGTGGTGGTGCCGGAGGTTTCGGTTTCGGAGTTGGTGGGTCGTTGGGCTGTTGAGTCGCCGGATGAGGTGGCGGTGGCGGCTGGTGGCCGGGTGTTGTCGTTTGGTGAGTTGGATGGTCGGGCGAATCGGTTGGCGCATCGGTTGGTTGCGGCTGGGGTGGGGGTTGAGTCGTCGGTTGCGGTGTTGCTGGATCGGTCGGTTGATCTGGTGGTGGCGTTGTTGGCGGTGTGGCGTGCGGGTGGTGGGTTCGTTCCGTTGGATCCGGTGTTGCCGGTGGGTCGTGTGGCGGGGATGGTCGCGGATGCGCGGGTGTCGGTGGCGGTGACGTCGGCGGATTATGCGGACCGGTTCGATGTGGATGTGGTCCGGGTTGATGACGCTGACCTTTCGTCCTATCCGTCGTCTCCGCCTCCGCTCTCGGTCGATCTGGATGGTGTGGCGTACACGGTGTTCACGTCGGGTTCGACGGGGCGGCCGAAGGGTGTGCAGGTTTCGCATCGGGGTCTGGTCAATCATGTGGACTGGGCTGTGCGGGAGTTGGTGGGTTCGGGGTCGGGTGGTGCGCCGGTGTTCTCGTCGGTGGCGTTCGATCTGGTGGTGCCGAATGTGTGGGCGCCGTTGGTTGCTGGTCAGCGGGTGTGGTTGTGGGACGGTGAGCTGACCGAGCTGGGTGCTGCTGTTGTCGAGGCGGGTCCGTTCGCGTTCATGAAGTTGACTCCGGGGCATCTGGAGGTGCTTTCGGGTCAGCTGTCGGATGATCAGGTTTCTGCTTTGGTGCCGCGTGTGGTGGTGGCGGGTGAGGCGTTGCCGGGTGCGTTGGTGGAGCGTTGGCGGGTTCTGCTCGGTGATGGTCAGGTGGTCAATGAGTACGGGCCGACCGAGGCGACGGTGGGTACGTGTGTCTTTCCGTTGACCGGGGCTCATGAGGGTGTTGTTCCGATCGGCCGGCCGTTGCCGAACATGGTGATGCGGGTGCTGGACGGGGGGTTGCGTCCGGTTCCGGTGGGTGCGGTGGGGGAGCTGTTCGTCGGTGGTGTGGGGGTGGCGCGTGGGTATGCGTTCCGTCCTGGTGTGACGGCGGAGCGTTTCCTGCCCGATCCGTATGGTCCGGCGGGTGCGAGGTTGTATCGCACGGGTGATCTGGTGCGGTGGCGTGCTGATGGTGCGGTGGAGTTTTTGGGCCGTATCGATGATCAGGTCAAGGTGCGGGGGTATCGCATCGAGCTGGGTGAGGTCCGGGCGGCTCTGGTCGCTCATCCCCAGGTCACCGATGCCACGGTCGTCGTCTCCGAGGACCAGCGCCTGATCGCCTACGTCGCCGGCACCACCGACGACCTCGCCGAAGCGCTCGGGTCCTCGCTGCCCGATTACATGGTCCCGTCCGTCTTCGTCCGGCTCGACGCCCTCCCACTGACCGCCAACGGCAAGATCGACCGCCGCGCCCTCCCCGACCCCGAGGGTTCGGCCGAGGACACCTATGTGGCTCCCCGTACCCCCACGGAGGTGCGCATCGCCGCCGTGTGGAGTGGCGTCCTCGGAGTCGAAAGAGTGGGGGTCGAGGACAACTTCTTCGACCTGGGCGGCCACTCGATCAAGGCCATCGCCCTGGTGGGCGCCCTGCGCGCCGAAGGCTTCGAGGCGAATGTGCGGGACGTCTTCCAGCACCGCACCGTCGCCGGCCTGGCCACCGCGCTCACCGACACCGAACCGGTCACCGGTTCTGCGGTCGTCGCGCCCTTCGCGCTGGTCGCGCCCGAGGATCGGGCGAAGCTCCCCGCAGGGCTCGTGGACGCCTATCCGCTGGCCCAGGTGCAGCTCGGCATGCTGGTCGAGATGCTCGCCGACGACGGGCTGAACAAGTACCACAACACCACCGCGTTCCGGATCAAGGACGGCCGCCCCTTCGACGCCGACGCCCTGCGGCGCGCCGGCCAGGCGGTGGTTGACCGGCACGAGATGCTGCGCGCCTCCTTCGATCTCGAAGGTTTCACCGTGCCGCTCCAGCTCATCCACGCGAGCGCGGACATCCCGGTGACCGTTCACGACCTGCGGTCACTGGACGCCGGACAGCAGGCCGAGGCACGCAAGGCGCACATCGTCTCCGAGCGGGCCGAGACCTTCGACCTGTCCCGCGCGCCGTTGCTCCGTATCTCCGCACTCATCGAGTCCGACGAGGCATGGTGGCTGTCGGTCAGCGTCTGCCACCCCATCACCGAGGGCTGGAGCCACCGCACTCTCCTCAGCGATGTCGTCGAGGGCTACTTGCGGATACGTGCGGGCGAAGCACTGCCGGATGTCGATGTCCCCGAGGTGCGGTACGCCGACTTCGTCGCCGCCGAACTCGCCTCCCTGGAATCGGAAGAGGACCGGTCCTACTGGCGTGACGTGCTGAGCACCCACGCCAAGTTCGAGCTGCCTTCCGGTTGGGGGGACGCCGAGCCCGGACGGACCGCGAACACCGTACGGGTACCGCTCGGCGACCTCACCGCAGCCCTGCGTGCCGCCGCGAGCAGTACGGAGACCTCACTCAAGGCAGTCCTGCACGCCGCACACCTGAAGGTGATGAGCCAGCTCACCGCAGAGGAGTCCTTCTGCACGGGGCTGGTGTCCAGCGGCCGGCCTGAGGTCGTGGGAGCCGAGCGGGTCTACGGCATGTATCTCAACACCGTGCCGTTCGCCTACGAACGCGGTGCCCGGACCTGGAGGGAACTCATCCGCCAGGTCTTCGACCAGGAAGGTGCGCTCTGGCCGCACCGCCGCTTCCCGATGCCGGTCATGCAGCGGGAACTGGGCGACGGTACACGCCTGCTCGACGTCCGCTTCAGCTACCTCGACCTGGCAGACGCCCAGGCCGAATCCGACCTTGTGGACGCCGACTCCGGCGACGGTGAAGGCGCGACGGAGTTCGGCCTCGCGGTGGCAGCCCGGGGCAGTGGCCTGCTGCTCACCGTCAACCCGCGGATCCTCGGCGAATCCGGTGCACAACGCCTCGCTGCGATGTATCGGGCGGTGTTGGAGTCGATGGCGGGGGATGTGGAGGGTGATGCGCGGGAGGTGTTCCTGCCGGGTGGTGAGCGTGAGCGTGTGCTGACTGGTTGGAATGACTCGGGTGTGGTGGTGCCGGAGGTTTCGGTTTCGGAGTTGGTGGGTCGTTGGGCTGTTGAGTCGCCGGATGAGGTGGCGGTGGCGGCTGGTGGCCGGGTGTTGTCGTTTGGTGAGTTGGATGGTCGGGCGAATCGGTTGGCGCATCGGTTGGTTGCGGCTGGTGTGGGGGTTGAGTCGTCGGTTGCGGTGTTGCTGGATCGGTCGGTTGATCTGGTGGTGGCGTTGTTGGCGGTGTGGCGTGCGGGTGGTGGGTTCGTTCCGTTGGATCCGGTGTTGCCGGTGGGGCGTGTGGCGGGGATGGTCGCGGATGCGCGGGTGTCGGTGGCGGTGACGTCGGCGGATTATGCGGACCGGTTCCCGGGTGTGTCGGTGGTGTTGGTGGATGAGGATGTGTCCTTGTTCCCGGGGTCTGCTCCTGTGGTGTCGCCGGATTTGGATGGTGTGGCGTACACGGTGTTCACCTCGGGTTCGACGGGGCGGCCGAAGGGTGTGCAGGTTTCGCATCGGGGTCTGGTCAATCATGTGGACTGGGCTGTGCGGGAGTTGGTGGGTTCGGGGTCGGGTGGTGCGCCGGTGTTCTCGTCGGTGGCGTTCGATCTGGTGGTGCCGAATGTGTGGGCTCCGTTGGTTGCTGGTCAGCGGGTGTGGTTGTGGGACGGTGAGCTGACCGAGCTGGGTGCTGCTGTTGTCGAGGCGGGTCCGTTCGCGTTCATGAAGTTGACTCCGGGGCATCTGGAGGTGCTTTCGGGTCAGCTGTCGGACGGGGAGATCTCTGCTTTGGTGCCGCGTGTGGTGGTGGCGGGTGAGGCGTTGCCGGGTGCGTTGGTGGAGCGTTGGCGGGTTCTGCTCGGTGATGGTCAGGTGGTCAATGAGTACGGGCCGACCGAGGCGACGGTGGGTACGTGTGTCTTTCCGTTGTCCGGGGCTCATGAGGGTGTTGTTCCGATCGGCCGGCCGTTGCCGAACATGGTGATGCGGGTGCTGGATGGGGGTTTGCGTCCGGTTCCGGTGGGTGCGGTGGGGGAGTTGTTCGTCGGTGGTGTGGGTGTGGCGCGTGGGTATGCGTTCCGTCCTGGTGTGACGGCGGAGCGTTTCCTGCCCGACCCGTTCGGGGCACCTGGTGCGAGGTTGTATCGCACGGGTGATCTGGTGCGGTGGCGTGCTGATGGTGCGGTGGAGTTCCTGGGCCGTATCGATGATCAGGTCAAGGTGCGGGGGTATCGCATCGAGCTGGGAGAGATCCGGGCGGCTCTGGTCGCTCATCCCCAGGTCACCGACGCGACGGTCGTCGTCTCCGAGGACCAGCGCCTGATCGCCTACGTCGCCGGCACCACCGACGGCCTCGCCGAGGACCTCGCGGGCAGCCTGGCCGAAGCGCTCGGGGCCTCGCTGCCCGAGTACATGGTCCCCTCCCTCTTCGTCCGGCTCGACGCCCTCCCGCTCACCGCCAACGGCAAGATCGACCGCCGCGCCCTCCCCGACCCCGACGACTCGGCCAAAGACACCTACCTGGCTCCCCGTACTCCCGCCGAGGAGCGCATCGCCGCTGTCTGGAGCCGGGTGCTGGGCATGGAGAAGGTCGGGGTCGAGGACAACTTCTTCGACCTGGGCGGCCACTCGATCAAGGCCATCGCCCTGGTGGGCGCCCTGCGCGCCGAAGGCTTCGAGGCGAATGTGCGGGACGTCTTCCAGCACCGCACCGTCGCCGGTCTGGCCACCGCGCTCACCGACACCGGACCGGGCCAGGAGGACGTGGCCGTCGCCCCGTTCGCCCAGGTGTCCGAGGAGGTCCGCACCGCGCTGCCGGCCGGCCTGGTCGACGCGTACCCGATCTCAAAGGTGCAGCTCGGCATGCTGGTCGAGATGCTCGCCGACGACGGGCTGAACAAGTACCACAACACGTCCACGTTCCGGATCAAGGATGGCCGTCCCTTCGACGCCGACGCCCTGCGGCGCGCCGGACAGACCGTCGTCGAACGGCACGAGATGCTCCGTACGTCCTTCTCACTCGATGGGTTCGACGTACCGCTCCAGCTGGTCCATCCGAGTGCCGGCATCCCGGTGACCGTACGGGATCTGCGGGGGCGGGACGCGGAGGAGTTCGCGGCGGCGCGGCAGGCGCACATCGCCTCCGAGCGGGCCGAACTGTTCGACCTCGGTGTGCCGCCGCTGCTCCGGCTCTCCGCGCTCATCGAGTCGGAGGAGGCGTGGCACCTGGGCTTCACGCACTGCCACGCCATCACCGAGGGCTGGAGCCAGCAGTCGCTGCTGATGGAGGTGCTGGACGCCTACCACGCGTACGCCGCGGGTGGTCTGCCCGAGCGGTCCGAACCGGCAGCGGTGCGCTACGCCGACTTCATCGCTGCCGAACAGCGGTCGCTGGAGTCCGACGAGGACCGGGACTACTGGCAGGGCATCGTCGACCGTTACGCGATGTGCGTGCTCCCCGAGGAGTGGGGCGACGGCAGCGCGGCGCCGCGTGAGGACTTCAAGCTGTCGGTGGAGTTCCGCGACATCGAGCCTGCCCTGCGGGCCCTGGCCACCTCCAGCGGTACCTCGTTCAAGGCGGTACTGCTGGCCACGCACCTGAAGGTACTGAGCACGGTGACCGGCGAACCGGCCTTCCACACCGGGGTGCTGTACAGCGCGCGCCCGGAGGTCCCGGGTGCCGAGCGGGTCTACGGCATGTACCTCAACACCCTGCCGTTCGCCCACGACCGTACGGCGAGGACCTGGCGCGAGCTGGTCCAGCAGGTGTTCGACCGCGAGGCCGAGGTGTACGGCCACCGCAGGCATCCGCTCCCCGCGGTGCAGCGGCTGGCGGGCGGGCGGCGGCTGTTCGACATCATGTACCGCTACCAGGACTTCCACCAGGTCGACACCGGCACGGTGGACGTACGGGCGGGGGCGGGTGACAGCTCCAACGAGTTCACCCTGTCGGTCGCCAACGTGCCCGGACGGCTGGTCCTGAGGGCCGTCAGCACCGGGCTGAACCGGGCGAACGCCGAGCGCCTCGCCGGGATGTACCGGGCGGTGCTCGAAGCGATGGCGGCCGACCCCGACGGGGACGTGGACGCGGCGATCCTCTCGCCGGCGGAACTGACCCAGGTGCTCCAGGACTGGAACGACACCGAGGTGGAGTGGGGATGAGCAGATACGTCCACGAGGTGTTCGAGGCGACAGCCGCGGAACACCCTGACACCGTGGCGGTGCGGACGGGCACCACGTCCCTGACGTACCGGGAGCTCGACGCACGGGCCAACCGCCTCGCGCACCAGCTGCGCGGGGCGGGGGTGGGGCCGGAGTCCGTCGTCGGTGTGCTGCTGAACCGGGGGCCGGACACCCTGCCCTGCCTGCTCGGGATCTGGAAGGCCGGCGGTTCCCACCTGCCTCTGGACGCTGGGCTCCCGGCGGACCGGCTGACCTACATGCTCGGTGCGGCGGGCGCCCGGCTGATCGTGACGCAGGGCGGCCTGGAGGAACGGCTCGCGGGCGGGTACGACGGCGGGGTCGTGGACCTCGACCGTGACCGGGCCCTGATCGAGGGCCGTCCGGCCACCCCGGTCGACGGCCCGCAGGAGCGGGACCCGAAGGACCCCGCCCGGCGGCACCGGCTCGCGTACACGCTGTTCACGTCCGGTTCCACCGGGCGTCCCAAGGGGGTGCAGATCGCGCACTCCTCCCTGCTGAACGTGCTGTTCTCGATGCGGGAGCGGTACGGGGCGGGCCCGGGGCACCGCTGGCTGGCGCCCACCTCGCTGTCCTTCGACATCTCGACGACCGAGCTCTACCTGCCGCTGATCACCGGCGGCCGGGTGGTCCTGGCCGACGACGAGGAGGCGCACGACCCGTCCGCCCGGCTGCGGCTGATCGAGAGCGCCGGGATCACCCACGCCCAGGCGACCCCGGCGGGCTGGAAACTCCTCCTCGCCGCCGGGCTCGGCCGCACCCCGCTCACCGCCATCGCCGGGGGCGAGGACCTTCCGCCGGCCCTGGCCCGCGACCTGGCCCGCAGGGTGGACCGGCTGGTCAACCAGTACGGGCCGACGGAGGCGACCGTGTGGTCCACCGCCTGGGAGGTCGAGCCGGACGCCGGCAGCGTGCCGATCGGGCGCCCCATCCACAACTACCGGGCGTACGTCCTGGACGCCGCCCAGCGGCCCGTACCGGTCGGGGTGGCCGGTGAGCTGTACATCGCGGGGGCCGGGGTGGCCCGGGGGTACGTGGGCCGGCCGTCGCTGACCGCCGAACGGTTCCTGCCGGAGCCCTTCGGCGGGCCGCCCGGCTCGCGGATGTACCGGACGGGCGACCTGGCCAGGTTCCGTGCGGACGGGCAGCTGGAGTGCCTCGGCCGGATCGACAACCAGGTGAAGATCCGCGGCTACCGCATCGAGCCGGGGGAGATCGAGGAGGTCCTGCTCGCGCACCCCGCGGTCCGGGACGCCACGGTCCTCGCCCGTGAGGACGGCAACGGCGAGAAGGTCCTCGTCGCCTACGCGGTCACCGCGGGGACCACGGACCAGGCCGGACTGCGGGCCCACCTGGCCGCCGCGCTGCCCTCCTACATGGTGCCCGCCGCGTTCGTCCTGCTCGACGCGATGCCGCTCAACGCGTCCGGCAAGGTCGACCGGAAGGCGCTGCCCGCGCCCGGCCGTGCGGCGCTGGGCGCCGGCCGGGAGTACACGGCGCCCCGCACCAGGACCGAACGGCTGCTGGTGGAGGTCTGCGCCGAGGTCCTCGGAGTGCCCGGCGTGGGCGTACGGGACAGGCTGCTCGACCTGGGCGCCGACTCGATGCGCATCGTCCATGTGATGGCCGCCGCCCGGAAGAAGGGGCTCGGCGTCACCCTGCGGATGCTGCTGGACAGCGAGACCGTCGAAGACCTCGCGCAGACCGTCGACGGCATCCGGGACGGACACGACACCCAGGACACCCAGGACACGCACGGCAGGCAGGACACACAGAACACGTACGGCACGCGGGGCGCCCCGGAGCCGCAGGGCGGCGCCCCGGACGTGGCGGACGGCGGTCAGGACACCGACAGAGGGGCGAGCAGGCCGATGACATCCGCGCTCACACCGGCACGGCAGGCCGGGCCCGACGTGGCCGGGGCGATGGAAGCGCACCGGATACCGGGGGCCGCGGTCGCGCTCCTCCAGGACGGCCGGCTGGTCGGGGTGCAGGTCCACGGCGTCCGGGCCGCCGACACCGGCGCCCCCGTGACGCTGCGGACCCGGTTCCAGGCGGGCTCGATCAGCAAGCACGTCACGGCCTTCGCCGCGCTGCGCCTCGTCGACCAGGGCGTGCTGCGCCTCGACGAGGACATCGCGGAGCACCTCACCGGCCGCCCCGTGCCCCGGACCGCTGCCGGGTCCCGGCTGACCCTGCGTCACCTGCTGTCCAACACCGCAGGACTCTCGCAGACCCCGGCCACCTGGTGGCGCCCCGGAGAGGACATGCCGAAGCTGTCCGCCGTACTGGACGAGGTGTGGGCCGAACACGAGCCCGGCGCGCTCTTCCGCAAGGCGGGCAGCCAGTGGGCCCTGCTGGAACAGCTGCTGACCGATGTGACGGGACAGGACTTCCAGGAGCTGGCCACCGGTCTCGTCCTCCGGCCGCTGGACATGCGGGACAGCACCTTCCTGGCGCCCGGGGACCCGCACGCCGCCGGCCAGGACATAGCGACCGGACACGACCAGCACGGCCGGGCGCTGCTCGACGGTTACCGGGTACGCCCGGTGCTCGCAGGCAGCGGGCTGTGGTCCACAGCCGTCGACCTCGCCCAGCTGGCCGTGGAGATCCGCCAGGCCCATCTGGGCTTCTCGGACCTCCTGTCCGCGAAGTCCGCCGCCCTCATGCTCACGGAGGCGTTCCCCGGCAGCTTCTACGGCCTGGGCACCGTGGTGGACGGCTCGATGACGGACCTGGAGTTCGGGCACGGCGGCCAGACCGCCGGATACCGGGCCCTGACCTCGCTGCGACTGCGCTCCGGTAACGGCTGCGTGGTCCTCACCAACTCCGACAACGGCAAGCAGGCCCACAAGGCCGTGGCGGCCTTCCTCGGCCGTGAACTGGACGTCGCCACAGGCTGACCCACACCCGCAGCCCGGCACACACCAGGAGGCCGTCCCGGACCGGAGGACAAGGGGCACGGGGTGGCCTCCGGGCGTGTGCCCCCGGCCGTACCACCGGGCCCGGGGAAACCTTCCGCCCGTGTCCCCGCCCCCGTACCACCGGGCACGGGACAACCTCCCCGCCCCCCGTCCCACCAGGCACGGGACAGCCTCCCCGCCCATGTCCCCGGCCCCGTCCGCCGGGCGCGGGAGGCGGTGTTACCGAACGGATAACCCGTGAATAAGCGCCCCGCATAGCTTCTGCGACGAGCATTCGTTCGCATTAGCCAGACGGGGGGTGCCGAATGGACTTCCGAGTCCTCGGCCCGGTTGAAGCTCACAAGGACGGCACGCGCGTGGCGCTGTCCGGCTCCAAGATCCACACCGTACTCGCGGCCCTGCTGCTCGCCCGCGGCCGTGTGGTGTCCGACTCCAGACTCAACACACTCCTGTGGGGATGGGAGCCGCCGGCGACCTCCGGCGCCCAGATCTACACGTACATGTCCAGGCTCCGCAAACTGCTCGGCGACGAGGTCGGGATCGAGCGCCGCCAGCCCGGCTACCTGCTCCGGGCACCGCACAGCACCGTCGATCTCCTGGAGTTCGAACGGCTCGACACGCTGGGGCGCGCGGCCCTGCGCCGCAAGCGCTTCGGGGAGGCCGGTTCGCTGCTGACCCAGGCACTCGGGCACTGGCGGGGGACCGCCCTCGCCAACGTCACCGAGCACCTCGCGGACGCCGAACTCCCGCAGCTGGAGGAGGCGAGGATGCACACCCTGGAGAGCCGGATCGAAGCGGACCTGGCGCTCGGCCGGCACGAGCAGCTGACCGCCGAACTCACCGGCCTCGTCGCCCGGCACCCGCTCCGGGAGAAACTGCGCGCCCAGCTGATGACGGCGTACTACCGCGGCGGGCGCCAGAGCGACGCCCTGCAGAGCTACTACGAGGGCCGCAGCCTGCTCGCCGACCAGCTGGGCGTCGACCCCGGCGAGGACCTCGGCTCGACCTACGCGGCCGTACTCGCCGGGCGGAGCGGCCCCGGGCCGGGCAGCACCGCGAGCCGGAGGCCCGCCCCGTCCGCCTACGCCGACGAGGACGCCCCCTCGATGCTGCCGGCCCAGACCACGGAGTTCGTCGGCCGGGGCACCGAACTGGCCGCCCTGCGCGCCCAGCTCGCCGAACCGGCCGGCGGCCGGGGCCCGCGCCACCTGCTCGTCACGGGCATGGCGGGGGTGGGCAAGACGGCCCTGGCCGTGCACGCCGCGCACCTGAGCGCCGCCCACTACCCCGACGGCTGCCTCTTCGCCGAACTGACCGGACCCGACGGGCAGCCGAGACAGCCCGCCGACGTCCTCACCGGGCTGCTGAGAGGACTGGGTGAGCACGTCTCCGGCGGGCAGGACGGCCCCGCGGAGACGGACGAGCTGCTGCGCCGGTACCGGGCGCGGACAGCGGGCAGGCGGCTCCTGGTGGTCCTGGACGGGGCGGTCAACAGCCGCCGGCTCGACCCGCTGCTCGCCGGATCACCCGACGCGGTCGTACTGATCACCAGCCGCGCCCGGCTGCCCCAGGTGACAGGGGCGCGGACGACGGCGCTCGCCCCGCTCGGTGACGGTGCCGCCTTCGACCTGCTGGCCGCCTCGGCCGGACGGGCCCGCCTGCTCGCCGAACCCGACGCCGCCGATGACGTCCTCGCCTACTGCGGAGGGCTGCCGCTCGCCCTGCGCGTCACCGGGAGCCGGCTCGCGGCACGGCCCTACTGGCCGGTGGCCCGGCTCGCCGAACGGCTGGCCGACCCCGGGAGCCGGCTGGCGGAACTGGCCTTCGCCGGAGTGGACGTGGCCGGCGCACTGATGCCGTCACTGGAACAGTTACCGGAATCCGGCCGGGCCCGGGCCACCCTGGTCCAGCTCGCGGACATCGGGGCGGAGTCCTTCCCCGCGCAGCGCGCGGCAGCCTGCCTGCGGACCCGGGAGGCGGCGGCGGAACAGCTCCTCGAACAGCTGGTGGACGGCGCCCTGCTGGACATCTGCGGGGTGGACCGCCAGGGCCGCCCGCTCTATCGCTTCCACGAACTCGTGCTGCTCCTGGCGCGGTCGCTGAAGGACGCCCCCCGGCAGAGCCGGCGCGAACCCACCGGTGCCCGCTGAGACCCTGGCACCGGCCCCCGGTGCACCCGCCCCCGTGAGGCGCGCCGCCGCCGGGGCGGCCCCGGGCCGCACGCGGACGTCACCGGGGGCGGCGCGCACCGCCGGGGGCCGCCGCCCCCGGCAGGTGCAACCGCAGCGGGCCGCACGGCGGTTCGGCACCCGCGGCACCGGCGACCGCCGCCGCCACCGGTTCGGGCAACGCCAGATCACGGACGACCCAGGCGGTGCGCCCCAGGGTCCCGGGAAGCCCGGGACAGTGCATGAGCACGGTGCCGGTGGTGGCCGGGTACGACTCGATGCGGTCCAGCGGGACGGCGTCCGCCCCGTGCCCCACCGCGTCCAGAACGGCCCGCTTCCTGGCCCGGCACCGGTAGAACGCCTCGTCGCGGGCGGCGCCCCGGGGCAGCGACAGCATGTGGAGCGCCTCGTCGGCGGTCAGCCACGGCTCGCTCAGCACGTCGTGGCGGACGGGGTGCAGCAGTTCCGCCCCCGCACCCACGGCGGACCCCGCCCCCACGGCGAGGACCGTGAAACCACCGGTGCGGGCCAGGCCCACCGCCAGCGGCGCGTCGGGCCGGCCCAGATGCGTCGGGCCGTGGCTGACGTCCCCGCAGGGCGTACAGGGAGGTTCGACGATCCCGATGTCCTCGGGACCGGTGCCCAGCAGCTCAGCGGCGGCCCGGCGGGCCGCCGCCCTGGTGTGGACGAACGCCGTCGCCTCCTGCTCCGAACGCATGCACAGCGCCTGCCGGAACTCCTCCGTGCCCAGCAGGGCGAGGTCGGCGGGATCGGTGCTCAGAGGCTGCCGCCACCACCAGACATGCGTGTCGCCACGGGCGCGGAGCGCGTGGAACACGGCCGCGGGGCCGATGTCCTCGCCCCCGCGGCCGTCACTGTTCTCATCCATGTCGTAAGGCGGCGCCATGGGCACTGTCTGCCCTTTCCACTGCTGACTGCGTGGCGCGGACCGTATCGACCCCGTATATATCGCGGATATATTCCCGGCGCCGCGCCGCCCGCTTCACCGCCGGGCCCGGTGCCCGGACGCGGTGCCCTGCCCCCGGAGGCGGTCACCCGGCCGCGTCCCGCGGTCGGCCCGCCTCGTGTCCGGCCGCTTCCCCCAGGGCCGGACAGGCCGTTCCGGCCGGAACCGTGATCAGTGCCAGCTCTCGTCGTCGGTACGGTCGACGGCCCCCGCGGCCGGTGCGGCGAGCCGGTCACCGGCCGGCGCCGCCACCGCCGTCCCCGCCGTCAGGAATGCGCACAGTCCGACGAGAACCGTGGTCGCCGCGGCGGTCGCGACGGTGTTACGGACGTTCTTCATTTCTTCCCCCATGTCATCTGACCCGCGTCAACTGCTATGTGAGGAACCGTATGGCACAGGGGTTTCGGCTCATTATCGCTCTGCTTTCGGGGACGGGGACGCCCGATAGCGGGGAAGAGCCCCGGTGACCCCGTGACAATATCCGGCCCGTCAGGTGCCCCCGGGCGTTTCCCCGGCGGACGCGACTTCGGCGGGGAGTTCCCCCACCGGGTCCGTGCCGGCGAGGGCGAGCCGGGCGCGCTCTGTCCACTTCGCCACGCCGATCCGGGCGAAGTCCGTTCGGGCACCCGAGAAATGACGGCGGGCGGCCACGCGGTCACCGCACTTCCAGCACGCCTCCCCCAACGCCAGTTTGATTTTCCCCTCGACCAACGCGCTGTCGACCAGTCCCGCGATTTCCAGGGCCTGCGCCAGGGTCGCCCGCGCCTGCCCCCAGCTCTCCGCGCCCAGCCGCGCCTCGCCCAGCCCGAGCAGCCCGTGGGCCAGCCCCAGCATGTCGGCCTGCGCCCGGACGACCCCTATCATCCGCAGGAACGCCTCCTCCGCCAGGGCGTACCGCTTCTGCGCGAGATACACCCGGGCCAGCCGGTGGGTCCCCAGGGCCAGACTCCTGGAGCCTCCTTCACCGATCGCCGCGGAGACACGCAGGGACTCCAGACTCAGCCGCTGCGCCGCGTCCGTCTGCCCCCGGTCGAGCTCGATCTGCGCCATGTTGTTCAGCACATGGGCCTCCGAGGAGAGATCACCCACCGCGCGGAACACCTCCAGCGCCCGCGTGCTGCGCTCCACGGCCCGGTCGAGGTCACCGCGCATCTCGTCGATCATGGCCATGTTGCGCAGCACCAGGGCGTGGCCGTGCTCCTCGCCCGCCCGCCCGTGCAGCTCCAGCGCCTCGGTGAAGGAGGCGTACGCCTTGGAGAAGTGGCGCAGGCGCATCTCCAGCGCCCCCAGGTTGTGCAGCATCGCCGCCTGGCCGCGGGCGTTGCCCGCCACCCGGGCCGCGGCCAGCGCCCGCTCGCTGCACTCACGCCAGTCGTCGAGGTAGTTGCGCGTCTCGAAGAGCACCACGACCGACATGGTGAGGTCCCAGGCCAGCTCGTCCAGCCCGAGCGCCGCCGCCTGGTCGACCACCGCGACCAGGGAGAGGCGCTCCGTCTCCAGCCAGCCCAGCGGATCGGTGAGCAGCCCCTCACCGAGCTCCCCGGGCAGGCGGTAGCGCGGAACCGCACTGTGGATCACACTGAAGTCGCCCCCGAAAGCCCGCTGGTGAGCCTGCTCGGCCAGCGCCAGATAGGCGCGGAAGGCACGCTCCTGAGCCGCCCGGCGGTCCTCGGCGGTGTCCTCCGCCTCCGCCCGCTCCCGGGCGAACAGCCGCAGCAGGTTCTGGAAGCGGTAGCGGGGATGGCCGGTCGCGTCGAGCCCCACGACGTCCAGGAACTGGGCGTCGACCAGCTGCTCGACCAGCCGCTCCCCGGTCAGGAGATCGGTGTCCAGCAGAGCGGCCGCCACCCAGGCACCGAAGTCCGGTGCGTCGAGCAGCCCCAGCCGCCGGTACAGCAGCGCCGTCGCAGCGGTCAGACCCCGGTAGGTCAGGGCGAAACTCGCCCGCACCTGCGATTCCCCCGAACTCAGCTCGTCCAGCCGCTGCCGCTCGTCACTCAGCCTGCGCACCAGACGTGACACCGTCCAGTGCGGCTTGGACGCGAGCCGCGCCCCGGCGATCCGGAGAGCCAGCGGCAGCAGGTCGCACAGCTCGGCCAGCCGGGCGGCGGAAGGGGGATCGGCCGCGACACGCTCCTCACCGACGATCTTCTCGAGTAACTCGACCGCCTCGTACGGCGACAGCCGCCCCAGCCGGACCCAGGACCGCGGCGGCCAGGCCAGCATCTCGGACAGCTGCTCCCTGCTGGTCACCAGCACACAGCAGCCCCCGCTGCCCGGCAGCAGCGGACGCACCTGGGCGTAGCTACGGACGTTGTCGAGGACCACCAGCACCCGGCGGTCGGCGAGCAGACTGCGGTAGAGGGCGGCGCGCTCCTCCGGTTCCGAGGGGATCTGGGCCGTCGGCACCGACAGCGAACGCAGGAAGCGGCCCAGGATCTCCCCCGCGGTGGTCGGCTCCAGATGCTCGTCGTACCCCCGCAGATCGGCGAAGAGCTGCCCGTCGGGGAAGTGCTCGGCGACCTGGTGCGCCCAGTGGACCGCCAGGCCCGTCTTGCCGACCCCGCCGACCCCGGTGATCAGCCCGGTCGCCGGCCCGTTCGACTCCACGGCCGGGGTGAGGAGTTCGTCGAGCTGGGCGAGTTCCTCCTTGCGTCCGGCCAGCCCCGGTACGTCCGGGGGGAGTTCCAGCGGGTCGCCGACCGGCTTGGACGGCAGCGTCCCCTCGCCGTCCGGCCCGGGTACGGCCGGCGAGAGCTCGTCCTGCAGGATCGCGTTGTGCAGCTCGGACAGGGCGGGGCCCGGCTCCAGCCCCAGCTCCTCGATCATCCACCGCCGCCCGTCGCGGAAGGTCTCCAGGGCCTCCGCCCGGCGTCCCGACTGGTACTGGGCGGTGATCAGCTGGTGCCGCGCCCGTTCCCGCAGCGGATGTTCCCGGACCATCGCCGCCAGGTCCGGGAGGATCTTCTGGTGCTCCCCCAGCTGGATATGGACGGCGGTGGCGTTCTCGTACGTGTCCAGGCGCAGCTCCTCCAGCCGCCTCGCCTCGTCCTCCACCAGCCGGCCGGTCACCCCGTCCAGCGGCCGGCCACGCCACAGGGCCAGCGCCTCGGCGTAGCAACGGGCCGCCTCCGCGGGCCTGCTGTTCCGCACGGCCAGCTCGGCCGAGGACACCAGCGCGGAGAACTCCTCCGAGTCCAGCCGGTGCATCCCGACCTGGAGGAGGTAGCCGGGGTGGGCGGTGACGATGACCTCCCCGGGGAAACCGGCGGCCTTGAACGTCTTGCGCAGCGCGGCGATGCAGATGGACACCTGGGTCCGTGCCGTGGCCGGAGGGCGGTCACCCCAGACGGCCTCGATCAGGGTGTCGACGGCGACGATCCTGCCCGGACTGAGGAGCAGCATGACGAGGATCGTCCGGTGTCTGGGCCCTCCGACCGGCACCTGCGCGTCGTGGGACGTCACTTCCAGGGGCCCCAGCACCTTGAAGTTCAGCCGTTTCTCCATGTACCCCCCTCAGGCTGTCCCGTGCTGCCGGACGAGGAACAGCCCTTGATCCGCCATCGGCGGGCCGCACGGCACGCCGTGCACCCCGCCTCCCCCCGCACCCGCGAAAACGGGTGTGAGAACCGTCCGGTCGCGCTTATCCAGCTGGATCTCCGACCCAACAATACGGCGGCCGGACGCTCTACCGACCGGTAGATCCCCGATTACTCCGGAGTAAGCCGACAGCCCTGTCGTAAAAGCCCAGTTGGACGGGGTGAGGGTGGCGGAAATGCCGGGGCGGGTATCGCGGAGTGGATTCGTGGCGTCGCGCCCGGGAATGGGCGGGGAATGGGAGGTCCGAGGGCCTGGGCGCGGCCTCTGCGGCTTTTTATGATCCCGCGTCCGGTGGCACAAAGTGAGTTCTGTTCACGTTTCCCGGGGTAATCGATTAAGCCACGCAGGCCGGGCGGATCCGGACGTGTAAGGGCGGCGAGGGAAGCGGTCGGAACGGAACGCGTGTGAATGTGTCAGCGGCATACGATTCCGCTTCCGGGCTCCCGCCCCGGCCGTCTCTGCACCGGCTGTCCCTGCGCCGGCCCCCGTGCGAGCCGGCGTCCCCGCACACCGGAGCCGCCCCGCACACCGGGCGGTGTACGGGGCGGCAGCGGCGGGGTCCCGGGCCGGGCGGGGCCGGGGCCGAAGGGCTCAGAGGCGCTCGGGGGTGCGGATGCCGAGCAGCCGCATGCCCTGGTGCAGGGTGCGGGCGGTGAGCTCGACGAGGAAGAGGCGGTTCTCGACGACCTCGGGCGCGTTCTCGTCGCTCAGCACCTGGCACTGGTCGTAGAACGTGGTGAGGTGCGAGGCCAGCTGGTAGAGGTACGCGGCCAGCTTGTGCGGCTCGTACCCCGCGGCGACCTCGGACAGCACCTCGCCGAACCCGTCCAGGTGCAGACCCAGCGCGCGCTCGGCGGGGGCCAGCTCCAGCTCCGGGTGCGCGGCGGGCTTCGCGTCGCCCGCCTTGCGCAGGATGGACCGGATCCGGGCGTAGGCGTACTGGAGGTAGACCGAGGTGTCGCCGTTGAGCGAGACCATCTGGTCCAGGTCGAACTTGTAGTCCCGTACCGCAGAGGTCGACAGGTCCGCGTACTTCACGGCGCCGACGCCGACGTACCGGCCGTTCTCGACGATCTCCTCCTCGGACAGGCCCACCTTCCCGGCCTTCTCCCGGACCACCGCGGTGGCCCGCTCGACCGCCTCGTCCAGCAGGTCCTGCAGCCGGACCGTGGTGCCCTCACGGGTCTTGAACGGCTTGCCGTCCTTGCCCAGGACCGTGCCGAAGGCCAGCTGGTGGGCGCGGACGTCCTCGTTCAGCCAGCCGGCCCGGCGGGCCGTCTCGAAGACCATCTTGAAGTGCAGCGACTGCCGGGCGTCCACCACGTACAGCAGGGTGTCGGCCTTGAGGTTCTGGACCCGGTCGCGGATCGCGGAGAGGTCGGTCGCGGCGTAGCCGTAACCGCCGTTCGTCTTCTTGACGATCAGCGGGACCTGGTTGCCGTCCGGGCCCTTCACGTCCTCGAAGAACACGCACAGCGCACCCTCGGAGCGGACGGCGACACCCGTCTCCTCCAGGATCCGGCAGGTCTCCTCCAGCATGTCGTTGTACCCGGACTCACCGACGATGTCGGGGTCGTCGATCTCCATGTCCAGCTTGTCGAAGACCGAGTAGAAGTAGATCTTCGACTCGTCGACGAAGCGCTGCCAGTGGGCCAGCGTCTCCGGGTCCCCGGCCTGGAGCGCCACCACCCGGTCCCGGGAGCGGGCCTTGAACTCCTCGTCGGAGTCGAACAGCGCACGGGAGGCCTTGTAGACGCGGTTCAGCGAGGACATCGCCGCCTCGCCGTCCGCCCCGCCGCCCTCGTGCTTCAGCTCGTCCGGGTGCTCGAAGAGGTACTGGATGAGCATGCCGAACTGCGTGCCCCAGTCGCCGATGTGGTGGCGCCGGACGACGTTCTCGCCGGTGAACTCCAGGATCTGGACCATCGCGTCCCCGATGACCGCGGACCGCAGGTGGCCGACGTGCATCTCCTTCGCGACGTTCGGCTGGGCGTAGTCGATGACCGTGGTGCCCGCGCCGGCGTTCACCGGCACACCGAGCCGGTCGCCGTCGGCGGCGCGCGCGGCGAGCGTCTCGACGATGGCCCGGTCGGCGAGCGTGATGTTGAGGAAGCCGGGGCCGGAGACCTCGACCTCCTTGATCAGCTCACCCGCCGGGAGGGCGGCCGTGACCTTCCCGGCCAGCTCGCGGGGGTTCCCCTTGAGCTTCTTGGCGAGCGCCAGGATGCCGTTGGCCTGGAAATCGGCCCGGTCGCTTCGGCGCAGCAGCGGGTCCGCGGTGCCGGCCTGGGGCAGTGCTGCCGTCAGGGCGTCCGCGAGCTGCTGCTGGAGCGTGGAAGCGAGGGAAGAGACCGAAGCCATGAGCCGGCTGCCGTTTCGGTAGAGGACAGGGAAGCAGGCCCCAGTATCCCACGGGGCGCCGAGGCCCCTGAAAGCCGTTTTCGCGGTAGCGGCGGCACCTGGGAGAATGGGGGTGCCCCTGGGCAGTGACCGGCGGGCCCCCGTACAAGCCCCGCACAAGAGAGAAGGACGGCCGACCGTGGCTTCGAGTCAGAGCAGCACCGAGACCGACTGGGTCTCCCGCTTCGCGGACGATGTCATCGCCGAATCGGAGCGACGTGCGCCTGGCAAACCGGTCGTCGTCGCCTCCGGCCTCTCCCCGTCGGGCCCGATCCACCTGGGCAACCTCCGCGAGGTCATGACCCCGCACCTGGTGGCCGACGAGATCCGCCGCCGTGGCCACACCGTGCGCCACCTCATCTCCTGGGACGACTACGACCGCTACCGCAAGGTGCCGAACGGCGTCGAGGGCGTGGACGGGTCCTGGGCCGAGCACATCGGCAAGCCGCTGACCTCGGTGCCCGCCCCGGCCGGCTCCGCGTACCCGAACTGGGCCGAGCACTTCAAGGCCGCCATGACGGCGGCACTGGACGAGCTGGGCGTGGAGTACGACGGCATCAGCCAGACCGAGCAGTACACCGCGGGCACCTACCGCGAGCAGATCCTGCACGCGATGAGGCACCGCGCCGCCATCGACGCCGTCCTGGACCGCTACCGCACCAAGAAGGACGGTGCGGCCGGGGCCAAGGGCGGCGGGAAGAAGCCCCAGCAGAAGAAGGCCGACGAGGCCGAGCTGGAGGCCGCCGAGGGCTCCGGCGCGGCGAGCGAGGACGACGGCGGCTCCGGCTCGGCCGGCTACTTCCCGTACAAGCCCTACTGCGGCAACTGCGAGAAGGACCTCACCGTCGTCACCTCCTACGACGACGACACGACCGAGCTGAACTACACCTGCTCGGCCTGCGGCTTCGCCGAGACGGTCCGTCTGAGCGAGTTCAACCGCGGCAAGCTGGTCTGGAAGGTCGACTGGCCGATGCGCTGGGCCTACGAGGGCGTGATCTTCGAGCCCAGCGGGGTGGACCACTCCTCGCCGGGCTCCTCCTTCGTCGTCGGCGGCCAGATCGTCCGCGAGGTCTTCGACGGCGTCCAGCCGATCGGCCCGATGTACGCCTTCGTCGGGATCTCCGGCATGGCGAAGATGTCCTCCAGCAAGGGCGGTGTGCCGACCCCGGCCGACGCCCTGAAGATCATGGAGGCGCCCCTGCTGCGCTGGCTGTATGCGCGCCGCAAGCCCAACCAGTCCTTCAAGATCGCCTTCGACCAGGAGATCCAGCGGCTCTACGACGAGTGGGACTCGCTGGCCCGCAAGGTCGCCGACGGCACGGTGCTCCCCGCCGACGCCGCCGCCTACTCCCGGGCCGTCGGCACGGCCGCCGGGGAGCTGCCCGCCACGCCGCGCCCGCTGCCGTACCGCACGCTGGCCTCGGTCGCCGACATCACCGCCGGAGCCGAGGACCAGACGCTGCGCATCCTCAGCGAGCTGGACCCGGAGAACCCGCTGGCCTCGCTCGACGAGGCCCGGCCCCGGCTGGACCGCGCCGAGAACTGGATCACCACCCAGGTCCCGGCGGACGCCCGCACCATCGTCCGCCAGGAGCCGGACAAGGAGCTGCTCGGCTCCCTGGACGAGAAGGGCCGCGAGTCGCTGCGTCTCCTGCTGGACGGCCTCGACTCGCACTGGTCGCTGGACGGGCTGACCACCCTCGTCTACGGCGTGCCGAAGGTGCTGGAGGGCCTGGAGCCGGACGCCAAGCCGACACCGGAGCTGAAGGCGGCCCAGCGGTCCTTCTTCGCCCTGCTCTACCGGCTGCTGGTCAGCCGGGACACCGGCCCCCGGCTGCCCACCCTGCTGCTCGCGGTGGGCGCGGACCGGGTCCGCACGCTGCTCGGGGCGTAAGGGCTCCGGCGCACATACGACCGGGCGGGCCGTTTCGCGGCCCGCCCGGTCGTATGTGCGCGGTGCGCTGTGCGTCCCGCCGCCGCTCAGGCGATGTGGTCGGCGGACATCTCGGTGTCGAAGCGCTGCTTGAAGCCCGGCAGCAGCCGCCGGAGCAGGGCGCCGCTGCGGGGGTGCCGGACGTCGTGGCCGTCGGCGAGGACGATGTCGAGCACCGCGACGCTCGGGTAGTCCTGGTGCTCCTGGGTGTAGGAGACGAACACCTCGTAGGCCTTCTCACCGAACTCGGCCTCGGCCGCCGCCCACTCGGCCTCCTTGCCGTCCTCGCGGTACGGCTGCACGGGCCCGTCCTGCTCGTCCTGCCCGCCCTGCTCGTCCACCGGGACCCGGATCCCCGGCGCCTGCGGCTGGGCCTGCTGGGCCTGGAGGGCTTGCTGGGCCTGCTGGGCCTGGGGCTCCGGGTGCGGGGCCTGGGCCTGCGGGTGCTCCGGGGGCCGCTGGTGGTCGGGGCGCTGCGGCTGCTGCCGGCCGGAGTGCTGCTCCCGCTGCGGGGCGGGGGCCTGTTCGTACGGCTGCTGCGCCTGCGCCCGGGCCTGTTCGTACGCCTGCTGGGCCTGCGCCTGTGCCTGGGCCCGCGCCAGCTCCTCCTGGGCCGCCCCCTCCTGCGGCTGTTCCGGGGAGCGGTGGAGCGGGGCGCCGCCGAGGGTGCCCACGTTGCCGAGCGGCCGGGTCCGCCCGTCGGCCCCGGTGGGCACCTGGACCGGCGCACGGTCCGGGTGCCCGGGGTACGCCGGGTCGTACATGCCCTCGTACGGGGCGTCCGGGGCGAGGGGCGGCGCGAACCAGGGGCTGCCCTCCACGTCGAGCGCGCCCTGCCGGGCCTGCTGCTGGGCCTGTTGGGGGTGACCCTGCTGAGGATGCTGCTGGAGCTGCTGCTGCGGGGACGGCTGTACCTGCTGGGGGAGCGGCAGTTGGTGCAGGGAGTGCTGCTCCGGAGCCACCACCTGCGGCTGTTCAGGGGCCTGCTGCTGTTCTGCCGTCTGGTGCTGCTCCGCCTGGTGCTGCTCCGGCGCCACCGCCTGCGGCTGTTCCACCGCCTGCGGCTGTTCCACCGTCTGCGGCTGTTCCGGCGTCGCCGTCTGCTGCGGGGCGTACGGCAGTTGGGGCTTCCCTCCGGCCTCCAGGGCCTGCGGCCCCCCGGCGGCACCCGCCGCCACCGTCGCCTCCCGCACGCCGTCCGCCGGGGCGGGCGGGAGCAGGGCCGGTTCGATGCCCGCGGCGGCGAGGCCCGCCGGGGCGGTCTCCGAGAGCGGGACGCCGTACCGCGCCAGACGCAGCGGCATCATCGACTCGATGGGGGCCTTGCGGCGCCAGTTGCGCCCGAAACGCGCCTGGAGGCGGGCCTGGTAGATCAGCCGCTCCTGTTCGAGCTTGATCACCTGCTCGTAGCTGCGCAGCTCCCACAGCTTCATCCGGCGCCACAGCTTGAAGGTGGGCACCGGGGAGAGCAGCCAGCGGGTGATGCGGACGCCCTCCATGTGCTTGTCGGCGGTGATGTCCGCGATGCGGCCCACGGCGTGGCGGGCCGCCTCGACGGCGACGACGAACAGCACGGGGATCACCGCGTGCATCCCGGTGCCCAGCGGGTCGGGCCACGCGGCGGCGCCGTTGAAGGCGATGGTGGCCGCCGTCAGCAGCCAGGCGGTCTGCCGCAGCATCGGGAACGGGATGCGCATCCACGTCAGGAGCAGGTCCAGCGCCAGCAGGACGCAGATGCCCGCGTCGATGCCGATCGGGAAGACCAGTGAGAACTGGCCGAACCCCTTCTCCTCGGCGAGTTCGCGCACGGCCGCGTACGAGCCCGCGAAACCGATCGCGGCGATGAGCACGGCACCGGCGACGACGACCCCGATGAGTACGCGGTGCGTGCGTGTGAGCTGCATGGCGGCCACGCGCGGTTCCCTCCCGAACTTCGACGTACCGGCCCCATTTCGGCAACCGGCGCGGGCACAGCCTGGCACATGTGTACGAGGGACATTGTCCGGGGAGGGGCCGAAGCCCGGTCCGCGGGGGCGGACCGGGCTTCGGGAAGCACGTTCGAACAGGGCTGCCGGGGGCCCGGAGCCCTCGAGGTCACGACTTGTCGTCAGCCTTGTCGTCGGCCTTCCCGGTGGACTTCTCGCCGGATCCGTCGGCCGGTTCGTCGGACGGCGCCTTCGAGGCCGTACCGGAGTCCCCGGTGTCCGCCGCATCCGCGCCCACCGCGGCGACGGCCTCCGCGGCCGCCTTCTGGGCGCCCTTGAGGATGTCGGAGGCGGACGGGGTCTTGGCACCCGCGTAACCGGCGCCGTTGTAGGTGAGGGTGACGACGACGTTGCCCGTACGGGCCACGACCGTGGCGTACTCGAAGTCCTCCTTCGTCTTCTCCAGGCCGTAGGTGACGACGGTGGCCTCCTCGCCGATCCCCGCGGCGGGCGCCGACTTCACCTTCTGGGCGTCCTCGGTGGCCTGCACCTTGCCGATCTGCTTGGTGTACTCGGCCGTCGCGCGGTCGGCGCCGCTGCCCAGGGCCTGGTCGGAGTCGAAGCGGGTGAAGCCGACGTCGAGCCAGCGGTACTGCGAGCCCTTGATGCCGTTGTCGTCGAGACCGTTCCACGAGCAGCTGCCGCGGGTCACGGTGTCACTGGACTTGCCGGCGGTGCCGCCCTTGTTCTTGGTCTTCGGGACCAGCGACTTGATCGTCTTCTTGCCGATCGAGGTGCAGGCGTCCGGCAGCGAGGCGAACTTCGCGGGCTCGACGGCCGGCTCCGTCGGCGAGGCACTCGCGGAGGCGGAGGAGTCCGAGGCTTTCTTGTCGTCGGAGTCCGACGAGCATCCGGCGGCGACGAGCATCACCGGGACGGCGGCGCAGGCGAGTATGCGGGACAGTCGCGGGGCTGATCGGTGCATGGTTCCTTCACTCGGACGGCACGGTGGTCTCGGTCGTGCGGGGCGGTCGGACGGTCGCGGGGTGCGGTGCGGCCGGGCGGGGCGTTCCGGGGCCCGCCCGGTGCTCCGGAGGGCCACCGTACGACGGACGGCGTCGGGATGCCGCCTCGCCGCCGGGCCCCGGGAACGCGGCGCACACCCCCGGGAGGGGCGGTTTCGGCCCGGGTCAGTCGCTGAGCGTCTCGGACAGTTTCCGGGCCAGGGCCTGCGCCTTCTGCTGCAGTTCCCTGCTGTCGGGGACCTCGGTGACGGCCGAGGGCTGCTCGGCGTACCGGATGGTCACGACGACGTTCGATGTGCGGAACACCACGCTCACGGTGCGGTGCCGCGTGGCGGATCCCGCCCGGGCCGGCCGGTCGTCCAGGAACGCGGCGTCCCCGATACCGCCGAGCAGCCTCGGCCGCAGGTCCTCGCCGTCCTGCGCGCCGCCGGTGTCCCCGCTCTCCCCGCTCTCCTCCGAAGAAGACCCGGAGGGGGACGAGGAAGGGGAGCCGGTGTCCGCCGGCGCGGAGGGCTGCCCGGAGGCGGACGCGGACGCCAGACCGGCGGCCTCCTCCTTCTTCCCGTACACCTCGCGGGCACGGTCGTCATCGCTGACCGACGGGTCGTACGACACCACGCGCTCGAAGTCGAGCGACAGGCTCCGGGCCCTGTCCGGTGCGTCGGACTTCCAGCGGCAGCCGACCTTGCGGTCGGTGTCGTAGGTCACGGCGGGCGTGCCCTCGTAGGCGTTCTCCTGCTGGTCCTCCGGCAGTTCGGCGATGCCCGGCAGGAGGTCATCGAGGGTGGCGCGCGGTACCGCGCGGCAGGAGGCCGGAAGCGTCCGGTACTTGCCGGGTGCCGCGGCCGTCACGGTGGGGCTGCCCGGCTTGCTGTCGGCGCCGGTCCCGCCGGAGCCGGATCCGGCGCTGCAGCCGGCGACGAGCGCTGCCAGCAGCGCGACACCGGGTACGTACGCCATGGGTCGCACGGTCCCAGGCTCCCTTCGGTACGGAAAACAGGTTGCCGCTCACGTGCGGCCGATGGACACAATGTGTATCGCACGCGCCGCTGTGAATGCCGGTCGGCCGACCTTTATGCCGACCTTGGCACCGGTATTGCGCTTTCAGACTTTTCCGGGGGAAACGAGGAGCTATGTCGTATGTAGAGGTGCCCGGGGCGAAGGTCCCGATCCGGATGTGGGCGGACCCCGCGTCCGTCGAGGACGGGGCGATGCAGCAGCTGCGGAACGTGGCCACGCTGCCGTGGATCAAGGGCCTCGCCGTGATGCCCGACGTCCACTACGGCAAGGGCGCGACCGTCGGGTCCGTCATCGCGATGCACGGCGCGGTCTGTCCGGCCGCGGTGGGCGTGGACATCGGCTGCGGGATGTCCGCGGTGAAGACCTCGCTGACCGCCGAGGACCTGCCGGGGGACCTGTCCCGGCTCCGCTCGAAGATCGAGCAGGCGATCCCGGTGGGCCGCGGGATGCACGACGACGCAGTGGACCCCGGAAGGCTGCACGGGTTCCCCACCGCGGGCTGGGACGACTTCTGGTCGCGCTTCGACGGGGTGGCCGACGCGGTCAAGTTCCGCCAGGGCCGGGCGGTCAAGCAGATGGGGACGCTCGGATCGGGGAACCACTTCATCGAGTTCTGCCTCGACGAGTCGGGTTCGGTCTGGCTGATGCTGCACTCCGGGTCCCGGAACATCGGCAAGGAGCTCGCCGACTTCCACATCGGGCAGGCTCAGAAGCTGCCGCACAACCAGGACCTGGTCGACCGCGACCTGGCGGTCTTCATCGCGGACACCCCGCAGATGGCGGCGTACCGCAACGACCTGTTCTGGGCGCAGGAGTACGCCAGGTACAACCGCGCGATCATGATGGGCCTCTTCCAGGACGTGGTCCGCAAGGAGTTCAGGAAGGCGAAGGTCGCCTTCGAACCGGTCATCTCCTGCCACCACAACTACGTGGCGGAGGAGCGGTACGACGGCATGGACCTGCTGGTCACCCGTAAGGGCGCGATCCGGGCCGGCTCGGGGGACTTCGGGATCATCCCGGGGTCGATGGGCACGGGCTCGTACATCGTGAAGGGCCTGGGCAACGCCCAGTCCTTCAACTCGGCGTCCCACGGGGCCGGCCGCAGGATGAGCCGGAACGCCGCGAAGCGGAGGTTCTCCACCCGGGACCTGGAGGACCAGACGCGGGGCGTGGAGTGCCGTAAGGACTCCGGCGTGGTGGACGAGATCCCGGCCGCCTACAAGCCGATCGAGCAGGTCATCGACCGGCAGCGGGACCTGGTCGAGGTCGTCGCCAAGCTCAAGCAGGTCGTCTGCGTGAAGGGCTGAACCGGCGGCCGGGCACTCCCCGGCCGCCGTTCCGTTCTGCTCCGCCCCGGTCCCTCCCGGACCACCCCGGTCCACCCCGGTCCACCCCGGTCCATCCCGGTCCGTTCCGGTCCGGACAGTGCCGGAAATCGGGACGAAAAGGTCAGAGCGTCCGGTGGATCTTCGTGTTGGACGCCTGGGTGCGCGGCCGGACCACCAGCAGGTCGATGTTGACGTGGCTGGGGCGGGTGACCGCCCAGGTGATCGTGTCGGCCACGTCGTCGGCGGTGAGCGGGGCGTCCACCCCCGCGTAGACCTTGGCGGCCTTCTCCGTGTCGCCCCGGAAGCGGGTGGTGGCGAATTCCTCGGTCCTGACCATGCCCGGCGCGACCTCGATCACCCGCACCGGGGTACCGACGATCTCCAGGCGCAGGGTCTCGGCCAGCACGTGCTCCCCGTGCTTGGCGGCGACGTAACCGGCCCCGCCCTCGTACGTCCCGTGCCCCGCGGTGGACGAGACGACCACCACTGTGCCGTCGCCGCTCGCGGTGAGCGCGGGAAGCAGCGCCTGGGTGACATGGAGGGTGCCGATGACATTGGTTTCGTACATCCGGCGCCAGTCGTCGGGGTCTCCCGTCGCCACCGGGTCGGCCCCCAGCGCGCCGCCCGCGTTGTTGACGAGCACGGCCAGCGAGCGGAACGCGGTGGCGAACTCGTCGACCGCCGCCCGGTCGGTGACGTCCAGGGCGTAGGCGGTGGCCTGGTGGCCGGCCTCGGTCAGCTCGGCGGCGAGCGCCTCGATGCGGTCCTTGCGGCGGGCCGTCAGCACGACGCGGTATCCGGCGCCCGCCAGCTGCCGGGCGGTCGCGGCACCGATGCCGCTGCTCGCACCGGTGACGACGGCGATGGGGGTGGCGGCCATGGCGAACTCCTCGGACAGCTGATCGGTACGCGGCCAAGAATAGGCAAGCCCCCGGGAGCCCGGAGAGCGCGGTCAGTGGTTGCGCGGGGCGTACATGATCAGCGCCATGCCGGCCAGGCAGACCAGCGCCCCGGCCACGTCCCAGCGGTCCGGCCGGTACCCGTCGGCGACCATGCCCCAGACGATCGAACCCGCGACGAACACCCCGCCGTACGCCGCGAGGATGCGGCCGAAGTCACCGTCCGGCTGGAGCGTGGCGACGAAGCCGTAGGCGCCGAGCGCGACGACACCGGCCCCGATCCAGATCCAGCCGCGGTGCTCCCGCACCCCCTGCCAGACGAGCCAGGCACCGCCGATCTCGAAGAGCGCGGCGACGAGGAACAGGACGGCGGAGCGGGCGACGAGCATGGGCACAGCGTGTCATGCGGGGCCTGCGGAGGGGCACGGGCCCGGGTCAGACGCCCGGGGCCCCGCCGAACTCGCGTACCGCGTCCGCCACGACCGCTTCCAGGTGCGCGTGGTGGGCGCCCCGCCAGTACACCCGTCCACAGGCTGTGCACTGTGCGAACACGTCGTACGACGTCTGCGTGCCCCGCTCCAGCCGCTCACTCACCGATTCCTTGTCGGCCTCGACGAGCGTGCCGTTGCACGCCGTGCAGCGGCTCCACGGCACGAGTACGGGGGTGAAACGGCCCAGCACGTCCCGCAGCTGCTCCGCGGGGCGGTCGCTGTAGACATAGGCGCCCGCCCAGATCTCCCGGCGCCTGAGCAGACCCCGGTCCCGGGAGAGCAGGACCCGCCGCTCCCGCGCGGAGAGCGCCGCCAGCGCCGGGTCGCCGATGTCCTCGCTCTCGTACGCGGCGTCCACGCCCAGCAGCCGCAACCGGCGGGCCAGCGTGCCCAGATGGACATCCAGCAGGAAGCGCAGGGGCGCCCCGGGGACGCGCTGCGGACGTTCCACGGCGCGTACCTCGACGTGTTCGCCCGCCCCGGGGACGTACGAGGCGGGCACGGGCCTGCCGTCCACCAGGAGCGAACCCGCCTCGGTGAGGGGGACGCCCAGGGACTCCACGACGTGGCCCAGCGTCGAGACGCCGTCGGTGACGACCCCGGTGCGCCCCCGGCGGCGCTCGTGCGGGACGAAGAGCCGTAGTTCCGGCGCCACTTCGAAGACGATCTCAGGTCCGTTCACCCGCACAGAATGCCATCGGGCGGGCTTGCGGGGCGAGGGAGCCGGTCTGCGGGGCGAGGGGGCCGGTCTGCGGCGGGATGTCAGTCCCGGGCGAACGCGGCCGGCGGGACGCCCACCGTCGCCGTGAAGTCGCGGACCAGGTGGGCCTGGTCGCTGTAGCCGAGGTCGGCGGCCAGCCCGGCCCAGTCGGCTTCCGGGCCGGCCGCCGCGCGTTCCAGCGCCTCGTGGATGCGGTGGCGGAGGATGACCCACTTGGGCCCGACCCCGACACGGGTGGCGAAGAGCCGCTGGAGCGAGCGCGCCGACATCCCGGCGGTCCGCGCGAGCGTGTCCACCCGGAGCAGGGCGCGGTCCGTGCGGACGAGCTCGGCGAGCGCCGTCACCTGGGCCGTACGCGGGTCGAAGGCGGGCACCAGAGGCAGCAGATACGCGTCGAGCGCGGCGACGCGGGCGTCCTCGCCGGGCGGGCCCAGCACCTCCCCGGACGGTGGGGCGGGCAGCAGCCCTGCCGCCGGGACATACCGCCCGGTCCACTCCGACACCGGCCGCTCCGGCGCGAACGGCCAGAAACCCCCGGGCCGGAACTTCACCCCGCACACCCTCCCCCGGCCCGTCAGGCGCCGGGTGAACAGCCCCCGCACGATGCCGTGGACCTCGGCGCGGTCGGCGGGCCCGGGGCCGCCGGGCTCCTCGTCCCGCTGGAAGACCAGATGGACGGACGGGTGCGGCACGACCCGCGAGGTGTAGGGCTCGGTGAGGTCCCAGTCGATCAGCCAGTAGTGCTCCACGAAGGGTCGCAGGGCGGGGGCCGGGTCACGGCGGCGGAAACGCACCCGGCTGAACAGAGCGGGTGCGTCGACGATGCCCCGTGTGTCACGTCGGGATCCGGCCATGGACGGATCCTAAGGGCTGTTCCGCCGGGGCCGCGGGGTCTTCGGGGGCTGCTCCGCGGGCCGTGCGGGGGCTGTCGCGTTTCTTCAAGACGGCCGGGCCTCCCCGGGGGCATCGTCGGCCGTATGAAGAAGATCAGTGAACTCCTGGAGACCGCCGCGGCGCTGACCTGCCCCGTCGTGCGGGGCATCGACGACGCCCGTCTGGACGCCCCCACACCGTGCGCCGAGTACGACGTACGCGCCCTGCTGAACCACCTCTTCCTCGTCGTCACCAACTTCCGGGCGCTGGCGGCCCGCGAGGAGGCCGACTTCAGCACCACACCGGACGTCGTCACGGGCGACTGGCGCGGCCGCTTCGAGAAGGAGACGGCGTCGCTGGTGGCGGCGTGGGACGCCTCCGGCGCGGAGGACGGCGTGGCCGGGAGGATGAACCTGCCCGCCCGGACGGTGGGCCTCATGGTGCTGGGGGACCTGGTCGTACACGGCTGGGACCTGGCGCGGGCGACCGGCCGTTCCTTCGACGCCGGCCCCGCCCTGGTGGAGGTGCTGGAGCCGGGCCTGGCCGGAATGGCCCCGCAGGCCCGCTCGATGAACGTGTTCGGCGAGCCCTTCCCCCTGCCCGCCGGCGCCCCGGCCTTCGACCGGGTGCTCGCCCTGACCGGCCGCGACCCGGGATGGAGCCCGGCGGGGGCATGAGGACGGGCACTCCGCCGGACGGCGGCCCGGCCGTCCGGCGGAGTGCCCACCGCCCTGGTCAGGAGGCGACGAAGCGGGCGATCTCGCCGAGCACGAGCGTGTCCGCGAGGAACCCGATGTGGGTCTGGCAGAGCACCGGGTTGTTCGTCGCACCGCTCAGCCGGGTGCTGGTGTACGGCAGGATGATGCCGTCGCACGCCGAGTACCAGCTGGCGTACCTGGTGCTGCCCGGCGTCTCGTCACCCGAGGTGATCTGCGCGATGAAGGAGGAGCCCGGGTACATCTGCTGGCAGGTCGTGTAGATCAGGCAGGCGCCGGCGAAGGTGGTCCCGTGGTTCGCGCCCGCGATCGAGGCGAGGTGGCTGACGCTGGAGTGGCCGCCCAGCACCTTCAGGTAGTACTGGCTGACCAGGCCGCCCATCGAGTGGTTGACGATCGCCACCTTGCTCGCACCGGTCCGAGACTTCACGTTGTCGACGAAGGAGGCGAGTCCCCGCGCGTTGCCGACGTTGTCGCCGTACGAGTCGTACTCGTAGGCGAAGAGGTTCGAACCGGACCAGCCGTTGAGCCGGAAGACGCTCATGGCGGTGACCCAGTTGGACGCGCTCCCCGTGTAGCCGTGGACGAAGACGACCGGTGTGCCGGTGGACAGCGGCGCGGCGGCCGAGGCGGAGGAGGAGACGGAGGAAGCGGCCGGGACCTCGGCCGCCCCGGCCGCCGACGCCGGGGAGAACAGGGTGAAAGCGATCGCGGCGGAGGCGAGGGCGCCGAGAAGCCGGCGCGGTGAACGACGACGCATGGGACTCTCCTGACGAGGAGGCGGGTGCCTGACCCGACCAGGGTCGTGGGACACCGCACGGGCGCCATCGGTGAAATCACCGGCGGCGCCCCGGCCACCGCCTCACCACGCCTCCGTCCCCTCCGCCGCGTCCGGACCGGGCCCCGGCTTCCTGCGGCCCGGACCGCCGAGCGCCGTCCGCAGCCGCGTCGCGGCCAGCGGGAGCACGAGCACGGAGATCATCGCGGCGCCGACGAGCGAGGCGGCCCGGTCGGTGCCCAGCAGTTCCTGGTCCACCCCGATGGCCGTGATCGCGACGACCAGCGGCAGACACGTCGAGGCGAACAGCGCGAGGGCGGCCCGGTCGCCCCGGCCCAGGTCCCGCGGGGCGAGCAGGTACACCGGCCCGCCGCGCACCAGCACGAAGAGCAGCAGGAAGACCGGCAGCAGCAGCAGGGCGACCGGATCGTGCAGCAACGCGTCCAGATCGAACTCGATGCCGGTGACGACGTAGAACAGCGGTACGAGGAAACCGAACCCCATGGCCTCCACCCTTCCCAGCACCTCCGCACTGCTCGCCGGGGCGGCCCGGTGGAGTACCAGGCGGGTGAGGACACCGGCGGCGAAGGCTCCCAGCAGCACGTCCAGGCCGAAGACCTCGGCCAGCCCCAGCATGCAGGCCAGCAGCAGCATGACGAACCGGACCGCGAACTGGCCGCTGCTGTGCAGGGTCCGTTCGGTGATCCGGCCGAACCAGGCCGGACGCGGCCGGAGCGCCCAGAAGACGGCCAGGACGGTGACCGCCCCGAACGCGGCCAGCAGAGCCGCCGACTCGGCCGGCCGGCGCCCGCTGAGCAGCAGCGCCATGGCGACGACGGGGCCGAACTCCCCGACCGCGCCGAACGCCGAGACCACCGTGCCGAAGCGGCCCCGCAGCTCACCGCTGTCCCGCAGCATCGGCAGGATCGTGCCGAGCGCCGTACTGGTCAGCGCGGTCCCGACGACGAACGCCTCGAACACCGCACCGCCGCTGATCAGGAAACCCAGTCCGATACCGAGGGCGAGTGAGAGCGGCCAGGCCCACAGCGAACGGCGCAGGGTGTCGCCGCGGACGGCGGCGAACTCGATCTCGTAACCGGCCAGGAAGATCAGCATGGACAGCCCGAGATCGGCGAGCGTGTCGATGACCTCGTCGGGATCCGCCCAGCCGAGGACCTGCGGGCCGATGAGGACGCCGAGCACGATCTCGAAGACGACCAGCGGTACGCGGACCCGGCTCCCGGTGGCATGGACGAGGAGCGGCGCCAGTGCGGCTGCCGCCAGGATCAGGACGAGGGTGCCGGGAGAGGCCATCGTGGACCGCCGGTCGCCGTGTCAGGGGGTGACGGTCGCGAAGCCGGGGCCCGGGGCTTTCGGAACACGCCCCAGGAGTACGGCCGGCTCCGCGGGCCCGGACCGTGTGGTGCTGGACATGGGCGTCTCCCTCGCCGGCGGTATGCGAAGACCGGTGGCCCGACGGCGCACACGGCCACCGCCACTCTCACCCGTGCGGGCGGCCGGGACGACCAGGCGTACGCCGTCGGGAGGAACGCCGCCGGATCCCGCCGCCGGTTTCCGCCGCCGGACCCTGCCGCCGGTTTCCGCCGCTGGTGAGAGCGGGGCGCGCGCGACGGCGCCGCGGCACGGCGTTCCACGGCGGCCCCTGGACGTACGTCCGCCGGGAAGGTCGGGAGTGTCCTGGAATGCGCAGGCGGTCGAGCCGACGTTTACTGGCGGTTCCCGTACCGGCCCGACCTGTTCCGGAGGTTCCCATGGCCACCCTGACCGTCTGGAAGTTCGACACGCCCGAGGGGGCGTCGGACGCCGAGGACACCCTGCTCCAGCTGCAGAAACAGGAACTGATCAAGGTCCTGGACGCGGCGGTCGCCACCTGGCCCGAAGGGGAGAAGAAGCCGAGGACCAAGCAGCTCCACGACCTGACCGGCGCGGGCGCGCTCTCGGGCACCTTCTGGGGGATGCTCTTCGGCCTGATCTTCTTCATGCCCCTGCTCGGTGCCGCGATCGGAGCCGCGGCCGGGGCGCTGGGCGGCAGGATGGCCGACATCGGCATCGACGACGACTTCATCGACTCGGTCAAGACGCAGGTCACGCCCGGGACGTCGGCGCTGTTCCTGCTCTCCCAGGACGCCGTGGTCGAACGCGTGCGGGAGGCGTTCCCCAGCGGTCACGCCCAGCTGCTCCAGTCGAACCTGGACTCCGCCCAGGAGGCCAGGCTGCGCGAGGTCTTCGCGGACTGAGCCGGGACCGGAGGTCTTCTGCGAGAGGGGCCGGGGCCACCGGTCCCGTGCCCCGTCGCGGCTCCCGGACAGGCGTGCGCCCGGGAGCCGCGCCCGTGCGCCGACCGCCCGTGCCGTTGCCGTCCGTGCCGTTGCCGTCCGTGGGCCGACCGTCCGTGCCGCTGCCGTCCGTGCCGGGCGGCCGCCGAGGGCGGTGAATCCCGGGACCCCGGGCTCAGGGCCAGACCAGGCAGTACGCCTGATGCCCCGCATCGTGCAGCCGGTGGGAGAAGTCCTGCCACTCGTGCAGCGATTGGGTGCGGGAGGGCACTGACCTGGGAGTTCTTCTGAGAGTGTGCGTTGACCTGGGAAAACTCCTCTCGGTAGTGCTCACGGATCAACGCCGTTTCCCAGGCTCATGTGCCCTGGATGCTCACTTTTTACCGACCTCTCTTGCTTGGAACGGGTCAGTGCGAGATCGGCGCCTGTGGTGACTGATGTTCTGCTTGTCGCGCCTCATGGCTGCTCCGGACAGCGGCTCTGACCGTCGCTCACTGCGTATGTCGAGACCTCTGCCGAGCGCACCGACATTACGGGATCGGGTCCGCCATGTTCCCGGACGCGCACCGGGTCCCATAGGTAGAGGACATCGCCCTCCGTGCTGAAAGCGAGCAGCGGACGATCGGTCGGGAGTGGTCCATTGTGCACGGAGAGCTTGCCTTTGAGCGGCTGTACGCAGATCCGCACTCCCTGGATGCCGAAGTAGGAATCCGGTGCAGTCGCGTTCACTACGTCACGGGCCGCGCGGTGGGCCGCATCGGAGGTCCGGCTCATGAACGCGACTCCTCCAGTGACGACGAGCACGACTGCGGCAACAGTGGACACGACGCTCACCATGCTCTTCTCCCAGGCCCAGTGGAAAAGGCGAGCCCAGCCGTAGAGAGCCAGAGGCGGCAGGAGTAGCCCCAAGCAGCCGAGAGTAGGGAGCAGTGCAGCTGCACCGGTCCAATAGACGGGGGCGGAGACCGAGTCAGCGGGGATTCCGAAAGCATCCTCCACGTACAGGAACTGCAAGAAAGAGCCGACGAACGGCAGGACCCACGGCAGGGGCAGGACGAGCACGGTAAGCAGGCCGACGGCGTGCCTGCTGATCCAGGTCTGGCGAACGGCGAACCAGCAGCCTCAAGGTACAGACCACAACGGGGGAAGGCCCGGCCGAGCTACCAGGGACTTTCGTCCTCATCCGTCTCATTGGCCTTGGGCCCCACGCTTTTGCGCACGCCGTGGCGCGACTCATCAAACTCGAAGCCTCCGAGCCGCTGTCGCCCAAGTAGCTCGCGGACCTCCGCTTCTTCGACGGATGGAGCAACACCGATGGTGCGCTGCTCGTCGGCGAGCCCTGACTGGGTACGCAGCGAGGCCAACCAGCCGAGGCCCCGCCTGTTTCGCCAGCTGGACTCCCGAAAGACGCGCCAAGTCACCATCGGGTCAGACGCCTCGGCACGGACGAGAGAGCCTCCCACGATGGTTACGGACACGTGCTTGCCCACAACCTCCAGCAGACGCTGGCGGGCACCGGTTTCAGCGCCCCTGCGCGAGCCGGGGAGCCGCACCTCTACGACGTATGTAATTTGGTCGTCCGGTCGTCCGGGATCTTCCTGCTCATCGGCCGGTCGGATGGCCCAACCTTGTTGCTCACACAACCCCTTGGCGAGCAACTGATCACGCCCACGCTTCGGGGCCCGAAAGACCAGATCTACCCGCTCGTCGAACCCCGCGGTCGGCAGAGGGACTTCCAACTCGCCGACAGCTGCGCTGATCGGAGACCCGCCGGACGGAGAATCGTCCATCGTCCTGCGTGGACCGGGAACCCCCCACCGTGTCTCCGTCCTCGTCCTCCGTTCACTATTCGACGACGTGAGACGGCGAATGAACAGCGTGTCGAACCGCATTGCTTTGACATTCCCTTTGTGGTCGGCGCTATGCCGGTGGATGGGGCGGGCGTGCATGGAGCCATGGCCGTCCCATAACCCAAGTGCGATTACGGTCGCACGGAGCACTGACAATGCCGCCCGACACTGCCGCCGCCTACTCCGCCATTCCCAACCTCCGCGGTGGTCGACGGTTGGTGTGGATCATGACGGTAAGCACAGGTGAGGCTGGCGATGGCTGGCTCTGCCCGATGTCCTCGTAACCCCACGACTTGTAGAGCGCGTGGACCTTTCCGTCGCCGGCGGCCCGGTTGACCATGAGCGTGACGTGCGGCTCGTCGCGGGTGGCGAGGAGGGCGTCGTGGATGCGGCGGGCCGTGCCGGTCTTGCGCCAGGCCGGGTGCACGCCGATCTCCTTCAGAGCCGTGGCCGGGCGCTTCGTGTACTTCTCCGCCGGCGCCGGGCTGGTGCGCTGCCAGTAGCGGTCCCCGTGCTCGATGGTGTTGCTGTACGCGTAGCCGACCGGTTGGCCGGCCGCGTACGCGAGGACGGCCGTAAAACCTGGTTCGGCGGAGTGCCGGTCGATGCGTTCGCCGAATGCGGTCACCGCGTAGTTCGGCAGGTGGAGCAACGGGGCGCGTACCTCGGCGTACACGTCGAGGAGGTCGCCGCGGATGGTGTCCAAGGTGGTGAAGGTGCGCAGCTCGGTGGCGGGTGCCGTGGTCATGCGGCCGTCCTCCAGGTGGTGGTGTGCTCGGTCCAGGTCTGGACGGTGGCGCTTCGCGGGGCGGTCGCGCGGAGCGCGGCCCCGAACTCTTGGAGCATGCGAGACACGCGGGCGTGGCGGGTGGCGGCGTCTGCGGGGACCTTCATCGCGGTGGCTGTTGCGGCCTCGGCGGCGCCCTGGGCGAGCAGGGCGTGTGCGAGACGGGTCGTGGTGATGGCCCGGGACCTGACCATGTGGGGCCGGAGCGAGGACAGGCAGCGGTGGGCGTGGTACTCGGCGGTTGGGTAGTCGCCGAGCGCCAGGTACGCAGAGAGGGCCAAGGAGTCCAGTTCGGCCTGGTCGTAGAAGGCGAGCAACCAGACCGGCCGGTGGTCGGCTGGATCGGCGCGCAGCATGGCGTCCTGCGCCTGCTCGAATGCGCGACGTGTATCGGTCCGGTTCTGGGCCGTACCGTGGATGGCGCCTTGGCGGGCCAGGCCGAGGGACGCGAACAGCGGGTCGCGACGGGTGAGGTGCAGGTTGCGGGCGACATCGTTGGCGGCGCATGCGTCGGCGGGGCGACCCATGTGGCGGTACATGGTGCCCGCGTGACTCCAGATACGGAACTTGATTGCTTGGTCCCCCGACATCTCGGCGAGGGCCTGGGCTTCGCGCATGTGCGCCTTCGCGACGTCGTAGCGCCGGCCGTCGATGGCGGCCCACATCGCAGACGAGCGGAATGCGGCTCCGGAGGCGTAGAGACTGCTGCGAACCCGCTGCGTGGCACTGCCGGCGTTCTGGAGGTTGAGCGCCTCGTCGGCGAGCGCGGCGGCCCGCTCCTCGATGCCAGGTTGCCCGCCGTGGCGGTGGTCGCTGGCGATGATCTCGGCGAAGCGCTTGTTCAGCCGGTTGACGTCGCTCATGCCGATTCGGCGCGGTGACGCGGTCCCTGGGGTTGCTGCTGCGGCAGCCGCAGCTGCGATGCCGCCGACGAGGGTACGGCGCTTCATGTCGGGCTCCTCCTGCTGCGATGGCGCTGGGGTGGGCGAAGGCCGGCCCCGTGGCACGAACCCTAAGGCGACGGCGGGTAATCCGGTGATGACCTCAAGTGCGGTACGTGTTGCTGACTTCGGCCAGGTGACTCGGCCCGCTTTCCACGCCCGGACCGATGACCCGTCGAGCCCGCCTACGCGTCCCGTCAGCTGTTCAACAGCTCTGTTCACGGCGTCGGCCAGGCTGTTTGAGCTGTATCCGTGCTCGGTCATCCACGCCTCAAGGACGGTGTTGCGGATCGCGTCCATGCGGGCACGGTAGCCCGCGCGCTCCCTGCCCACCAGGTAAAGAGCAGGTCAAAACGTCCTAGGACAGCCCGCCGGACGGGCACCTGAACGCCCTAACCGGCCCTCCAGGCAACGGAGTTATCTGGGTGTCAGCCACTCCCCGCGAGCGGCTGTTGACGGCTCGGTCCGCCCCTGAAAAGCCACAAGGGGTGGAGCGAGCGCCGAGACGACACGAAGGCTCCATCCCATGCCGATTCTGAAGAAAGCGGTTGAGACGGTCCTCGCCAGCCACCCCACGTACAGCGAGGTCTTCCCGTGCGTGCCGTCCACGGCCGAGACCGGACGCAGGCTCGTCCGGGGGGTTCTCGGGATGTGGCACCTCGATGTCCTCGCTGACCGCGCCGAGCTGATCGTCACTGAGCTGATCGCGAATGCCGCCAGGCATACCCCTTGCCCCGAGGTCCGTCTCGTTGTCGGGCGGCCAACTGCGACACGGGTACGCGTAGGGATCGTGGACGAGGAACCGTCGCGTCTGCCGGAGCTGAGCCACGCGGGCGAGGAGGACGAATCAGGTCGCGGGCTGTTCCTCGTCGAAGCTGTGGCCGACCGCTGGGGCTGTGACCTTCAGAGTGCAGGCGGACGTCTGCGGGGCAAAGAGGTCTGGGCCGAACTCCATACCGAGGGCGACGGGTGAGGGCCCGGACGCGATGCCCTCGCTTCTTCTGGGCCCTGCCCGCCCGCCCTTTCAGCTCTGGGCCGACACCGCCAGATACCAGGCTGCCGGATCGGCCGTATCGGTCAGCTGAGGGGAGGTCCGTTCCTCGATGAATTCATCGTGGATCACCGGTGACTGCCGGCTCGGCTGCGAACGGACCGGAGTGCGGGTGATCTGGCTCGGCCCGGTTCAGCGGGACGGGCAGCACGCCCCTTCTACGCATGTGAGCTGTGCCTTGATCGTCTCAAGGCACAGGCCCTCACCTACCTCATGGGGCATTGACGGGCCTCCGCTCGATCCGCCCCTCGTACATGACTTCCCAGCGTGAGCGGGCGGTCCGGCCAGCGCTTTCTGTGCGGGCCGCGCCCCCTCGTGCCGGGCGGCCAGGAGCTGGTCCGAGGGCCAGCCGTTCGGCATCGCTCTTCTGGCGGCTCCTGGTGGGCATTCCAGCCCAGCTCAGTAACAACCAACGATGAAGAGGAGTGCAGCATGACGCGCAGCACCGTGGTGCCCAGCCGTACCGAAGTACGACCGCAGATTCCGGGTGCATCAGACGGCTTCGACCTGGATGTCTCGCTCGTGGAGATCGCCGACCCGGCAGGTCTGGTCAACCTGACCGACGACAACTGCGGTTCCACCTGCGGCGCCTGCACCACCAACGTCGCCTGACGCCTGAATTGAAGCCCCAGGTCACCTTCGGTCTGGTGCCGTCGCGCTCCCGCGCGGCGGCACCAGCCGCCCATACCTTCGCCCATGGAGGTCATCGATGGTTGCTCAACCCACAGTGTTCCGGGCCGGTTCCACCGCTCTCGTGCGCGCCGTGGCCCGACTGTTTCTGCCGGTTCCTCCGTGCCCTGACCCGGATGACCACTCTTCCGACGGCTCCTCTGCCTGCGTGACGTGGCTTCGCGCGGTCTGGGCGGACCAGCACATCGCCGGCGCCGTGGAGCACTCCAGCCCAGCCTTGGCCATGCAGGTGCGGGTCGTGTGTACGACCGAGAATCCTCCCCTTCGAGACATACGGCGCGCGGCGCTGTCGGTGTCCCGTTACCTTCTGCGGGCCCAGCACCGGGCCACGCCCTTCGGCCTGTTCGCCGGAGTGGCTACTGTGGCTTTCGGCTCGCGGGCACGTGCGGAGTGGGGCAAGGCTCACGTGGCTGTGGGCCGCGCGGGTGCGGAGTGGCTCACCGCTGTGGTCGAACGGCTCGAGTCCTGCCCGGAACTCCTCGACCAGCTGCCCGTCGTCGTCAACAACACGGTGATGAGCCGGGGGGACCGGCTCATCGTGCCGTTCCAACCCGATCCGAATGACGACCGGATGCGCGCGGTCGAGGCATCCCTGGCTCTGACAGAGCCGGTGCGTGCGGTCCTCGCCGAGGCCCGGACGCCGATTCGCTGCGGAGCTCTCACGGAGAGGCTCCGGGCGGAGTTCCCCGAGGCCGATACGGAGAAGGTGCACCGTCTGCTTGCGGAGCTGGTCCGGAGGCGAGTGCTCATCACGAGCCTGCACGCTCCAAGTACCGAGACCGACGCCCTCGGGTATCTGCTCGACCAACTCGACACGATCGACGTCGACAACCTTGCGTCGGTAGCGGAGACGGCACGCGAGCTGCACGCGGTCCGAATGGGCTTGAAGGAGTGCGCCACGCGCGGCGGCCGGGACAGCACCGCAGCGCGGATGCGGGCCCTCGTGCCCGGCCTGCGGCGACACCCTGTTGCGCTTGACCTGCGGTTGGATGCGCGGCTCGTCCTACCGGAGGAAGTGGCTCGGGAGATCGAGCACGCCGCCTTCACCCTGACCCGGGTGAGCACCCGCCCGTACGGGACAGCCGCGTGGAACGCCTACCACCAGCGCTTCTACGAGCGGTACGGCATCGGCACGATGGTCCCGCTCGCGGAGGTCGTCGCGGACAGCGGGACTGGCTACCCCGACGGCTACCCGGGCAGTCCTGACGGTTCGCGTCGGCCCCGCGTCTCCGCTCGGGATGACGCCCTCGTACGCCTGGCGCAGGGTGCTGCGCTCGACCGCCGCGACGAGGTCGTACTCACTGACGGACAGATCGACGTCCTGGACGTGGGGCCCGACGAGCCACGACTGCCGCCGCACCTGGAGGTAGGGGTGCGAGTGCACGCCGCCAGTCTGGAGGACTTGCAGCGCGGACGATTCCAGCTGGAGGTCGTGAGCGTGTCGCGCGGGGCCGGCGTCTCGACAGGCCGGTTCCTCGACGTATTGGCGCCCTCCGAGCGTCAGGCCCTGGCCACGGAGCTGGCCGGTCTTCCGGCTGCGGACAGCGACACCGTGCCCGCCCAGCTCTCCTTCCCGCCGCTGCTCCCGGAGAGCGCTCATGTCACCCGCGCCCCGCAGGTCCTGCCTACCTTGATCAGCCTCCAAGAGCACTGCGCACCGAAAGACACCGTTCTCACCCCGAAGGACCTGGCCGTGGGGTGCGATGGCCGCCGCATGTACCTGGCCGCTCCGGAACGGGGGCACCGCGTCGAGGCCGTCGGCATGAACGCGCTGAACCTGCACACGCACACTCCGCCGTTGGCACGCTTCCTCACTGAACTGTCCCGTGCCCAGTGCGCGCAGGTCACCGCCTTTGACTGGGGCGTCGCAGCAGCGATGCCGTTCCTGCCGCGCCTGCGGTACGGGCGTACGGTGCTGACCCCGGCGCGCTGGCGTCTGGAGGCGTCCGAATTACCCGGCCGTGCTCGTCCTCGTGCTGAGTGGGACACCGCGCTCTCCGAATGGCGGGCACAGCGGGGATTGCCTCGCCGCGTGCTTCTTGTGGAAAACGACCGGCGTCTCTTCCTCGACCTCGACGAAGGCGGCCACCGGACGCTCCTGCTCCGACACCTCGACCGCGCTCACCAGGCCGTGCTCACTGAGGCCCCGGAACCAGAAGCGAACGGCTGGTGCGGCGGGCGAGCCCACGAGATCGTGGTGCCGCTCAAAGCGACCCGGCCGCCGTCCTGGCCGCCCCTGCCTGTTCCCACTGCGGCTCGCGCCCTCTCGTCGGCCCAACGGCAGACTCCCGCTGCTTCATCGGTGTTGCTCGCCGCCTTGTACGGAGATCCACGCCGCCAGGACCTCCTGCTTTCCCAACACCTCCCCGGACTCATCGAACGGCTGGGCAACCCGCGGTGGTGGTTCATCCGCTTCCGTGACCCGGACCAGCACCTCCGCGTCCGCATCGCTCTCCCTGACCGTAGAACTTTCGCTCAGACGGCGCGCACCGTGAGCGCGTGGGCCGACGACCTGCGCAACGCCGGCCTGCTGGCAGACCTGCGCTATGCCACCTCTTATCGAGAAATGGGCCGTTGGGGCTCCGGCGCTGCCTGGGAGGCGGCCGAGGATGTGTTTCGGGCAGACTCGCGCGCCGTTCTGGCCCAGCTCACAGAGCCGCAGAGGCCGACGCAACGCACGCTGGTGGCGGCCCACACCGTCGCCATCGTCTCCGCGTTCCTCGGCAGTGCCGAGGCCGCGATGCGCTGGCTGACCGACCACGTCCCGCCGACGGCGCCTGCGTCCGTTCCCCGCCCGCAGTTCAGCGAGGCCGTACGGCTCGCGAACCCAGCCGACGACTGGGCCGCCCTGCGTGAGGTCCAGGGCGGAGACGCCATCGTGTCGGGTTGGGCAGAGCGCGATGCGGCACTCGCCGCGTACCGGTTGCACCTTCCCGGCCCGGACACCCAGGGCATCGCCGTCGATGACGTCCTGACCTCTCTTCTGCACGTCCACTTCGTGCGGCACGTCGCGGTGAACTTCCCCGAGGAAGAGGTGTGCCTCTACCTGGCTCGCGCTGCTGCTCTGGCGTGGACTGCCCGCACCGCCAAGAGGCCGGCGTGACCGGGCTCCCGACGCTCGGCCTGGTCGATGCCGTTGCTGTGAGGCTCGCCGACCCCGGCACGGTGCCTTCCGTTCTCCAGACACATCGGCAACATCTCGCCTACGGCCCGCCCGGGATCGCGCTTCTCCACATCGAGCGGGCCGCGAACGGCCTCGGACCGTGGCAGCATGCGCACGGCTGGCTCGCTGCTGCGTCCCACGGATCCCTCACGAGTGGACCCGACAGCCACCCCTTCTACGGCGTGCCCGCCTTCGCCCACGCCCTTGCCTGCGCCGCCGACCATCTTCCTGGCTCCTACCAGCACGCCTTGGACTCGATGGACCGGCAGATCGGGCTCGACGTCAGACGCCGTCTCGACGTAGCGCATCGCCGCATCGATGCCGGATGCCTTCCGCAACTGGCCGAGTTCGACGCCATCCGGGGCCTGACCGGATACGGGGCTTACCTTCTACGCCGGAACCCAGACAGTCCTATGGTGCGCGCTGTCCTCGACTACTGCGTGCGCCTTATCGAACCGATCTGGGAATCTGGCGAGGACCTTCCGGGTTGGTGGACTGCGATGGGGCCCTCGGGCAGACCGGACGAACAATTCCCCGGTGGACATGCCAACACCGGCATGGCCCACGGCATCGCCGGAGTGCTCGTGCTTCTGGCCCTCGCCGCCCGGAAGAGCACCATTACGAACGGGCACCTCAGAGCGCTGCACACCATCCTGGCCTGGCTCGACCGCTGGCAGGAGGAGACAGGCCGAGGAGCAACCTGGCCGTACTGGATCACCCGGAGCGAGCTACGTACCGGTCGCTGCGCCGCGTCCGAACTCCGGCGTTCGTCATGGTGTTACGGAACCGCCGGCCTCGCCCGCGCTCAGCAACTCGCCGCGCTCGCTACCGGTGACACCGAACGCCAGATCACGGCGGAGAATGCGCTCGCCGCCGCCCTCTTCGACCCGGACCAGCTCGGAGCCATGACGGACCACGGCCTGTGCCACGGCTTCGCCGGCCTCACCCACATCGCCGTCCGCACGGCCGCAGACGCCCATCCCTCAACCGTCGGCCGACTCCGAGCCGCGATCCCGGGTCTTCTGGCCGCGATCTGCCCGGTGGACAACGACCTCGAACGCGCGGCCACGGCACTTGTCAGTGGCACCGGAGCGGGGCCCGGCCTGCTCGATGGAGCCGCCGGAACAGCCCTGGCTCTTCTCGCTGCCGATACCGCCGCACCGCCCCAGTCCGCCTGGGATTCCTGCCTGCTCATTGCCTGATTCACCGACCGAAGGACTTCGATGCCCCCTGACTGGCAGCAGCACAACATCACCTTCATCGATCGCGAGAGCGCCCGGCACGCCATCGACGAACGCCTCGGGCCCGCCCTGATCACAGCCGAGACCGAGGGGCAGCTCACCGGCTGGTGGTTCATGAACAAGCAGCCCTGGCCGCTGCGGTACCTCGCCGACGAGCCCTCCCCGATCATTGAGTCGCTGCTGAGCGATCTCGTGGGTGACGGGGCGGTCGTGTCATGGCTGCCCTCTGTCTACGAGCCCGAGTCCGGGGCATTTGGCGGTCCGGACGCTATGGACACGGCCCACGGACTGTTCCACAGCGACTCCCGCCACCTGCTCACCTACCAGCCGAGCCCGGACCACTTGGGGCGCAAGGAGACTGCGGTCCTGCTGGCGAGCGCCATGATGCGCGGCGCCGGACTCGACTGGTTCGAGCAGGGCGACGTATGGGCGAAGGTCTCGGCTCTTCGGCCGCCCACCGACCCAGCGCGCTCCGAGAGAGCCGCTGAATTGGTTCCGGCGATGCGGAAGCTCATGACCGCTGACGCCTACAGCCTCTGTAACCAGGGTGGTCCACTCCACGCACACGAGGAGTGGGTGACCGCCTTCGAACGGGCCGGTGCCGCGCTCGCCGCGCTCGCCTGCCGCGGCGTCCTCACACGCGGCCTGCGAGCCGTCATAGCCCACCACATCATCTTCCACGCCAACCGCGCCGGTCTCGTCAGGGACGACCAGAGCGCTCTGTCCGACATTGCACGAGAGGCAGTCATGGGAACGAGTGACCACACCGCGTCGCCGACCGAGTCGACGACCGACGCCGATAGCGTGAAAGGGGTGAACACCGACACGATCGCCACTCCGACATCCGATGCCGCGCGCCTCCGTAACGCCCTGGTGGACCAGCTCCGGGCTGACGGAAGCGCCCGCACTCCCGGCGTGGAGACCGCGTTGCGGACCGTGCCCCGTCACGTGTTCGTGCCCGATGTGCCGCTCGAAGACGCATACGCCAACGCGCCGGTGCACATCAAGTACGACACCGACGGCAGCTCGATCTCCTGCGCCTCCCAGCCGGGCGTGGTCGCCCTCATGCTGGACCAGCTCGACGCCCAGCAAGGCGAGCGCATCCTCGAACTTGGCGCAGGCACCGGTTACAACGCCGGCCTGCTCGCCCATCTGGTCGGTGAGAGCGGGCACGTCACCACGCTCGATGTCGACGACGACCTCGTAGAGGGCGCCCGCGCGCATCTCTCCGCCGCCGGAACCACCAACGTTGAGGCGGTCACCCGAGACGGGGCCCTCGGCTACGCGGAAGGTGCGCCGTACGACCGAATCATCGCCACCGTAGGCGTGCACGGCGTGCCGCACGCCTGGTTGCAGCAGCTTGCTCCCGGGGGCCGGCTTCTCGTCCCGCAGCGCCTCAAGGGCACGGTGTCCCGGTCCATCGCCTATGAGAAGCGCGATGGCCGGTGGATGTCCCTCGGTAGCGAGATGAACACCTTCATGCCGCTCAGGCGGGGCATCGCCGACGACGACCGCCGGGTGATCCCGCTCAGCACGGACGGAACCGTACGGCTCCAGGCCCCCGCCGGGCAGACCATCGACGCCGAGGCCCTCGACGGCGTCCTGCACGAGCCGCGCACCGAGGAGTGGACGGGCATGACGGTCCGCGCCATGGAGTCGCCGGAGTGGATGGAACTGTTCCTCACCTGTTCCCTTCCCTCCGGCCTGATCCGGATGCTCTTCCCGCAAGACGCCAAGGGCACTTTGCTCACCGAGGACCCCTACCCCTCCTCGACCGCAGCCGTCGACAAAGGCGCCGTCACCTACCTCGCAC
Organism: Streptomyces nitrosporeus; assembly: GCF_008704555.1. NCBI lineage: Bacteria > Bacillati > Actinomycetota > Actinomycetes > Kitasatosporales > Streptomycetaceae > Streptomyces > Streptomyces nitrosporeus. Next base: position 4,425,757 of record NZ_CP023702.1, read on the forward strand.
GGCGCCTGTCGGAGAAGAAGACCTCCGAGGGCGGCAAGCTGTGGGAGTTCGGGGTCATCGGCCACGGTCCCGGCAGCGATGAACTGGCCGCAAGGGTCGCTGCGGCCATCCGCGCGTGGGATCTGGGGTACCGGGGCCGTGGAGCCACGTTCGAGATCCAGCCTCTCGATGCCCCCGCGATCGAGCAGCGAGCCGGCCTCTTCGCGCTCGACACCCCGCTGAACCGCATCGTCGTCGAATGGAGTTGACACTTCACGCGTAGTGGGCGGTGGCCGCCGGCGCGCAACCGGCGGCCACCGTGGCTTACCCGTCTTCACACACCTGGGGGAGTCCATGGACCCGCACGGATCCACAGCTCAGCACTTTCCGCTCGTCGCCCGATTCCGGCCCGCCTGCCTTCCCCTGCCGAAGCGCGTGCGCGCGCTCGTCGACCTGGCCGACACCGCGATGGCGGAGACCGATCAGGGGGTGGCGTCCTCCGTCTACAACCAGGCTGCGCTCATCGCCTCCGATCTCGACCTTCCCGACCTCGCACGCGAGATGTGTCACCAGCATGCCGCCGCCTACCTCCACGCCTGCCCCCTACCCGGCATGACCGCGATCCGGGGGCTGGAGCCCGTCGTCAACCTCGCCCGCCTCCAGATCCGCGCCGGCCGCGCAGATGAGGGCCGTCGGCGACTGCTCGACCTCTATGGGGCCGTCGAGGCAGGCACGTCTGTTCGGTTCGAGGGCGTCACCGTGCCCGCGGACCTCACTGCGACGGACGAAGACCGCCACGAGGTTCGCGCGTGGCTGTGGCGCGTGCTCCTCGCCGACGGCACGCGCACTCTCACCACCGAGGGACGTTGGGCCGAGGCCCTGGCACACATCGAAGCTCACCATGGCGTCGGGAAACGGATGCTCGACGGGCGTCAGGTCGCTGTACTTGCCGCCCTCGTTGTGAGTGACACAGCAGGGGCCGCTGCTCTGCTCACTGAGACGATGCCCGGCGATCCGTGGGAGCAAGCCGTCACGGCCTGTCTGACCGCCCTGTCCCGGCGGGACGCCAGGCAGCCCGTCGACAGCCACCTGAGGGATCTGGCAGCCATCTGTCTTGAGCGGCAGGCCGAACCTGGGATAACCGTCTTCGACATCCGGCTTGGCCTTACCGTCCTCGACGCGATCGGCTCCGCCGAGGCGCCCGCTGCACACCGCATCGTCGAGGATCTCCACCGGAGGACAACGGACGCCGAAGACGGCTACGCGGCCCGCGAGAACCTGGCGCATCCTCTGTTCGTCGCGATCGCCACCGATCGGCAAGAACAGGATTGCCGCGCCCTGGTACGTGCCTGCGCCATCGGGGCAGGGACTATGCCGGACCAGCTGCAAGCAGAACTGAGAGCGGCATTGAGCGCCAGCGACAGCGTGATCCGGGAAAGCCTTGCACGCCTCTCCGACCCGAACGCACTGCCTCTGTGAAGTGAGCCTGATGGACACACAGAGCCCGACAAGCCGTTCCTCCCCCGCCAGCGCGGCCCGCGCTACCTGCAGGCGGCGCGGGAAGACGGCATGCACGCCCTCTGGCACGCCTACGCCTCCGTGCTACTGGACGCGGGCGAGAGCATCAAAACCCTATCCGAGTACCTCGGCCACTCGGACCCGGGCTTCACGCTGCGGACGTACACCCACCTGCTGCCGAAGGCCGCATCAGTGCCCCAAGCGAAACCAATGTGCCCTGGCTGCCTGACGGCCCCTCTCAGGCGCTAACGAGAGCGGGACCCGGAAGCCCCGCCCGAACCCACCGGAACCCCGGGCTCAGGGCCAGACCAGGCAGTACGCCTGATGCCCCGCGTCGTGCAGCCGGTGGGAGAAGTCCTGCCACTCGTGCAGCAGTTGGTAGACGTTGAACGCGTCACGCGGGCCGCCGCGGTCGGGGACCGTGGACCAGATGAAGGCCGCCGCGCCGACCGACTCCTCGCCGACGTCCCGCAGCGGGTCGACCACCGTCATCGGCAGCTTGACCACCGCGTAGTCGGGGTGGAGCACCACCAGCTCCAGGGGCGGGACCCTGTGCAGGGGTATGCCCTGTATCCCGGTGAGGACCATGGCCGCCACCGTCTCCGGCTTGATCTTGCTGAACATGCCGCCCATGCCGAGCTCGTCACCGCCCAGCTCCTCCGGGCGCATGGAGATGGGCACGCGTGCGGCGGTGGCGCCGTCGGGGGCACCGAAGTACCTGTAGGTCACCCCCACCCGTCCACCGCTCCTGATCTCCGGAGCGCGGGCATCGGCCGGCCGGGCGTCCCGCCCGCGTCCCGCCCCGCGCCGGTGCCGTCCCCGCCGGGCCGGCTCGGGACCCAGGTCGTCGGTCCCTTCGCCCACTCCGCCACCGCGATGCATATCTCTTCCACCCGACTACTTCTTAGGAGACACAGCCCCGCCGCGCAACCCGATCATCGTGTCAGTGACCTCCCCCACGTGCGTGCGGTGAAACACCTGTCCGCAAGACCGTGCGCGCCTCTGACAACATGGCATCTGTGAGCTTTCCCTATGACGCCCCAGTTTTGCAGACGCGAGGAGACTGACGCCTTTTCGTTGTACGAGCCTCATACGGGGAGAGTGCGCTCCCTGCTCACCGGCGGCCGGAAGGACCGGCCAGACCCCCGAACCCCCGAATCGCAGATCAGGACCAAAGTGGCGTATTCATACGAAGCCCCAGTTTCACAGTCGCTGTTCGACCGCGCGTCCCGCGTGACACCCGGTGGCGTGAACTCACCCGTGCGTGCCTTCCGGGCCGTGGGCGGTACGCCCCGGTTCATGGTGTCCGGTACGGGTCCGTACCTCACCGACGCCGACGGCCGCGAGTACGTCGACCTCGTGTGCTCATGGGGGCCGATGATCCTCGGCCACTCGCACCCGGAGGTCCTCGCCGCCGTCCAGGAGGCGGTCGCCCGCGGTACCTCCTTCGGTACGCCCGGTGAGGGAGAGGTCGCGCTCGCCGAGGAGATCGTGGCCCGGGTGGAGCCCGTCGAGCAGGTGCGGCTCGTGTCGTCCGGCACCGAGGCGACCATGTCCGCGATCCGGCTCGCCCGCGGGTTCACCGGACGGGCGAAGGTCGTGAAGTTCGCCGGCTGCTACCACGGACACGTCGACGCGCTGCTGGCCGCCGCCGGCTCCGGCGTGGCCACCTTCGGCCTGCCGGACACGCCCGGGGTCACCGGCGCCCAGGCCGGTGACACGATCGTGCTGCCGTACAACGACCTGGACGCCGTACGGGCCGCGTTCGCCGCGCAGCCCGGCGAGATCGCGTGTGTGATCACCGAGGCGTCCCCGGGCAACATGGGCGTCGTACCGCCCGGCGAGGGCTTCAACGCCGGGCTGAAGGAGATCTGCGCGCAGCACGGCGCCCTGTACATCTCCGACGAGGTGATGACGGGTTTCCGTACCTCCAAGGCCGGCTGGTACGGCGTCGACGGGGTCCGGCCCGACCTGATGACCTTCGGCAAGGTCATGGGCGGCGGCTTCCCGGCCGCGGCGTTCGGCGGGCGCGCCGACGTCATGGCGCACCTGGCCCCCGCCGGCCCCGTCTACCAGGCGGGCACCCTCTCCGGCAACCCGGTTGCCACCGCCGCCGGCCTGGCCCAGCTGCGGCTGCTCGACGACGCGGCGTACGCCAAGGTCGACGCGGTCTCCGCCGAGATCCGGTCCCTGGTGAGCGAGGCGTTCACCAAGGAGGGCGTCGCGCACACCGTCTCGGCGGCGAGCAACATGTTCTCCGTCTTCTTCACCGACGGGCCGGTCCGCGACTACGAGGACGCGAAGAAGCAGGAAGCCTTCCGCTTCACCGCCTTCTTCCACTCGATGCTGGCGCAGGGCGTCTACCTGCCCCCGTCCGCCTTCGAGTCCTGGTTCGTCTCCACGGCCCACGACGCCCGGGCCGTCGAGCGTGTCGCCGCCGCGCTGCCGGCCGCCGCGCGGGCGGCGGCGGAGGCCACGGCATGAGCGGGGAGAGCGTGAGCGAGGACAGGGGACAGGACATCACCGTCGTCCACCTGATGCGGCACGGCGAGGTGCACAACCCGGAGGGCGTGCTCTACGGCCGTCGCTCCGGTTACCACCTCTCCGAGCTCGGCCGGAAGATGGCCGACCGGGTCGCCGGGCACCTGGAGAAGCGCGACATCACCCATGTCGTGGCCTCCCCGCTGGAGCGGGCCCAGGAGACCGCCGCCCCCGTGGCCGCCTCGCACGGTCTGGAGGTGGCCGTGGACGAGCGCCTCATCGAGGCGGCCAACGTCTTCGAGGGCAAGACCTTCGGCGTCGGCGACGGCGCCCTGCGCAAGCCGGACAACTGGAAGCACCTGACCAACCCCTTCAAGCCCTCCTGGGGCGAGCCGTACATCGAGCAGGTCGTACGCATGATGGGCGCGCTGGACGCGGCACGCGACGCCGCGCGCGGACACGAGGCGGTCTGCGTCAGCCACCAGCTGCCGATCTGGATCGTGCGCAGCTTCGTGGAGCGGCGCCGGCTGTGGCACGACCCGCGCAAGCGGCAGTGCACGCTGGCTTCGCTGACCAGCTTCACCTACCGGGGCGACAAGATCGTCTCCGTCGGCTACACCGAGCCGGCCAGGGACCTGGTGCCGCCGCACCTGCGGGCGGGCGCCAAGCCGGTCAAGGGGAAGTCCAAGGCGTTCGGAGCCTGAACCGGCGTCCACACGGACACGGAGGACCGGGCCCGTCCGCACGGACGGGCCCGGCCGGGTTTCCCACCGGCCCGGGGCTCCCGCCGAGCCGCGCGGCGGCTGTCCGGCCCGCACACCCTGCCTGGCCCGCGCACCCTGCCCGGCCCGCCTGCCCCGCGCACCCTGTCCGGTCCGCGCACCCTGCCCGGCCCGCCTGCCCCGCGCACCCCGCTCCGGCCTCTGCCTGGGCCGTTCCCGTGATGTGGAGCTCCTGTAAGGGTCCGGTCACGTAGTTATTTTCTCCGATTATCGGCGGAACCCTCGTGTTGCTTCCCCCATCTAAGCCATCGCCAGTTTGTATGGCAATGAGGTAAAACCACCGCAGATGGGGACGCCATGCGTGAGATCAACCGAAGGGGTCTGCTCGGAGCCGGACTCGGAGCCGCGGCCGCACTCTCGATCGCCGGCTGCGACTCACTCGGACCGTCGGGCGGGGACGGTCCGGAGGCCGGTCCGGAGAAGAGCCCGAAGGGGGAAAAGGGAACCCAGGGCAACGGGAGCGGCCAGGGGGCTCCCAAGAAGAACGTACGGATCATCGGGGACGGCTCCACATCGGACACCGGTAAACAGCCGAATCAGCCGGCCGCCCCCGTCCCGCTCGAACCCGGGCAGAAGCCGCCCCAGTTCGTGATCTTCTCCTGGGACGGTGCCGGGGAGGTCGGAAACGGCCTCTTCCCCCGGTTCCTGGAGATCGCCCGGGAACACGACGCGAAGATGACCTTCTTCCTCTCCGGTATCTATCTCCTGCCCGAATCCAGGAAATCCCTGTACCGCCCGCCCAACAACCCCCGGGGCGCCTCCGACATCGGCTACCTGACGGACGGGCACGTCAAGGAGACCCTCACCCACGTCGGACGGGCATGGCTCGACGGCCACGAGATCGGCACCCATTTCAACGGGCATTTCTGCGCCGGTTCCGGATCCGTCGCCAACTGGACCCCCGCGCAATGGCAGAGCGAGATCGACCAGGCGGTCTCCTTCGTCACCCAATGGCGCACCAACAGCGGCTGGTCGGATATCGATCCGCTGCCCTTCGACTACCGCAAGGAACTGATCGGCGGCCGTACGCCCTGCCTGCTGGGCCAGGACAATCTCCTGCCCACCGCGAAACAGCTCGGCTGGCGGTACGACGCGAGTTCCCCCGGCGGCCGGCAGGTGTGGCCGGAGAAACGCCGGGGAATCTGGGACCTCCCCCTCCAGGGAGTTCCCTTCCCCGGCCACAGTTTCGAAGTCCTCTCCATGGACTACAACATCCTCGCCAACCAGTCGAAGAATTCCACCAAGGGCGTGCCCGCCCGCTATCCCGGCTGGCGCACCCAGGCCGTCGGCGCGTACCTCGCCGGTTTCGACCGCGCGTACGAGACGAACCGCGCGCCCTTCTACGTCGGCAACCACTTCGAGGAGTGGAACGGCGGCATCTATATGGACGCCGTCGAAGAAGTGATCAAACGCATCGCCGGCAAGCCGGATGTGCGCCTGGTCTCCTTCCGCCAGTTCGTCGACTGGCTCGACGTACAGGATCCGGCGGTACTCGCCAAGCTGCGCACCCTGGAGGTCGGAGAGTCCCCCGCGGGTGGCTGGAACACTTTCTTTAAACAGGCTTGACAAGGGGCTTTACGGGCACCGAGGGGGGTGCGGAAGATCTCCGGAACTGCCATGCGAAACTTTTCACATGAGCTCTGGCCGCGTAACCCGACGCCGCTCCACCCTGCTCGCCGCCACGGCGGTGGCCGGTGCCCTGACCCTGTCCGCGTGCAGTGACGACGGCACCATCACCACCGGGGGCGGCGACACGAACTTCGTCACCGGCAACAGCGGCATCGCGACCGTCCCCAAGGGGGAGCGCACCGCCGCCCCGGAGCTGGTCGGCACCACCCTGGACGACAAGCCGCTGGACGTCGCCGACTACAAGGGCAAGGTCGTCGTCCTGAACGTCTGGGGCTCCTGGTGCGCGCCGTGCCGCGCGGAGGCCCAGCACTTCGCCAAGGTCTCCAAGGAGACCGCGGACCAGGACGTCCAGTTCATCGGCCTGAACACCAGGGACCCCGAGAAGTCCCTGGCGATCAGCTTCGAGGAAGACCACGGCGTCACCTATCCGAGCCTGTACGACCCGAGGGGGAAGCTCATCCTCCGCTTCCCCAAGGGCACCCTGAACCTCCAGACCATCCCCTCGACCGTGGTCCTGGACCGCGACGGGAAGATCGCGGCCCGCAAGCTGGGCGGCCTCGACGCCGAGAAGCTGCACGAGATGATCGACCCGCTGATCGCGGAGAAGTGACCCGTGCTCCAGCTAGCCGCGCGCGGGGGTGAACTGGCCGCGCTCACGGGGGACAACGAGACCGTCCTCAGCGGGGCCCTCCTGATCGCCCTGCCCATCGCCCTGCTCGCCGGGCTCGTCTCCTTCTTCTCGCCGTGCGTCCTGCCCCTCGTGCCCGGCTACCTCAGCTACGTCACCGGGGTCAGCGGCACCGACCTGGCCGACGCCCGGCGCGGACGGATGGTCGCCGGCGCCTCCCTCTTCGTCCTCGGCTTCACCGCGGTCTTCGTCTCCAGCGGCGCGCTGTTCGGCTACTTCGGCCAGAACGTCATGGAGCACAGCGACGTCCTCACCAAGGTCCTGGGCGTGCTGATGATCCTCATGGGGGTCTTCTTCATGGGCCTGATGCCCTGGATGACCCAGCGCGAGTTCCGCATCCACCGGAAACCGGTGACCGGACTGCTCGGCGCGCCCGTGCTCGGCGCGCTCTTCGGGATCGGCTGGACGCCCTGCCTGGGTCCGACCCTCTCCTCGGTCACCGCGCTCGCGATGCAGCAGGGGACCGCGGGACGCGGTGCCGTCCTGTCCGTGGCGTACTGCGTCGGACTGGGGCTCCCCTTCGTCCTGGCCGCGGTCGCCTTCCGTAAGGCACTCGGCGCGTTCGGCTGGGTCAAGCGCCACTACGCATGGGTCATGCGGATCGGCGGCGGCATGATGATCGTGACCGGAATCCTCCTGCTGACGGGCGCCTGGGACACGCTCATCCAGGAGATGCGTGTCTGGTCCGACGGCTTCACTGTGGGGATCTGAGTCTCATGAGCAACCTGAACACGACGGACGAGCGCGAGATCGGCACCGCGGGCGAACAGCTCTCCACCGCCCCGCGCGAGGAGTCCGCCACCACCGTGCCCGCCCTGGGGGTCATCGGCTGGGCCCGCTGGTTCTGGCGGCAGCTCACCTCGATGCGGGTCGCCCTGATCCTGCTCTTCCTGCTGTCGCTCGGCGCCATCCCCGGCTCGCTGATCCCGCAGAACAGCGTGGACGAGATGAAGGTGGAGGCGTTCAAGGGTGACCACACCACCCTCACCCCGCTCTACGAGAAGCTGCAGTTCTTCGACGTCTACAGCTCGGTGTGGTTCTCGGCGATCTACATCCTGCTGTTCATCTCCCTGATCGGCTGCATCGTCCCGCGCACCGGCCAGTTCGTCGGACAGCTCCGCAGCCGCCCCCCGGGCGCGCCGAAGAAGCTGACCCGGCTGCCCGCCTACACCACCTGGCGCACCGAGGCGGAGCCCGAGCAGGTCCGCGAGGCGGCCCTCGCCGTCCTGCGCAAGCGGCGGTTCCGCTCGCACACGGCCGGGGACGCCGTCGCCGCGGAGAAGGGCTACCTCCGCGAGGCCGGCAACCTGCTCTTCCACATCGCGCTGATCGTCATGCTCATCGCCTTCGGCTGGGGGCAGCTCTTCAAGTTCGAGGGCGGCAAGCTGGTCCTCGAAGGCGACGGGTTCTCCAACACCAGGACGCAGTACGACGACTTCAGGCCCGGCACGCTCTTCACCGACGAGGACCTCGTCCCCTTCAGCTTCGGCCTCGACGCGTTCGAGGGCACCTACGAGCGCACCGGCCCGCAGCGCGGCACCCCCCGCACCTTCGAGGCCCATGTCACCTACTCCGAGGGTGTCGACGGGAAGCCGAAGAAGAAGGTCGTCCAGGTCAACAAGCCGCTCGTCGTCGACGGCACCAAGGTCTACCTCAACGCCCACGGCTACGCGCCGGTCGTCTCCGTCAAGGACGGCAGGGGCAAGGAGGTCTACCGGAACGCCGTGCCGCTGCTGCCGCAGGACGACAACATCACCTCCACCGGCGCGATCAAGGTGCTGGACGGCTACCGGGACGCGAACGGCGAGAAGACCCAGCTCGGCTTCCAGGCCTTCTTCGTCCCGACCTTCGCCGGCAACGGCAAGGGCACGATGTTCTCGCAGTTCCCCGCCCTGGACTACCCGGTCCTCGCCCTCAACGGCTTCCACGGCAGCCTCGGTGTCGACTCCGGGCTGCCGCAGAACGTCTACCAGCTCGACCCCTCCAAGATGGAGATGTTCAAGGACGGCAGCGGCAACCAGCTCAAGCAGCGGCTGCGTCCCGGCGAGACCATGACACTGCCCGACGGCGCCGGCTCGATCACCTTCGAGGGCGTCGAGGAATGGGCCAGTTTCCAGATCTCCCGCCAGCCCGCCGCGGGCTGGGCCCTCACCGGTGCGGTCGCCGCCATCGCCGGGCTCGCCGGATCGCTCTTCATCCAGCGCCGCCGCGTGTGGGTCCGGGCCGTGCCCGGCCCGGACGGGGTGACCGTGGTGGAGATGGCCGGGCTCGGCCGCAGCGAGTCCGCGAAGCTCCCCGAGGAGCTGGCCGATCTCGCGGTCGAGCTCCACACCCAGGCGCCCACCGCACCGGAACCCGAGTCCGGGACCGGGACCGAGTCCGACCAACCCTCAGAAGAACCTGCCGAAGGGGCTGAGAAGTGAATCTCGCCGCCGCAACCAACGAGAATCTGGCGACTGTCAGCAACACGCTGATCTATTCGTCGATGGCCGTCTACACCCTGGCCTTCTTCGCGCACATCGCGGAGTGGGTGCTCGGCAGCCGCAGCAAGGTCGGACGTACGGCCGCCGCGCTGAAGGAGGGCTCGGGCACCGCCGGCGGCGCGGCGGTGAAGGTGCGGGCCGCCCGGAAGAACGGCTCGACCGCCGTCCTCGACCGGCCCGAGGTCGTCACCCGGTCCGCCGCCGGCACCCGTGACCTCCCGGACGGCCCCGGAGCGGCGGGCGGCACCTTCAAGGGCGACCTGTGGGGGCGCATCGCGGTCTCGCTGACCGTCCTCGCCTTCGCCGTCGAGGCGGGCGGTGTCATCGCGCGCGCCCTGTCGGTGCGGCGGGCCCCCTGGGGCAACATGTACGAGTTCTCGATCACCTTCTCCACGGTGGCCGTCGGCGCGTACCTCGTCCTGCTGGCACTGAAGAAGAACGTCCGCTGGATCGGCCTGCTGCTGGTGACCACGGTCCTGCTGGACCTCGGCGTCGCCACCACCTGGCTCTACACCGACAGCGACCAGCTGGTGCCCGCTCTGCACTCCTACTGGCTGTGGATCCACGTCTCCACCGCCATCCTCTGCGGCGCCGTCTTCTACCTCGGAGCCGTCGGCACCCTGCTGTACCTCTTCCGCGACTCCTACGAGAACAAGCTGGCGAACGGCGGTACGCCCGGGAAGTTCGCCACCTCCGTCCTGGACCGGCTGCCCGCCGCGAAGACGCTGGACACGTTCGCCTACCGCATCAACGCGGCCGTCTTCCCGCTCTGGACGTTCACGATCATCGCGGGCGCCATCTGGGCCGGTGACGCCTGGGGCCGGTACTGGGGCTGGGACCCCAAGGAGGTCTGGTCCTTCATCACCTGGGTCGCCTACGCCGCCTACCTGCACGCCCGCGCGACGGCCGGCTGGAAGGGCCGCAAGGCCGCCTACCTGGCGCTCATCGCCTTCGGCTGCTGGCTCTTCAACTACTACGGCGTGAACATCTTCGTCAGCGGCAAGCACTCCTACGCCGGGGTCTGACCCGCACGGGTACGCACACGCGCCACGGGGGCGCGACCGCGGAACAGCGGTCGCGCCCCCGTCGCCGTACCCGGGGCCGGGCGGGGCGGTCAGCCGAGCGGTGTGTCCAGGACCGCCTTGCGGTGGCTGAACGTCTCCAGCGAGTACCGGCCGTGGTAGTTGCCCATGCCGCTCTCGCCGACCCCGCCGAACGGCAGGTCGGAGACGGTCAGATGGGCCAGCGGCAGCCCCATGCCCACCCCGCCCGACGACGTCTCCGTCAGCAGGCGCTCCCGTACCTCCGGATCGGTGGTGAACGCGTACAGGGCCAGCGGCTTGTCGCGGTCGTTGATGAAGCCGATGGCCGCGTCGAGGCCGTCGACGGTGAGGACCGGCAGGACCGGGCCGAAGATCTCCTCCGCCATCACCGGGGCGTTCGGGGACACGTCGGCCAGGACGGTCGGCGCGATGTACTTCGTCCCGCGGTCGTGGACGCCGCCCGTCACCGTACGGCCGGAGTCCAGGAGGCGCACCAGCCGGTCGAAGTGACGCTCGTTGACGATCCGGCCGTACTCGGCGGAGGTGGAGGGGTCGGTGCCGAACCGCTCCTCGACCGCCTCGGCGAGCGCCTTCGTCAGGGCGGGCGCGGTCTCCCGGTCGGTGAGGACGTAGTCCGGGGCGACGCACGTCTGCCCGGCGTTCAGGAACTTGCCGGAGACCAGCCGGGAGGCCACCGTCCGCAGATCCGTGCCGCGGTCGACGAAGGCGGGCGACTTGCCGCCCAGCTCCAGCGTCACCGGCGTCAGGTGCTTCGCCGCGGCCGCCATCACGATCCGTCCGACCGTGCCGTTGCCGGTGTAGAAGATGTGGTCGAAGCGTTCGGCGAGCAGAGCGGTGGTCTCCGGTACCGCGCCCTCCACCACGGCGACCGCGTCCGTGTCCAGATAACGCGGCACCAGCCGGGCCACGGCGGCGGAGGTCGCGGGCGCCAGCTCGCTGGGCTTGGCGACCACGGTGTTCCCGGCGGCCAGCGCCCCGGCGACGGGGGCCAGCAGCAACTGCACGGGGTAGTTCCACGGCGCGATGACGAGGACGACACCGAGCGGGTCCTGCACGGTCTGCGCACTCGCCCCGGCGAGGACGGCCGGTACGGGGGCGGGCTCGGGCTCCAGCCACCCCGCGAGGCGCTCCAGGGTGTGGTCGATCTCCCGGACCGTGAAGTCGATCTCGCTCCGGTAGGACTCCCCGCGGCTCTTGCCCAGGTCGGCGTGGAGCGCGTCGGCCAGCTCGTCACCGCTCTCGGTGAGCAGGTCGCGCAGCCGCGTCAGCTGTCCGGTGCGCCAGTCGAGGCTCCTGGTGCGGCCGGTGCGGAAGGTGGCGCGGAGGCGGGCCACCACCTCGGACGGGGACTCGGTGGCGGCGGTCACAGGGCCTCCGTGATCTCGCGCGCCAGCTGCTCGGAGGAGGCGGGGTTCTGGCCGGTGTGCAGGGTGCGGTCGTGCACCGTGTACACGCTCCACGGCTCACCCGCGGAGTACCGGGCGCCCAGCTCGACCAGCCGGTTCTCCAGCAGCCAGGGGGCCTTGCCGGCCAGCCCCGCCTGGGTCTCCTCGACGTTGCTGAAGCCGGTCATCCGGTAACCGGCGAAGGGCCAGGAGCCGTCCGCGCGGCGGGCGGGCAGCAGGGCGGCCGGCCCGTGGCACAGCACCCCCACGTGCGTACCGGCGTCCAGCGCCGCGGTGAGCAGCGCCCCGGACGCCTCGTCCACGGCCAGGTCCTCCATGGGCCCGTGGCCGCCGGGGAGGAAGACCACGTCGTAGGAGGTGGGGACCACGTCCTCCAGCCGGACGGGGATGCGGAGCGTCTCGTCGATCGCCGCGAGGTACGAGGCGACGGCGTCGGCCTGCTCCTGGCCGCCGTTGGATTCGGCGGTCAGGCTCGTGGAGTCCACGGTCGGGGCGACCCCGCCGGGAGTGGCCACGGTGATGTCGAAACCGGCCTGGGAGAAGATCCGGTGCGGGGCGGCGAGTTCCTCGGCCCAGAAGCCGGTGGGGTGCGAGGTGCCGTCGTTGAGGGTCCAGTGATCTGCACCGGTGAGGACGAAGAGTACGGAGGGCATGGGGTGCTCCCTGCGAGACGCGGACTGCGGTGGGCGGTGTCGTCTGCCGTGTCCGGACGGACGGGCCGGTGGAACGCGGGCGGCCGACGGTCCCAGGTTGACCCGTTCCCGGCGGCCGGGGCCGCACCCCGCGCCGTCCGTACTCCGGACGAACCTCCCGCGGCCCCACGCGGACGCACCCCGTGCGCCTACCCAGGCGTGCCGAGGGGATTCAGGAGGAGGCGGGCCCGGCCGCGCCGCCCTGGCCGGCCTCGCCCTCACGCCGCTTGATCTCCTCCTCGCGGCGGCGCAGGTCCGCCTCCCAGTCCTTGAGGAGCGCCTCGTCCTTCTTGTTCTCGTCCTTGAGGGACTTCAGGAAGTCGGGGTTGTCGTCCGGCGCCACCCAGGTGGTGCGGTGGCTGCGGTGCCACTCCGAGGGCGTGCGCCCCCCGGCCGGGGGACGCCGGACCTTGCCCGCGGCGAGCCAGACGATCGGCCCGACGATCCAGAACAGCAGGATGATGAAGACCCAGGCGATCTTCGGCAGGTGCTTGGCCTCGTCCTCCGGGGTGTTCAGGCAGTCGATGAACGCGAAGATCGTCAACGCCAGCGGCAGCAGATAGATCAAAGCCCTGAGCATCGTGGAAACATCCCCCGAGATGAGGTGAGGAGGCGCACGGTCCCGCCCCCGGTGACGGGCCCAGGGTAGCCGGTGGCCGATACTGGACCGCATGGCTTACGACGATCTCCGATCCCTGCTCCGGGCCCTGGAACGCGAGGGCGACCTCAAGCGCGTCAAGGCGGAGGTCGATCCACACCTGGAAGTCGGTGAGATCGTCGACCGGGTGAACAAGGCGGGCGGTCCCGCGCTGCTCTTCGAGAACGTCAAGGGCTCCTCCATGCCGCTGGCGATGAACGTCTTCGGGACGGACCGGCGGCTGCTGAAGGCGCTCGGGCTGAAGTCCTACGCGGACATCGGCGAGAAGATCGGCGGGCTGCTCAAGCCGGAGCTGCCGCAGGGCTTCGTCGGCATCCGCGAGGCGTTCGGGAAGCTGGGTTCGGTGAGCCACCTGCCGCCGAAGAAGGTGAAGTCCGACGACGCGCCCGTCCAGGAGACCGTCCTGACCGGCGACGACGTGGACCTGGAGAAGCTGCCCGCGCTCTTCACCTGGCCTAAGGACGGCGGTTCCTTCTTCAACCTGGGGCTCACCCACACCAAGGACCCCGAGACCGGCATCCGCAACCTCGGGCTCTACCGGCTCCAGCGCCACGACAAGCGCACCATCGGGATGCACTGGCAGATCCACAAGGACAGCCGCAACCACTACCAGGTCGCCGCCAGGCGCGGGGAGCGGCTGCCGGTCGCCATCGCGTTCGGGGCGCCGCCCGCGGTGACGTACGCCTCCACGGCGCCGCTGCCGGGGGACATCGACGAGTACCTCTTCGCCGGGTTCGTCCAGGGCAAGCGCATCGAGATGGTCGACTGCAAGACCGTGCCGCTCCAGGTCCCGGCGCAGGCCGAGGTCGTCCTGGAGGGCTGGCTGGAGCCGGGGCGGATGCTGCCCGAGGGGCCGTTCGGCGACCACACCGGCTTCTACACCCCGCAGGAACCCTTCCCCGCGCTCACCATCGACTGCGTGACCATGCGCAAGCGGCCCCTGCTCCAGTCGATCGTGGTCGGCCGGCCGCCGACCGAGGACGGGCCGCTGGGGCGGGCCACCGAGCGGTTCTTCCTCCCCCTGCTCAAGGTCATCGTCCCGGACATCGTGGACTACCACCTGCCGGAGGCGGGCGGCTTCCACAACTGTGCGATCGTGTCGATCGACAAGAAGTACCCCAAGCACGCCCAGAAGGTGATGAGTGCCATCTGGGGGGCGCACATGATGTCGCTGACCAAGCTGATCGTCGTCGTGGACGCCGACTGCGACGTCCACGACCTCCACGAGGTGGCCTGGCGGGCGCTCGGCAACACCGACTACGCCCGTGACCTCCTGCTCACCGAAGGCCCGGTCGATCACCTCGACCACGCCTCCTACCAGCAGTTCTGGGGCGGGAAGGCCGGGATCGACGCGACGCGGAAGCTGCCGGAGGAGGGGTACACCCGGGACGGGGGCTGGCCGGAGATGGTCGAGTCCGACCCGGGGACGGCGGCGAAGGTCGACCGCCGCTGGAAGGAGTACGGGCTGTGAGCGCCTCAGCTTCGGCCGCCGCGGTGCAGCGGCCGCGCAGCAGGTCCCGGGCGTTTCTGCGGCTGGTGATGATCGAGCACTCGGTCTTCGCGCTGCCCTTCGCCTACATCGCCGCGCTGACGGCGATGTTCCAGGTGGACGAGAACATCCACTGGGGCACGCTCCTGCTGGTGACCGTCGCCATGGTCGGGCTGCGGACGTTCGCGATGGCCGCCAACCGGATCATCGACCGGGAGATCGACGCCCGCAATCCGCGCACCGCGGGCCGCGAGCTGGTCACCGGGGCCGTCTCGGTGAAGGCCGCGTGGACCGGGGCGATCGTCGCGCTCGTCGTCTTCCTGGGTGCCGCGGCCCTGCTGAACCCGCTCTGCCTGGCGCTGGCGCCCGTCGCGGTGGTGCCGATGGTGGTCTACCCGTACGGCAAGCGGTTCACCGACTTCCCGCACGCGATCCTCGGCCTCGCCCAGGCCATGGGGCCGATCGGCGCCTGGCTGGCGGTGACCGGCAGCTGGTCGTGGGACGCGGTGATCCTGGGGCTGGCCGTCGGGATCTGGATCGGCGGCTTCGACCTGATCTTCGCCTGCCAGGACGTGCGGGCGGACCGGGCCCACGGGGTCAAGTCCTTCCCGGCGCGTTTCGGTATCCCGGCGGCCCTGTGGGGGGCGCGGGTCTGCCACGTGGTGACCACCGGGATGCTGGTCTGGTTCGGTCTGGCGACGGGCGCGGAGCTCTTCTACTGGATCGGCATGGCGGTGGTGGCCGTGGCGTTCGTGTACGAGCACCGGGTGGTGCGCCCGCACGACCTGTCCCGGCTGAACAGGGCGTTCTTCTCGGTGAACGGCTTCATCGGGATCGCCCTGTTCGCCTGTGCGCTGCTCGACCTGGTGGTGCGCGGCCTCACACCGTGAGGTGGCCGCCGGGCCGCGGGCGGGGCGGGCGGCGGAGGACGAACGCCGCCAGCACCCCGCCCAGCAGGCCGAAGAGGTGGCCCTGCCAGCTGATCCCGGAATCGGTCGGCAGTACACCCCACAGCAGGGAGCCGTAGACCGCGGCGACGACCAGGCCCACCACGGCGTCGAGCGGGCGGCGGTCGACGAAGCCGCGGACCAGCAGATAGCCGAAGAGGCCGAAGACCACGCCGGACGCGCCGAGTGTGACGGTGTGGTCCGGGGCGGTGAGCCACACGCCGAGTCCGCTCGTCAGGATGACCACCAGGACCACGGCGGCGAACCTGCGGACCGAGGCGAGCGCGGCTATGAAGCCCAGGACCAGCAGCGGGACGCTGTTGGAGGCGACGTGCTCCCAGTCGGCGTGCAGGAAGGCGGCAGGGACGACGTCGAGCAGTTCGGCCGGCTCGCGCGGGGAGACGCCGTGGGTGTCCAGGGCGTGGCCGGTCATGGTGTCGACGGCTTCGAGCAGCCACAGCAGGGCCACCCAGATGAGCATCACCGCGCCGGCCGTGGTGGCCCGCGCGGCGGCGCCGGTGCGTGCGGTGGTCATGATCACCCCCTGTCGAGGTGGGTTCCCTCGTCCGTTGCAACGCACAAGGGCCCTGGCTGGGTTCCTGCGGGGCGGTCCCGGATAGGCTCGGCGGTGTGGAATCCGGGACTTCAGTGAGTCGGCAGCAGCGCAGGCCTTGGATTGTCGGGGTCTCGGGCGCTTCGGGTACCCCGTTCGCGGCTTCCGTCCTGCGCGGTCTGCTGGCCGCGGGGGAGGACGTCGATCTGGTCGTCAGCCGGGCCTCGCGGCTGACCCTGCTGGACGAGACGGGCATCGCCTTCCGGGACGCGCACCGGCGCGAGGACCTGGGGGCGTGGCTGGCGCGGGGCGCCGACGGCAAGCCGGACACCTTCGCCGTCCGGGACGCGGAGCTGGACCGGGTGCGGCACTGGGCGGCCGGCGACCTGGCGGCGGGGCCGTCCTCGGGGTCGTACCCGGCGAAGGGGATGCTGATCGTCCCGGCGTCCACGGCCTGTGTGGCCGGGGTGGCGCTGGGGCTCTCCAAGGACCTGCTGCAACGGGCGGCGAGTGTGACGCTCAAGGAGCGGCGGACGCTGGTGGTCGCCGTACGGGAGACACCGCTCAGCGGGGCCACGCTGAAGCAGATGGTGGCGCTGGACGAGGCGGGCGCGGTGGTGCTGCCCGCCTCACCGGCGTTCTACGCGGGCGCGACGCACATCCAGGACCTGGTGGACTTCGTCGCGGGGCGGGTGCTGGACGCGGCGGATGTGCCGCACCGGCTGTACCGCCGCTGGGAGGGGGAGCTCGGGGCCGGCGCCCGGGAGAGTTCCCCGGGCGCCCCCTAGAGGAGGTGTCAGCGCTTCTTCGCGCGGGACCGCGAGGTGCGGGCGCGCTCGGCGGGGCGGGCGGCGGCCGGCTGGTGGGCACGCGAGCGGTTGGCCAGGTCCTGCAGCTCCCGCATCCGGGCGTAGGCCATCTCGATCGTGTACACGGTGTCGTTCACTCCTGAAGATTCGAAAGCGTTTTTCAACTGGCTGGGCAGATTTGCAGGGTCTGAACCCTGTTACGCCTTAGATTCTACATGTAAACTCGCGGGACTGCTGAGTAATGGAAGGTTTCAGTCATATGGACGCGGTGGACAGGCAGCTCATCCAGGCACTCAGGGAGAACGGCAGGGCCTCGTACGCCGAGCTGGGGCGGCTCGTCGGGCTCTCCGGACCCAGCGTCACCGACCGCATCAACCGGCTGGAAACCGCCGGTGTCATCACCGGCTACCGCGCGACCGTGGACGCGGCCTCGCTGGGCCTCGGTGTCACCGCGCTCATCGGCATCTCGCTCTCCGACGCCGCCGACCACGAGGACGTCGCCCACCGGCTGAAGGACCTCGCCGAGATCGAGGACTGCTGGTTCATCGCCGGCGACGACTCCTTCATGCTCAAGGTCCGGGTCGGTGACGTGGACGGGCTGGAGCGGACCATCCGCAGGCTCAGCGGCACGCGAGGGGTCTCCCGGACCCGTACGACGGTCGTGCTCTCCACCAAATGGGAGAACAGGGTCGGGGAGCTCCCCGAGGAGTCCTGACCGCGGGCGGCGGGCGTGGTGCTTTCGTCCGGAAGGCGGGGGAGTACGGTGGGCTGCCGGAACATGTCGTACGGAGATAGGGGAGGCGCCCTAGTGGACGCGGGACTCAAGCGCGAGCTGGAGGAGAAGGTCCGGGCGGGCGAGCGGCTCACCCGCGAGGACGGGATCGCGCTCTACGAGTCCGACGACCTGGCGTGGCTCGGCGGACTGGCCCACGAGGTGCGGACGCGGAAGAACGGCGACGTCGTCCACTTCAACGTCAACCGCCACCTCAACATGACGAACGTGTGCACCGCGTCCTGCGCCTACTGCTCGTTCCAGCGCAAGCCGGGCGAGAAGGACGCGTACACGATGCGCATCGAGGAGGCCGTCCGCCTCGCCAAGGCGATGGAGGGCGAGAACCTCACCGAGCTGCACATCGTCAACGGGCTGCACCCCACCCTCCCGTGGCGTTATTACCCGCGCTCGCTCAGCGCGCTGAAGGAAGCCCTGCCGGACGTGGCGCTCAAGGCGTTCACGGCGACGGAGATCCACCACTTCGAGACGATCTCGGGGCTGTCGGCCTCGGAGATCCTCGACGAGCTGATCGAGGCCGGTCTGGAGTCGCTGACCGGTGGCGGCGCGGAGATCTTCGACTGGGAGGTCCGGCAGCACATCGTCGACCACGACACCCACTGGGAGGACTGGTCGCGCATCCACCGCCTCGCCCACGAGAAGGGGCTCAAGACCCCGGCGACGATGCTGTACGGGCACATCGAGGAGCCCCGCCACCGCGTCGACCACGTGCTGCGGCTGCGGGAGATGCAGGACGAGACCGGCGGTTTCCAGGTCTTCATCCCGCTCCGCTACCAGCACGACTTCGTGGACATGAAGGACGGCAAGGTCCGCAACACCCTCCAGGCCCGCACGTCGATGGCGACCGGCGCGGAGGCGCTGAAGACCTTCGCGGTCTCCCGGCTGCTCTTCGACAACGTCCCGCACGTCAAGGTGTTCTGGGTGATGCACGGCGTGCAGACCGCGCAGCTCGCGCTCCAGCACGGCGCCGACGACATGGACGGCTCGGTCGTCGAGTACAAGATCACGCATGACGCGGACGACTACGGCACGCCGAACAAGCTCGGCCGCGAGGACCTGCTGGAACTCATCCGGGACGCCGGTTTCCGCCCGGTGGAGCGCAACACCCGGTACGAGATCCTGCGCGAGTACCCGGGTCCGGACCCGGAGCGGCGCGAGTCCCCGCAGCCGATGCGGGTCTGACGCCCGGCCGTCCCCTGGAGCCCGAAGGGTCCCGTCCGGAACGTTCCGGACGGGACCCTTCCACGTACCGGACGGCGTTTGTCGCTCCCTGTGGTAATGGTTAACCTTCGGCCATGGCTCTTACGTTTGAAGTGGATCCCGTGTTCGACCGTGCCCTGCGGGACGGCGTCACCGCGCTCTGGGCCGATGTCAGCAACGCGGGCGGGGCCGTCGGGTTCGTGCCGCCGGTGACCGAGGAGGACATCCGGCCCGAACTGGCCGGCCACCTCGTGGCGATGGCCGAGGGGCGTACCCGGCCGGTCGTCGGCCGCGACGGGGACGGGTCCGTCGCCGCCACCGCCTTCCTCACCCGCAACACCCACCGGCTGATGCGGCACTGGATCGGGGTGTACACGGTGATGGTCCACCCCCGGCACCAGGGCAAGGGGTACGGCCGCGAGCTGATGGCCGCCGTGGCCGGGGCGGCCCGCTCCGTCGAGGGCATCGACGCCGTCCGGCTCACCTGCCGGGGCGGGACCGGCGCCGACCGCTTCTACGCCTCCTGCGGATACAAGGAGGTCGGCCGGGTCCCGGGCGCCATCCGGGTCGCCGAGGACGACTACCGCGACGACATCATCATGTGGCTGCCGCTCTTCCGGTGACCGGGGCTTCCGGGGGCAGGGCTTTCCGGGGGCCGGATCTTCCGGGGGCCGGGCTTTCCGGCGGCGGGGGCTCCCGGTGGCAGGGGCTTTCGTCCGGTGCCAGGGCCTTTTGGGGGCCGGGCCGAGGGGCGGGCGACGGCTTCGGGGCGGCCCGGAGGACCGGCGGAATTCGGGGCATGCTTCACTGGTCGGGCGGAAAACCATCCCGCACGACCGCAGAGACGTCGGACGAGAGAGAAGGCCAGCCGTGTCCGCTGCCAAGCCGAGCGCAACGATCCGCTACACCGCGTTGCGCCTCCTGATCTTCGTCGGGTGCTTCTTCGTCGCCGGCGTGGCGGTCCACTTCGGACTGCTGCCCTCCGGGGTCGGCGGCTCCAACGCCGTCTGGGTCATCCTCCTCGGCCTGCTGCTCTCGGCCCCGCTCAGCTACATCCTGCTGCGCAAGCAGCGTGACGAGATGTCCGAGCAGATCGTCTCCACGGTCGACCGCACCAAGGCCAGGCTCGACGCGAACCGCACCCGCGAGGACAGCGTCACCCCGTAAGGCCCCACCGGTCCCACGGCCCGGCAGGGCCGGTGCCGCGTAACCTTTCTCACAGTCCATGCCCCTACGGGCCCGCCCCGGTACCCGAGCAGTGCGCTCCGGTGCCGGGGTTCCGCGTTTCCCGGGGTGGTCCCGGCCGCTTCGGTGATCAGTAGTCCCCAAGCGGACCTTTGAGATCCTCAAAGTACAGGTGTTAACGTATGCGGCATGACCACCGCAGTGCGCCCCCGCCATGCCATGAGCGTCCCGCTCGTGGCGCGCCTGCACGTGGATCTCTGCCGCTGTATGTCCGCGGTCTGTTGCCGCAACGTCTGAACCGGCATCATGCAGCGGCGTCGCCTTCAGCGCGGGCGCCGCACCCCCGTCCCCCTCGACCGCACGTCCGTACGTCTGTCCTCGTACGTCCCGATGCGTCTCAACTGGAGTGTGTCCGTGTCCGCGAACTCCGCGTCCCCCACGACCGACGCCGACGAGCCGTCCGGCTCCGGCCGCCGCATACCCGGTGTCCCCTTCTGGGCCCAGATCGTCATCGGTCTGCTCCTCGGTGTCCTGCTCGGCTGGCTCGCCCGCAGCCAGGACATCGACTGGCTGTACACCACGCTGGACCAGGTCGGCCACATCTTCGTCCAGCTGCTGAAGCTGGCCGTCGCCCCGCTCGTCTTCTTCGCGATCCTGGTCTCGATCACCAATCTGCGGAAGGTCAACAACGCCGCCCGGCTGGCCACCCGCACCCTGCTCTGGTTCATGATCACTTCGCTGATCGCGGTGGCCATCGGTCTGGCCATCGGCCTGGTGACCAACCCGGGTTCCGGCACGGGCCTCACCCCCAAGGACGGCGCCAAGCCCGAGAACGCCGGTTCCTGGCTCGACTTCCTGACCGGCATCATCCCCACCGACGTGATCACGCCGTTCACCGAGCTGAACGTCCTGCAGATCGTCTTCATGGCCGCCGTCGCCGGTATCGCCGCGCTCCAGCTGGGTGAGAAGGCCAAGCCGATCCTCGCCCTCAGCGAGTCGGTCCTGGAGCTCCTCCAGAAGGCCCTGTGGTGGGTCATCCGCCTCGCGCCGCTGGGCACCGTCGGCCTCATCGGCTACGCGATCGCCGACTACGGCTGGGACCTGATCGGCAAGTACGCGACGTTCACCGCCGACGTCTACATCGGCTGCGCGCTGGTGCTGTTCGGCGTCTACCCGCTGCTCCTCGCCACGGTCGCCAAGGTCAACCCGGTCCAGTTCTTCAAGGGCGCCTGGCCCGCGATCCAGCTGGCGTTCGTCTCCCGCTCCTCGGTCGGCACCATGCCGGTCACCCAGAAGGTCACCGAGCGCCTCGGTGTCCCGAAGGAGTACACCAGCTTCGCCGTGCCGTTCGGCGCCACCACCAAGATGGACGGCTGCGCCGCGATCTACCCGGCGCTGGCGGCGATCTTCATCGCGCAGATCTTCGACGTCCAGCTGGGCATCGGTGACTACCTGCTGATCGCGTTCGTCTCGGTCGTCGGCTCGGCCGCGACCGCCGGGCTGACCGGTGCCACGGTCATGCTGACGCTGACCCTGTCGACGCTGGGGCTGCCGCTGGAGGGCGTGGGCCTGCTGCTCGCCATCGACCCGATCCTGGACATGATCCGCACCGCCACCAACGTGGCCGGCCAGGCGCTGGTCCCGGTGATCGTCGCGGCCCGCGAGAAGATCCTCGACCACGACGCCTACAACTCGGCGTCCTCCTCCCCGGTGGACGACGTCACCGTGTCGGATGCCGAGCGGAAGGTGAACGTGCCCGTCGCGGTGTGATCCCTTCGGTACGTCGGCGAGGCGCCCCCGGACACCGGTCCGGGGGCGCCTTCCGTGTGTCCGGGGCGCGGGTCAGGGGTGGTGCCGGAAGACGACCTCCGGGTTGTCCGGGACGGGGCCGTCGAGGAGGGGCCGCGGCCGGCCCTTCAGGTGCAGGTCCAGGAAGGCGGCGACGTAGCCGCGGGTGATCCCGGTGGAGCGTGCGGCGGGGAGCGGGGCCGCGGGGTCCACCGGCAGGCCCAGCTGCCCGGCGAGGACGGGCAGGTCCGTGAAGGTGAAGTGGCCCGAGCCCTCGACGGTCAGCCAGCGCTTCCAGCCGTCCAGCCGGGACCAGCCCGTGTCCCAGGAATCGTCGGGCCCGCCGGGGTGGTGGAGGCTCTCGGTACCGAGCATCAGGAGCGGGCGGCCGTCGAGGCCCCGGCCGGGGACCGGGTCGAAGAAGGTGCCGTCCATGTCGATCCCGGCGTCGACGCGCCGGTCGGCCCGCATGGTGGAGACCGCGGCGTTCCCGCCGATGGAGTGGCCGGCCGCGGCGATCCGGCCGGTGTCGATCATCCCCGCGTGCCGCCAGGCGGGATGCCGGCCGGTCAGCCGGTCGAGTACGAAGGAGAGGTCGGCCGCGCGTCCGGTGGAGACGCTGCCCAGCAGCTCCCGCTCGGCCTCCTCCGTGGGGGCCGCCTCGACCCGGTCGCAGGCCGAGCAGGTGAGCACCCGCCCGCCGGGGAAGGAGGTGCCGCTCGACTCGTAGGCGTGGTCGACGCTCACCACGACGTATCCGCGGCCGGCCAGGTCCTCGGCGAGGGAGGTCAGGGTGGCGCGCGGTGTGCCGAAGCCGGGGGAGAGCAGCACCAGTGGGAACCGGCCCCGGGCCGGCCGGGCGCCGGAGCGGGCGTGTGTGCGGGTGGAGCTGACGGTGGTGGCGGGGACGACGCCGTCCAGGGCGCGTTGCGCCAGCATCAGCCGTGCTTCCTCGGTGCTCATGTACGGGGCGGTGCCGCCCGCCCCGCCGGAGCGGGCCGGGTAGTGCACCGACGCCATGAGCTCGCGGGCTCCGGCCGTGGGGACCCACGGGTCGGTGCGGCTGTGGTCGGTGAGGTGCAGCACCTCGGTGCCGATGGAGTAGGGGCCGGCCGGGAGGGGGAGTCCGAGGGACGGCGAGGCGGTGCGTCCGGACATGGTCGTGGGGACGGGGGCCGCCGGGGCGGGGGCGGCCGCGAGCGTGGACAGCAGGGCGGTCGCGGCGAGGGCCAGGGCGGCGGCCGTGCGGCCACGGGATCTGATCGGCATGGCTTCGACGGTAGGCGGGCAGGGCCGGGGGGACGTCGTGCCGCCGGTTGATCTCCGGCTACGACCGTGGTCCGACCGTTCGATACCACAGGGGGAGACGGGTACCGGCCATCGCGGCCGGGACGCCGCTGTGTACGCCGGGGGCCTGTTCCGCGCCGTACTCTTACCGAGGAGTACGGCAGCGGGGCGGGAGGAAGTCCGACGTGAGTGCAGTGAAGAGCAAACGCATGCCACGCGCCGTGCGGGAGCAGCAGATGATGGACGCGGCGGTGCGGACCTTCGGACAGCGCGGCTACCGGGCCGCCTCGATGGACGAGATCGCGGAACTGGCCGGGGTCTCCAAGCCGTTGGTCTACCTGTACCTGAACTCCAAGGAGGACCTCTTCACCGCCTGTATCCGCCGTGAGTCGGAATCCCTGATGGCGGCCGTGCAGGCGGGTGTGGAGCCGGGGCTGCCCGCCGACCGGCAACTGTGGGACGGGCTCCAGGCGTTCTTCACGCACACCGCCCGCAACCCGGACGGCTGGGCGGTGCTGCACCAGCAGGCGCGCGCGCAGGGGGAGCCGTTCGTCGGTGAGGTCGCGGTGCTCCGGGAGGAGATCGTTGCGTTCGTGACGGGTCTGATCGGGGCCGCGGCGCGTGAGGCGCACAGCGATCCCGCGCTGCCCGACCGGGACGTCGCCGGGCTCGCGCAGGCGCTCGTCGGGGCCGCGGAGGCGCTCGCCGGGTGGGCGAACGTCACCCCGGGGGTCTCGGCCAGGGAGGCGGCGACCACCCTGATGAACTTCTCCTGGGCCGGACTGGAGAACCTGATGCACGGGCGTGGCTGGCAGCCCCGGGGCGACTGACGGGGCGAGGGCGGTGGCCCCGGGGCCGGGCCGATGGGGCCGGGCGGGCCGCCGGATCCGGGGCGAGGAGGCCGGTACAGGCGGGTGAGCAGGCCGGCGCCGATGGGGCCGGGCCCGCCTGGTCCGTCTTGCCTGGCCCGTCTTGCCCGGTCTGGGCCCGCCTGGTCCGTCCCGCCTGGTCCGTCCCGCCTGGTCCGGCCCCCGCCGTCAGCCCTCCCGGAGGAGGGTGCCGGTGAGGTGGACGCGGCTGCCGGCGCGTACCTGGAAGTCCGGGCCGTCCGCGGCGTAGGCGACCGTGGCCGGCAGCAGGACCGGGGCCCTGAACTCCGCGCGCACCGCCCGGACCGGGGCCGGTCCCCCGGACGGCGTCCCGCTTCCCGCCGTGCCGGGCGCCGTTCCGCTCTCCGCCTGCGCGAGGCACCGGGCGACCGTCCACATGCCGTGGGCGATGTGCCGGGGGAAGCCGAACAGCCGGGCCGTCAGCGGGTGGAGGTGGATCGGGTTGCGGTCGCCGGAGACCGCGCCGTACCGTCGCCCGAGGTCACCGGGCAGCCGCCACTCGGTGACGGCGGGCAGGTCCCGCGGCGCGTCCGGGGCGGGGGGAGGGGGCGGGGCGTCCGTGGCGTGACGGGAGAGATAGCCGCTGCGCGACTCCCAGACCAGTTCGTCAGCCAGCCGTGCCTCGGTGACCACCGTGACCTCGGTGCCCCGCCGGTGGGGCGTCAACCGCTCCGCGTACACGGTGAGTCCGAGCGGTTCCGCCGCTCCGGTGGGCCGGTGGCGGCTGATCTCGATCCAGGTGTGCACGAGCCCCAGGACCGGCAGCGGGAAGGCCCGCGCCGTCATCAGCCGCATGGCGAGCGGGAAGCCCAGCACATGCGGGTAGGTGAGCGGCAGGGTGTCCGTGCGGGTGAAGCCGCAGAGGGTGCGGTACGCGCTGAGCGGGCCCGGCGCCGCGGGCGCCGGAGCGAGGACCGCCCGGCCGGCGGGCAGGGTGGCACCGGGGCGCCCCGCCCGTTTGAAGGGGGAGGTGACGGCGCCGCGCAGCATCGAGGTTCCCAGGCCGCTCATGGCTCAGGCCCCCAGCAGGCTCTGGCCGCAGACCCGGACGACCTGGCCGTTGACGGCGGTGGACGCGGGCTGGGCGAACCAGGCGGTGGTCTCCGCGACGTCGATGGGAAGGCCGCCCTGGGAAAGGGAGTTCATCCGGCGCCCCGCCTCCCGGATGAGCAGCGGCACGGCGGCCGTCATCTTCGTCTCGATGAAGCCGGGCGCGACCGCGTTGACGGTGACACCGTGGCCGGCGGCGGCGCGCGGTGCCAGGGAGCGGACCAGGCCGATGACACCGGCCTTGCTGGCCGCGTAGTTGGTCTGGCCGTTGTTGCCGGCGATACCGGCGATGGAGGCGGTGGCCACGATCCGTCCGCCGCGGTTCACCGTGCCCGCCTCCAGCAGGGCGTCCGTCGTCCGCAGCACGCTGTCCAGGTTGACCTCGATGACCTGGGCCCAGCGCTCGGCCGGCATGTTGGCGAGGCGGCGGTCCCGGGTGATACCGGCGTTGTGGACCAGCACGTCCAGGCCGCCCGGGACCGCCGCCGCGATCCGCTCGGCCGCGTCGGGCGCGGTGATGTCCAGCGGCAGCGCGGTGGCACCGAGCCGGTCGGCGGTGCGGCCGAGTTCCTCCCCGGCCTGCGGGACGTCCAGGCAGATCACCTGGGCGCCGTCCCTGGCCAGCACCGAGGCGACGGCCGCGCCGATGCCCCGGGCCGCACCGGTGACCAGCGCGGTGCGCCCGGTCAGCGGTGCCACCCAGTCGGCGACCGGATCGGGTGCGGCGCCGGTGAGTTCGACGACCTGGCCGCTGACATACGCGGAGCGGGGCGACAGCAGGAAGCGCAGGGTGGACTCGGCGGGGGCCGCGGACCCGGGGGCGAGCCGCACCAGCTGCGCGGTGGCCCCCCGGCCGATCTCCTTGCCGAGCGAGCGTACGAACCCCTCCAGCGCCTGCTGGGCCGCCGCCTGGTGGTGGTCCTCCGGGGACGGGTGCGTGCCGAGGACGACGATCCGGCCGCCGGTGACCAGTGAGCGTACGACGGGGTGCAGGGCCGCGTGGAGGCCGCCGAGGCCGGCGGCCGTGGTGATTCCCGTCGCATCCACGACGATGCCGGCCGGGCGGTCCGCCCGGCGGACGACCTCCAGCCCGGTCGCCGCGAGCACCGGAGCGAGGGTGTCCCCGAGGAGCGACCCACCGGCGGTGAGGTGCAGCAACGGGCCGTCGAGCGAGGGCGTCGCCAGCGACCAGCGGCGCAGCCCGACCGGTTGCGGCAGGCCGAGCCGGCGGGTCAGGAAGCGTCCAGGGGCTGTGCCGGTCAGGTGCAGATAGCGGTCGGCCATTGTCCAGACTCCTGCTCGGTCGTAGATTTACTCCGGAGTAATATTACTCAAGGGTCAGGAGCTGGTCGAGATGAGTTGGTCGAGATGATTCCCCTCGCGCTTCCCGCACCGCGCCGGGTCGCCGTCATCGGCGGGAGCCGCATCCCGTTCGCCCGTGCCGACGGCCCGTACGCCGAGGCGTCCAACCAGCAGATGCTGACCGCCGCGCTGGACGGCCTGGCCGAGCGCTTCGGCCTGCGGGGGCAGCGGGTCGGAGAGTTCGTCGCGGGCGCCGTACTGAAGCACAGCCGGGACTTCAACCTCGCCCGGGAGACGGTGCTGGGCTCCGTCCTCGACCCGCGCACCCCGGCGTACGACATCCAGCAGGCCTGCGGCACCGGCCTCCAGGCCGTGATCGCCGCCGCGAACAAGATCGCCCTCGGGGCGGTGGACTCCGCGGTCGCGGGCGGCGCGGACACCGCCAGCGACGCGCCGCTCGGTGTCAACGACCGGCTGCGCAGGATCCTGCTGGAGGCGCGCCGCGCCCCGTCGGCCGCGGCCCGGATCAAGGCCCTGGCCGCCGTACGCCCCCGTCATCTGGTGCCCGACATCCCGCGCAACGCCGAACCCCGCACCGGGCTCTCGATGGGCGAGCACGCGGCCGTCACCGCCCGGAAGTGGGGTGTCACCCGCGCGGACCAGGACCTGCTGGCGGCCACCAGCCATCAGCGGCTCGCCGCCGCGTACGAGCGGGGCTTCCTGGACGACCTGGTCGTCCCCTACCGCGGGCTGGAACGCGACCAGAACCTCCGGCCCGGCTCCACCGCCGGCGCACTCGCCGCCCTGAAACCGGTGTTCGGCACCGGACACCCGGACGCGACCATGACGGCGGGCAACTCGACCCCGCTCACCGACGGGGCGGCGACCGTGCTGCTGGCGAGCGAGGAATGGGCCCGGGAACGCGGCCTGGAACCGCTCGCCTGGCTGTCGCTGTACGAGACCGCCGCCGTGGACCACGTCGGCGGTGAGGACGGCCTGCTGATGGCGCCCGCCCACGCCGTACCGCGGATGCTGGAACGCGCCGGGCTGGGCATCGAGGACTTCGACCTCTTCGAGATCCACGAGGCCTTCGCCTCCCAGGTGCTGGCCACCCTGGCTGCCTGGGAGAAGCAGGGCCTGGCCGCGGTGGACCGGGAGAAACTGAACGTGGCCGGGTCCTCGCTCGCCACCGGGCACCCGTTCGCCGCGACCGGTGCCCGGATCGTGGCGACCCTGGCCAAGCTGCTGGCCGAACGGGACGCGCCGGGGCGCGGCCTGATCTCCATATGCGCGGCCGGCGGCCAGGGGGTGACCGCCGTCCTCGAACGCCCCTGACCACCCGCCGGGAACGCCCGCGCCCCCGCGCGGGTCCTCGGCGCCGCACACGTACGACCCCGCGCACCCAGCAGCCGCACCCGCGCCGGCCCACGGACGGGCCCGGTGCCGGACCCCATGTCGAGGAGCCGCCCGTGTCCATGCCCGCCTCCACCACCGCGCCCGCCGCCGCGCCCTCCGCTCCCGTCCTGGTCGAGCCGGCCAAGGTCAGGGCGGCGGACGGCACCGTTCGGGAGGTGTCCGTCCCGCCCTTCGCACCGGCCGTACGGCGCGGCTCGCTCGCCGAGATCCCGTTCGACAACGCCCGTGAGGCCCCCGCCGAGGCCGTGCTGAGCCGCAAACAGCCCGGCGGCGGCTGGCAGGACGTCACCGCGGCCGCCTTCGCCGACGAGGTCCGGGCCGTGGCCAAGGGCCTGATCGCCGAGGGCCTCCAGGCCGGCGACCGGATCGCGATCATGTCCCGTACGACCTACGAGTGGACCCTGCTCGACTTCGCCGCCTGGGCCGCGGGCCTGGTCACCGTGCCCGTCTACCCGACCTCCTCCGCCTTCCAGACACGCTGGATCCTCCAGGACTCCGGGGCCGTCGCCTGTGCCGTGGAGACGAAGGAGCAGGGGCGGCTGGTCAGCCAGGAGCGCCGGGAGCTGAGCGGACTGCTCCACCTCTGGCAGTTCGACACCGGTGCCATCGGCCGGCTGAAGGCGGCCGGCGAGGACGTCCCCGACGCGGTCGTCGCCGCCCGCCGCGCCACCCTGGAACCGGACAGCCCCGCCACCCTCGTCTACACCTCGGGCACCACGGGCCGCCCCAAGGGGTGCGTCCTGTCCCACGGCAACTTCTTCGCCGAGGTCGACAACGCCATCGAACTCCTCCACCCGGTCTTCAAGTCCGTCTCCAGGGAACCGGCGTCCACCCTGCTCTTCCTGCCCCTCTCCCATGTCTTCGGGCGGATGGTCGCGATCGGCTGCCTCCGCGCCCGGGTCCGGCTCGGGCACGCGCCGTCCATCAGGACCGAGGACCTGCTGGAGGACCTGGCCGGTTTCAAGCCGACCTTCCTGCTGGCCATCCCCTACGTCCTGGAGAAGGTCTACAACACCGGCCGGGCCACCGCCGAGAACATGGGCCGCGCCTCGTCCTTCGACCGCGCCGCCCGCATCGCGCAGCGCTACGGCGAGGCGGTCGAGGCCGCCCAGCACGGCACCGGACCCGGCCCCGGGCTCGGCCTGCGGGCCGCCCGCGCGCTGTACGACCCGCTGGTCTACCGGCGCATCAGGGCCGCCCTGGGCGGACACGTCCGGTACGCGATCTGCGGCGGCTCCCCGCTGGGCCACCGGCTCGCCGCCTTCTACGCGGGCGCCGGCATCCAGATATTCGAGGGGTACGGACTGACGGAGACCACCGCCGCCGCGACCGTCACCCCGCCCCTCAGGCCCCGGCTCGGCACCGTGGGCTGGCCGCTGCCGGGCACCGCCGTACGGATCGCCGACGACGGGGAGGTACTGCTCGGCGGCGGCCAGGTCTTCCGGGGCTACTGGGACTCCGCGCGCGGCGAGGCGGTGTCCGGACCGGACGGCGGCTGGTTCGCCACGGGCGACCTGGGGACGCTGGACGAGGACGGCTACCTGACGATCACCGGCCGCAAGAAGGACATCCTCATCACCTCGGGCGGCAAGAACGTCACCCCCGCACCGCTGGAGGACTGGCTGCGCGCCCACCCGCTGGTCGGCCAGTGCATGGTCGTCGGCGACGGCAAGCCGTTCGTCAGCGCCCTGATCACCCTGGAACCGGACGGCATCGCCCACTGGCGCCGGATGCGGAAGAAGCAGGACCTGCCGCTGCGGGAACTGGCCGAGGACGAGGAGCTGAGGGAGACGCTGCAACGCGCCGTGGACGAGGCCAACCGGCTGGTCTCACGCGCCGAGTCCATCCGCAAGTTCACCGTGCTGACCCGTGACTTCACCGAGGAGAGCGGCCACCTGACACCGTCCCTGAAGCTGAAGCGGGACGCGATCACCCGGGACTTCGCGGCGGAGATCGAGGCCCTGTACCGGAAGTAGGGGCCCGCACGGCACTCCGCACCCACGCGGCACTCCGCACCCGCACGGCACCCCGCACCCACGCGGTACGCCGCACCCACGCGGTACGCGGGCCCATGGCACTTTGGCCCCGTACCGCGGTCCGGCCGCCCCCGGCGCGGTGGCGGCCGGACCGGGGGGTGGCCGGAAACGGATGTGCGCGCGGGGTGCGGTCTCTCCGGTACGGCCCCCGTACGGGCCCGTACGGCATAGCGTGGGCCCGTCACGGCCGGCCATGGAGGTGCCTCGTATGCGGATCGCCACAACGATCTTCCTCACCGATGAGACGATCACACCGGTACGGCTCGCGCGAGAGCTGGAACAGCGGGGTTTCGGCGGACTGTACCTGCCCGAACACACCCACATCCCCGTCAGCCGGGAGAGCCCCTACCCGGGGGGCGGCGACCTCCCGGCGGAGTACGGCCGCACCCTCGACCCGTTCGTGGCCCTGGGCCAGGCGGCGGCGGTCACCGAACGGCTGGTCCTCGGAACCGGCATCACGCTGATCGCCCAGCACGACCCCATCGATCTGGCCAAACAGGCCGCCACCCTCGACCACCTCTCGGGCGGACGCTTCACCCTCGGCGTCGGCTTCGGGTGGAACGCGGAGGAGGCCGCCGACCACGGGGTGCGCTGGGCGACCCGGCGCGCCCTGGGCAGCGACCGGCTGGCGCTGATGCGGGCCCTGTGGGCGGACGAACCGACCGCGTACGACGGCGAGTTCGGTTCCGTACGGGCGAGCCACGCCTACCCCAAGCCGGTCCAGGCGCCCCGCGGCCCGGTGTCCGGCCCGCGCACCCTCATCGGCGGGGCGGCCGGCCCGAAGCTCTTCGCGCAGATCGCCCGGGACGCCGACGGCTGGCTGCCGATCGGCGGAGGCGGCCTGACCGAGGCGCTGCCGAAGCTGCGTACGGTGTGGGAGGAGGCCGGCCGTGACCCGGAACACCTCCAGGTCGTCCCCTACGGGGTCGTGCCCGGTCCCGGGAAGCTGGCGCACTTCGCCGGACTCGGTGTCGAGGAGGTCGTGCTCCAGCTGCCGTCCGCCGGTGAACGGGAGGTGCTGCGGGCCCTGGACGCGTACGCGGCGTACCTCTGAGCGGGGCGCGAGGGTGGCGGGGCTCACCCCCGGTCCGGCCGGGTGTGCAACCGGCAAGGCTAAAATCGCATCTATCACCTCCGGACATCGATGGTGCGGCCCGCGTGCGTGTGTGTGCTCGGCTGCCACGGGAGCGGGAGCACGATGAACAGGCCGTTGCGCCATATAGCCATCTTCTGCGGGCTGCTGATGCTGGCCCTGCTGATACGGACGAACTGGCTGCAGTTCGCCAAGAGTGAGGAGCTCGCCACCCACGAGCACAACCGCCGGGTGAAGATCACGCAGTTCGCGACCCCGCGCGGCGACATCATCGTGGGCGGCAAGGCGATCACCGGGTCGAAGGAGGTCGAGGGGACCGACTTCAAGTACCAGCGGACCTTCAAGCAGGGCAAGATGTACGCCCCGGTCACCGGCTACGCCTCGCAGGCGCAGGGCATGTCGCTGCTGGAGAAGACCTACGACAGCATCCTCAGCGGCGAGGACGAGCGCTTCGCCTTCCGGCACGCCAAGGACATCCTCACCGGGGAGCCCCGGCGCGGCGGCGACGTGATCACCACGATCGACCCGAAGGCCCAGGAGGCCGGCTACAAGGGGCTCTCCGAGCTGGACGCCCGGGGCGCGGTCGTCGCCCTGGAGCCGTCGACCGGCAAGGTGCTCGCCCTGGTCTCGACCCCCTCGTACGACCCGTCGGTCTTCGCCGGCAACTCCTTCAAGGAGGGCGACCGCTTCCAGGCGCTCGTCGACGCCAAGAGCAAGCCGCTGGCCAACCGCCCGCTGCGCGAGACCTTCCCGCCCGGTTCCACCTTCAAGATCCTCACGGCCGCCGCCGCCCTGGAGCACGGCGTCATCTCGGACGTGGACGCGCCGACCGACGCGAAGTCCCCGTACAAGCTGCCGATGTCCAGCACCACGATCAGCAGCGAGGCCGGCGACGCGGTGTGCGACAAGGCGTCGATGAAGACGGCCATGCAGTACTCCTGCAACAACGTCTTCCTGGACGCGGCGCTCAAGGTCGGCGACGAGAAGATGCGGGAGACGGCCGAGAAGTTCGGCTTCAACGAGGACGTCTACTCCGACGCCTTCGGTGACATGCTCGCCACGAAGAGCATCTACCCGGAGAAGCTGGACGAGCCCGGCACCGCCCTGACGGGTATGGGCCAGGGCAGCCTCACCAGCACCCCGATGCAGATGGCGATGGTCACGGCGGCGCTCGCCAACGGCGGCAAGCTGATGCAGCCGCACATCGTGGAGAAGCTCCAGGGCCCGGACCTCTCCACCCTGGAGGAGTTCGAGCCCCAGGAGATGAGCCAGGCGGTCTCCGAGGAGACCGCCAAGAAGGTCCAGGAGATGATGGAGTTCACCGCCAGGGAGGGCAGCGCGAAGCCCGCCCTGATCGACGGTGTGACGGTGGGCGGCAAGACCGGTACGGCGCAGCGCGGCAACGACGTGAGCAAGGAGGTCCCGTACGGCTGGTTCGTGTCGTACGGCAAGAACAGCGACGGCCGCGCGGTCGCGGTCGCGGTCTTCATCGACCCGACCGCGATGGACATCTCCCGCTCGGACATCTCCGGCGGCCGGCTCGGCGGCCCGATCGCCAAGAGGGTGATGCAGGCGGTGCTGGGCAAGTAGGCCGTGACACAGGAGGGCGCCGGCTCGGATTTGAGCCGGCGCCCTCGCGCGTGGGGGCGGTCTCAGCCGACGCGGCCCACATGGATGACGATGACGGTGATCTCCGTCTCCTTGATCTCGTACAGCACCCGGTAGCGCCCGACGTGCACGCGCCGCAGCGTGGGGGCGCCGTACGGGGCCGACCCCTCCGGTGAAGGGGCATGGGCCAGCAGATCGACGGCGTCCATCACCTGGCGCAGACCGTCGGGGTCGTCCTTGAGGAATCGCGCGGCCTGGTCGATGGCATGCTCGTCCCAGGTGATCAGGTACGTCAACGCTGCTCCAGGCCCAGTCGCGCGCGTACTTCCTCATGGGGAACGGTGGTCAGCGTGCCGGACGCCTGGCGCTCCCGGTACCGGGCGAGCGCGAGCGCGTCCTCGAGCTCGGCCAGTTCCTGCGGATTGATGAGTATGGCGGCGGGCTGACCGTGGTCGGTGATGGTGATGCGTTCCCGCGCGTGCGAGGCCCTCCGGACGAGGGATCCGAACCGGGCGCGGGCTTCGGTGAGGGGCAGCGTGTCACTCATGTGCAGAAGTGTACACTTCGCGCTGCTCCGGGTGGTCCGTGCCGCCCGCCGCCCGCAGCACCGCGGCGGCCACCACCCCCGCCACCAGGCCGGAGGTCAGGGCGGCCGGGACGCCGCTGCCCAGGAGGCCCGAGAAGCGGTCCAGGCCCCAGCGCGTGCCCGAGTCCACGCAGACGATCACGACGTGCAGCAGCTGGCTCGCCAGCAGGCCGATGACCGTCGCGCACACCGCCGCGGCGGCCGTCGCCGGGACGGTCACCCGGGTCAGCAGTCCGGGCAGCCACCGCAGCGCGCACCACACCACGGTGAGCAGCAGGACGTCGGCCGTCCGGTACAGCAGCCAGCGGCCCGCCGATCCGCCCGACGGGAAGTCCCAGCCGCCGAGCAGCAGCCACGTGCGCAGCAGTTCACCCGGTTCCGAGAACCGGCCGCCGAAGACCTCCACCCGCTGGACGGCCGCGGCCACCGGCTGGTACGAGAGCACCACCAGCGACAGGGCGACGACCGCGGTCCCGGCGGTGGCCGCCAGGAGTGCGGCACGCTTCGGCACGGCCCGCCGGGGCGGCTCGCCGGCGTCCTCGACGGAGACCCGGGCCACCAGCGCGGTGACCACCGCCGCGAGCAGTGCGGCCGGCACCGTGATCTGGTGCCCGGAGGAGACCGCGCTCGCCAGCTGCGGCAGGAAGCGGTAGCTGCCGCGCCCGTGCGAAGCGATCAGCCACGGCGCGGAGACCGCCGTCGCCAGCATCCCCGCCACCATGCCCCAGGCCCACACCGCGAGCAGCAGGGCGGGCATCCGGCCGTTCACCGGCGGCAGACGGCGGGCCAGGAGCAGCGCTCCGGGGACGAAGAGGAGGAGGACGCCGGCGAACCGTATCTGCATACCGGTCGCGTGGAGCGACAGGTAGTGCGCACCGTCCTCGGCGCCCGCGGGCTCCCCGATGTCACCCAGCACCCCGGCGCCGAACCGGACCGAGTCCGGCGGGTCGTACGACCAGGGGGTCAGCCACTGCTGGAGATCGGCGGTCATCCGTCCGCCGAGCGCGTCGGTGGTGCCCTGGAGGTGCAGCGCGTCCGCGCTCGCCCCCGCCCACCACAGCAGTGCCGTCAGCAGCAGGCCCCCGGCCAGTGCCGGTATCGCCGCGCGCCCGTATGTCATGAACCGCCCCCCCCGTGTCGGTGTGCCCGCGGGTCCGCCCGCTCGGCGGGGCACGCTGGGAGGCTACGGGGCGGTGATCACACGGGGGTCACGGCCGGGCAATGGCCTGTCCACGACGCGGGCCCGGCCGCGCCGCCCGGTCCTCTTCACCGGGCGGCCCCGACCAGCGCCGGGAGGTCGGTCAGCGCGTTCACGCACCAGTCCGCCGCCGCCGTCACATCCGGGTGGTCCGCCCACCAGTGCCCGTACGCGCCACGGCGGATGTGGGCGGTCCGCAGCCCGGACGACCTGGCCGGGAACAGGTCGTCGGCCGGGTGGTCGCCGACGTACAGCGTGTCCTCGGCTGCCGCGCCGGAGACCTCCAGCACACGTGCGTAGAACGCCGGTTCCGGCTTGCTGACACCCCACTCCCCGGAGGTGGCCACCAGGTCCACGGGAAGGTCCAGGGCGCGCAGCAGCTCACCGGCCCGCGCGGTCCGGTCGCCGGCGACGACCACCCGCAGACCCAGTGACCGGAGTTCGGCCAGGGCCGGACGCACGTCGGGGTAGAGGTCGGTCTCGTCCAGGTGTTCGCCCCGCCCGGCGGCCACCCGGGCCCGGTACGCCTCGGCGACGTCCATGCCGGGGCGCAGGACGAGCAACGCGTCCGTGGCCGCGCGCCCTTGCGCGACGGCGGCACCGACGAGCGCGCTGACCGTGTGCGGCGGGACGCCCAGCCAGTCGGCCCAGGAAGCCCAGCGGCGGTCGTCGCGGACCAGGGTCTCGCCGATGTCGAAGACGATCGTTTCCATCATCGTCCCGACCATAGGCGGCGATCGGCGCACGACGGGCGAGGCGCCAGGGGACGCGGCGGAGGCCGCACCGGACAGAGGCACTGGTCCGGGCGTCCGTCACCGCTCGTATGCTCGGATCATGACCGATCCTCAGCGCGGACGCCCCACGACCAACGCGATGCGGCGGGCCCTCCGGCGGGCCCGCGACGGAGTCGCCCTCGATGTGACCGAGGCCGCCGTACTCCTTCAGGCGCGGGGGGAGGATCTCAAGGACCTCGCGGCGTCCGCGGCCCGGGTGCGCGACGCCGGCCTGGAGTCCGCCGGCCGCCCCGGGGTGATCACGTACTCCCGCAAGGTCTTCATCCCGCTCACCCGGCTCTGCCGGGACACCTGCCACTACTGCACCTTCGTCACCGTGCCGGGGAAGCTCCGGCGCGAGGGGCACGGGATGTTCCTCTCCCCGGACGAGGTCCTCGACATCGCCCGCAAGGGCGCGGCCATGGGCTGCAAGGAAGCGCTGTTCACCCTCGGCGACCGCCCGGAGGACCGCTGGCCCGAGGCGCGCGAGTGGCTGGAGGCGGAGGGGTACGACGACACCCTGGCGTACGTCCGGGCCATGGCGATCCGGGTCCTGGAGGAGACCGGACTGCTCCCGCACCTCAACCCCGGGGTGCTGACCTGGACCGACCTCCAGCGGCTGAAGCCGGTCGCCCCGTCCATGGGGATGATGCTGGAGACGACCGCGACCCGCCTCTGGTCCGAGAAGGGCGGCCCGCACCACGGCTCCCCGGACAAGGAACCGGCCGTCCGGCTGCGGGTGCTGGAGGACGCCGGGCGTTCCAACGTGCCGTTCACCACCGGCATCCTGATCGGGATCGGCGAGTCCTACGAGGAGCGCGCCGACTCCCTCTTCGAGCTGCGCCGTACCGCCCGCGCCTACCACGGCATCCAGGAGGTCATCGTCCAGAACTTCCGCGCCAAGCCGGACACGGCGATGCGCGGGATGCCGGACGCGGAGCTGGAGGAGCTGGCGGCGGCCGTCGCGGTGGCCCGGCACATCCTGGGCCCCTCGGCGCGTATCCAGGCCCCGCCGAACCTCGTGGACGCCGAGTACGCCCTGCTGATCGGCGCCGGGATCGACGACTGGGGCGGCGTCTCCCCGCTCACCCCGGACCACGTCAACCCCGAGCGCCCCTGGCCGCACATCGAGGAGCTCGCCGCACGCACCGCCGAGTCGGGCTTCGAGCTGCGCGAACGCCTCACGGTCTACCCCGAGTTCATCCGGCGGGGCGAGCCCTGGATCGACCCGCGCGTCCTCCCGCACGTGCGGGCCCTCGCCGACCCGGAGACCGGTCTCGCGAAGGAGGGCGCGATCCCGGCGGGCCTGCCCTGGCAGGAGCCCGACGAGGAGTTCGGCTCGTCCGGCCGCACCGACCTGCACCGCACCATCGACACCGAGGGACGCACCGGCGACCGCCGCGAGGACTTCGACGAGGTGTACGGCGACTGGGAGGCCCTGCGCGAGGCGGCCGCTCCCGGCATGGTCCCGTCCCGTATCGACACCGACGTACGCCAGGCGCTCGCCCGGGCCGCCGACGACCCGGCGAAGCTCACCGACGACCAGGCCCTCGCCCTGCTGCACGCCGACGGCCCGGCGCTGGACGAACTGTGCCGGATCGCGGACGCCCTGCGCCGCGACGTGGTCGGTGACGACGTCACCTACGTCGTCACCAGGAACATCAACTTCACCAACGTCTGCTACACCGGCTGCCGTTTCTGCGCCTTCGCCCAGCGGCGCACCGACGCCGACGCCTACACCCTCTCCCTGGACCAGGTCGCCGACCGGGCCGCCCAGGCCTGGGACGTCGGCGCGGTCGAGGTCTGCATGCAGGGCGGCATCCACCCGGACCTGCCGGGGACGGCGTACTTCGACATCGCGCGGGCCGTGAAGGCACGCGTCCCGGACATGCACGTCCACGCCTTCTCCCCGATGGAGGTCGTCAACGGGGCGACCCGCACCGGCATGTCCGTCCGCGACTGGCTGACCGCCGCCAAGGAGGCCGGGCTCGACTCGATCCCCGGCACCGCCGCCGAGATCCTGGACGACGAGGTCCGCTGGGTCCTCACCAAGGGAAAGCTGCCCACGGCGACCTGGCTGGAGGTCGTCCGGACGGCGCACGAGGTGGGCCTGCGCTCCTCCTCCACCATGATGTACGGCCATGTCGACCAGCCCCGCCACTGGCTGGGCCACCTGCGGACGCTGGCCCGGCTCCAGCAGGAGACCGGCGGCTTCACGGAGTTCGTGACGCTGCCCTTCATCCACACCAACGCCCCGGTCTACCTGGCCGGTATCGCCCGCCCCGGACCCACCGACCGGGACAACCGGGCCGTCACGGCGATGGCCCGGCTGCTCCTCCACCCGCACATCACCAACATCCAGACCAGCTGGGTCAAGCTGGGCACCGAAGGAGCGGCCGAGATGCTCCGCTCCGGCGCCAACGACCTGGGCGGCACGCTGATGGAGGAGACCATCTCCCGGATGGCGGGCTCCGGTTACGGCTCCTACCGGTCCGTCCAGGACCTGACCGCCATCGCCGACCTGGCCGGCCGTCCGGCGAAACCGCGTACGACGCTCTACGGCGAGGTCCCCGAGGAGCGGATCGCGGCCGCGGCGGCCTCCGACGGGCATCTGCCGGAGCTGCTGCCGGTGTTGGAGGGGTGAGAGCCGGACACGTCGCCTCCGGCGTGGGCGACGCCCCGGCGGCCGGCTGCGAGGAGGCCGTGCTGTCCGTCCGGGGGGAGGCGGCGCCCGGCGGGGCCGGGTCCGTACGCGCCGGCGGGGCGGCGGGGAAGCGGGCCGTGCGGTCCGCGCCCGTACGGACGGCGAAGCCGCCGCGGGGCGTACCGCGGGCCTCGGAGTGCGGGGAGCGCCGGACGCGGCGGGGGAGGGGCTCCACCGCGCGTCGCGGTCCGCTCGCGGGAGGAGGCTCCTGGCGGCACGGTGCGGTCCGACCGTGGCACCGGCCGCCAGGAGGCGTGTCGTTTCACGGAGCGTCTGTCCGGCGCCTGTCGGTGGGGCCCGGGTGAGGGGGCGCCGTCAGGAGTGCGCCGCACACGAAAGCGGGGTGGAGGAGGTTTTGGTCGCCGTGACGTAGGAGGTCACCGACCCCTGCGGATTGCCGGCGAGGTCGTAGACCAGCGAGGTGCCGGAGCTGCTGAAGGCCGATCCCTGCTGGACGGCGTCCTGGTCGATGTGGATCCAGCCGAGCAGGGTGCCGTTCCCGTCGGTCAGCGCCTCCTTGATCTTGTAGTTGAAGTGGAGGAACCCGCTCTGCTGCCAGGCGCCGTAGCTGGTCGTGACCTCGTTCTCCATGGTGGTTATCAGGCACGCGCGTCCGGACGGGCCGAAGGCGAGCTGTATCTGGTCGCTGGCCCCGGGGCGCGTGACCGTGCCCGTCCAGGTCCCGACGGGGGAGAAGGAGCACGGGGTGGCTGCCACGGCGGTGGCCGAGGACGTCACGGTCAGCACGGCTGCTGTCACGATGAGGCGAAGTGTCATTCTCATAGCGGCAAGAATGGCTTGTTAACCTCTAGCGCCGCTGGAGTCGGCCGTACTCATCCAGGAGGGCACCACCGGCGCCCCGCAGCTCCATGTCGGCTCCGGGACACCTCTAGCAGGCGGCCGGAGCATACCCCCATGACATGGTGCGAAGCAGGGCTGCGACGTTACCTGACGCAGCAACTCATCTGGAAGACAAGCGAGTTCGACGACAGCCTCGAACTCGCCTCCATCGAGGTGCCGCTCGACTACGCCCAGCCCGACGGTGAGCGGATCGAACTCGCGCTCAGCCGGGTCCGGGTGGCGGACGAGGGCAGGCGGCGCGGTGTGCTGCTGTCCCTGAACGGGGGCCCGGGAGGCGACGGCGGGCTCGGCAGGCTGCTGCCGGCACGGCTGGCGCACACCCCGCCCCACGAGGTCTACGACCTGATCGGGTTCGACCCCCGCGGCACCGGCGCCTCCACCCGGATCGAGGGCGAGGCGAGCGTGACGAGCACACCGTTCGACTCGCGCCCCCCGGACTCCGCGTTCGCCGCCATCACCGCGGACATGCGGGAGAGGGACCAGGGGTGCGTGCGGGCCGGGGGCACTCTGCGCCGCCACATCACCACGGCCAACAGCGCCCGCGACATGAACGTGATCAGGATCCTGCTCGGCGAGGAGAAGATCAGTTTCGTGGGCTGGGCCTACGGAACCCTGCTCGGTGCGGTCTACGGGGCGATGTTCGGCGCGCACCTGGACCGCAACGTCCTGGACTCCTCGGTCCACCCCGACTGGGACTGGCGGCGGCAGTTCGCTTCCCAGGCGCTCGCGGTCCGCGAGAACGTGGACCGGTGGGCGGAGTGGGCCGGGCAGCGCGACCGGGTCTTCGGCCTGGGCGGCGACGCCCTCGGGGTGCTGGACACGGTGGAGCGGGTCGCGGCGGCGCTGGTCCCGCAGGACGGGAACACGTCGGCGCGCACCGCGCTGGACGGGATTCTCGGCACACTGAGCGCGCCTCGTGGACGGTGGCAGGAACTCGCCGTGCTGATCGGGGAGCTGAGGGACGCGCTGGACGCCGGGGACCAGGAGCGGATCGGCGGGCTGCTCGCACAGCGGACCCGGTGGCGTCCGGGCACCGCGGCGGGCGGGCTGCGCGAGGCCGTCCTGGAGGCCGTGACGTGCGAGACCCCGTGGCCGGACGACCTGGAGGTCTACTACCGCGACATGCGTGTCCACCGGGACCGCTTCCCGTACGGCTTCGGCGTGATGCGCGCCCAGCCCTGGGTGGCCGCCTTCGGCACGTGCGCCCCCGTCGAGCCCCGGCCCGCGATCACCCGGGGCGACTGCCCGCCCGGCCTCGTCGTGCAGGCCGACGGTGATCCCCTGGACCACTTCCCCGGGGCGGTGGCCATGGCCGAACGCCTGGGGCACTCGCTGATCGTGGTGACCGACTCGGGCGCCCACGAGATCTACCGCCTGGGCGGCCACCCGGAGGTGGACGCCCTGGTCGACGCGTACCTGGTCGACGGGGAACTGCCGCCCGCGCGGGTGGACCTCCCGGGTGAGCCCCGGCCGGACGTCCCCGCCGGGCCGGCCGTCTGAACCAGCCGGCCGGAGGGCCCGGCGGGGGCCGCCGGGCCCCCGCCCCGCCAGGTGCTCCGCCCCGCCATGACGCCCGGGGCGGGGTGCCGTTCCTCCCGGCTGTTCCCCCCGGCCGCCCCTCCCGGCTGTTCCCCCGGCCGCCCCTGCCCGTCGTCCCGGTCTGACGGCGCGGCCGGGACGGCGGGCCGGAGCCCACGGGCCGGGTTTCCGCGCCGTGGCCCCGGACCGGCCCGGTGCCGGCCTCCCGCCGGTCCCGCAGCCGGTCAGGGCCCGGTGATGCGCAGTTCGCGCGAGGCGGTTTCGTCCGAGGCGAAGGCCAGCAGCCGTTCCCCTTCCGCCTCCAGCTCCTCGCGCCGGCGCTTGTCCACCGGGGCGAAGAGCCGTACGTCCACCACGGTCGAGGCGCGCTCCCGCTCGATCCGCCAGGCCCCGGCGACGAACCCGTCGACCAGGATCGTCCCCGGGATCACGGCGTTCTTCGTCGCGATGGCCTTGCGGTACGCGTCGCTGATGATCCGGGTGCGGTCCGCGTGGGAGAGGATCGCGTTGTCGTACGGCGCCAGATAGCGGACCGGCGCGGGCACGTCGGCGCCCGGTCGCGGCGCGTCCGGCAGGTCCAGCAGCTCCCTGCCCTCCTCGTCGCGCAGGGAGACGAGCCGTGGGCGCAGCCGGTCGGCCACCGCGCGCAGCCGGGTGAGCCCCGACCACGCCTGGATGTCCTTGACGGTGGCGGGCCCGAAGGCCGCCAGATAGCGCAGGACCAGGTCGTCGACGTCCGGTTCCGTCTCCAGCGGGGCGCCCAGCCAGTCCTCCGCCAGGGCGTAGGTCGGCTGCCCGCTCTGCCCCCAGACCCCGCGGGGCGGGATCTGCACCACCGGCAGCAGACTGCGCACGACGTTGCTGAGGGCGGTGGCGGGGTGGGCGGGCCACGCGGCGCGCAGGGCGGCGGTCAGGTCACCGACGGTGTGCGGCTCCTTCGCCAGCAGCGCCCGGCCCGCCGCCGCGACCTCGGACACGTCCAGTCCGCTCAGGTCCTTGGCGAAGGTGGTGGACAGGCTCCGCTCCAGGAACGGCTGGAGCCACGGCCGCAGCCGTCGGCAGTCGGCCGCGGTGACCAGGTGGACGGTGCCGCGCATCAGCGCGATGCGTACGGCCTGCCGGCTGGTGAGGAGACCGGCCAGCTCCGCGGGGTGGAAGCCCTCCAGCCGGCACCACAGGCCGTAGTACGGCGGGAAAGGGGCCTGGGCCTGGAGGCCCACCAGGTGTTCGAGCGCGGCCTGCGCCGTCATCGTCCGCCTGTCCAGCAGTAACTGGCGTGCGAGGAAGGCGCGGTTGAGGGCCCGCCGGTCGAGTACGCCGGCGGGCCGGGACGGAGTGGTGGCCATCTGACCTCTCAGTTCAAAAGGGCGAAGAACGCCCGGAGTTCGTCGATGAGGACGGCCGGCCTCTCCCAGGCGGAGAAGTGGCCGCCGCTGTCGTGATCCTTCCAGTACCGCAGGTCCGTGAAGCGCTGTTCGGCCCACGCGCGGGGCAGCCAGGCGTCCTTGGGGAACACGGAGCATCCGACGGGCACGTTCGTGGGGTTCATCGGCTCCTTGCCGAAGCTCTCCCAGAACAGCCGCGCCGAGGAGGTGCCGGTGCCCGTCAGCCAGTAGAGGGTGGCGGTGTCGAGCAGGGTGTTCGGGGGGAGCGCCGTGTTCGGGTCGCCGTCGTGGTCGACCCAGGCCCAGAGCCGGTCCAGGATCCAGGAGAGCTGACCGGCCGGTGAGTCCGCGAGACCGTATCCGAGTGCCTGCGGGCGCGTGGACTGGATGACCGCGTAGCCCGAACGGTTCTGGCCGAAACTCGTCATACGGGCCATGGCCCGCTGGTCGCGTTCGTCCAGCTCCACCGGCTGCTCGGGCGCCTTGGCCAGCGGCATGGTCAGGTGGATGCCGAGGACGTGCTCCGGGTCCGCGGTACCGAGCTCGGCGCTCACCCACGACCCCCAGTCACCGCCGTGCGCGCCGTAGCGCTGGTAGCCGAGGCGGCTCATCAGCCGGGCCCACGCGCGGGCGGTCCTGGCGACGGTCCACCCCGAGGAGGCCGGCTTGCCGCTGAAACCGTGGCCCGGGAGGGACGGGCACACCACGTGGAAGGCGTGGGACGGGTCGGCGGGGTGGGTCAGTTCGGGGATCAGGTCCACGAACTCCAGGACCGAGCTGGGCCATCCATGGGTGAGCAGCAGGGGCGTGGCGTCGGGATGGGGGGACCTCGCGTGCAGGAAGTGCACGTCCAGTCCGTCGATCTCGGTACGGAACTGGGGGACGGCGTTGAGCCGTTTCTCGGCGATGCGCCAGTCGTGGTCCCGTTCCCACACGGCGCACAGCTCCTGCACGTACGACAGCGGGGGGCCCTGCTCCCACCCGTCGGCCGTTTCGGCGTCCGGCCAGCGTGTGGCGGCCAGGCGACGGCGCAGCTCACGCAACGCGTCTTCGGGCTGGCTCACCTGGAACGGTGTGATCTCTGCTCCCATGGGGGGATGCCTCCTCGGCGGTCCGTGACGTGAGGCCGAGGTTAGGGAAGGCCCCTACACCCCCGGTCGATCCGCCGTCGCGCCGGTGCCCGCCCCCGGGGCGCACGCGGAGGCGGGCGACGACACGGCGGCCGGGGTGCCCCGGCCCCGCGTCCCCGCCCGCGCCCCGCCCGTTTCCCCGCCCCCGTCCGGTTCCCTGCTCCCTCTCCGCGCCCC
This sequence comes from Streptomyces nitrosporeus, assembly GCF_008704555.1. Classification (NCBI taxonomy): domain Bacteria; kingdom Bacillati; phylum Actinomycetota; class Actinomycetes; order Kitasatosporales; family Streptomycetaceae; genus Streptomyces; species Streptomyces nitrosporeus. The sequence goes on from NZ_CP023702.1 coordinate 4,468,933, forward strand.
CGGAGCGGCCGGCGGCGGCTACCACCCGGCCTTGACGGTCTTCACGATGTGGGCCCGGTCCTCGTCGGTCACCCACCAGCCGACCGGCAGGGCGATCTGGCGCTCGGCGACACGGTCGAGTCCCGGCAGGAGGGCGCGGGACTCCCGGGTGGCGGTGTAGGCGTCGTTGCGGTGGTGGACCTCGCTCGTGGCGATCCCCGCCTCCCGCAGACGCTGTGCGAAGGCGTCGCGCCTGTCCACCTTGACGGAGTAGTACCAGAACGACGGCTCGCGGTCCGTGGCGCGTTCCGTCAGTTCCAGGCCGTCCACGCCGGCCAGTTCGGCGTCGTAGAACGCCGCGTTCTCCCGGTGCCGGGCGACGATGCCGTCGACGATCTCCAGGTTCGCCAGCCCGATGGCCGCGTTGATGTCGTTCATGTTGAACTTGAAGCCGTACTCCGGGATGTCGTTCTTGAACCGGGCCGCTCCGCCGTCACGGTCGATGCCGTACCAGCGCAGGGACCGCGCACGGTCCATCAGGCCGTCGTCGGGCAGCACGATCAGCCCGCCGTCCCCGGCCGTCAGGTGCTTGACCGCCTGGAAGCTGTAGACACCGATGGAGCCGTGACCGCCGAGCGGAACACCCTTGTACGTGGCGCCCCACGCGTCGGCGCAGTCCTCGACGACCCGCGGACGGACACCGTGCAGGCGCTCCGCCCGGTCCAGGACACCGCGCAGGCGGTCCAGGTCGACGGGGTAACCGCCCCAGTGCACCAGGACGATCGCCCGGGTCTCCGGGGTGATCTTCCGGGCCAGGTCGTCGAGGTCCATGTTCAGGGTGGAGGGATCGGTGTCCACCCAGCGGATCCGCATGCCGTTCGCCAGGATCGGCCAGTTGGTCGCCGTGCAGGTCAGCGCGGTCGCCAGGACCTCACCGTCCCGCCCCGACTCCGTCGCGACCAGGTGCAGGGCCAGGTGCAGCCCCGACGTGGCGCTGTTCACGGTCAGCACCCGGGGGTTGTCCAGCCGCTCGGCCAGGGCGCGCTCGAAGGCGTCGACCTTCGCGCCCTGCCCGATGTACCCGCTGTCCAGGACCTCGCCCACCAGCGACGACGCCTTCGGGGACATCGCCACCTTGAAGAGGGGAATCACGCGCCCCGCCCCCTCGGCGGCCCGGGAAGCCCGCGGTCCCCGCCGCGCCGGGGGCTCACTTGTACTCACCGTCCGTCTCGACGAAGCGCTTCCGTACCAGCCAGGTGCCGTTCGCGCGGACGAGTTCGTCCTCGCACAGGGTGTGGTGGCGGAAGTGCACCTCGCCGCTCAGGAGGGTGCGGTCGGGGGTCACGTACACCATGACGTAGCTCTGCGCGCGGACCGTGTCGTCGTCGATCCGCTCCACGGTCAGCTGCCCCGACCAGTGGCGCAGGACGAGTCCCTCGTGCCGGGCGCTCTGCCGCTCGATCGCCTTGACGAGGATCTCCCGGCCGACCAGCGGGTCGGGCATGTCCGCGGCCTGGAAGACCCCGTCCTCGGTGAAGGTGCGGGCCCACTGCTCGCCGTCACCGCGGTCGAGGATCTTGAGCTGGAGCGCGTAGAACTGCTGGATCTCCAGGTAGAGGTCGCTCGGGACGAGCGTGGTGCTGAGGTCGTGCGCGTTCATCGGTCTCTCCAGGTCTTCTCGGTGGGTACGCCGGTGGTCACTTCGCCGCGGTGCGGAGGTGGCCGAGGATCGCGTCGGCCGCGCGCGGAGCGCCGCCGGCCTTGTGCATGTGCTCCCGCATGGTGCGCAGGTTCTCCCGTACGACCGGGTCGGAGGCGACCTCCAGGACGGCCTCCCGCAGGGTCTCGGGGGTGACCTCCTCGGGGTCCAGGACCCGGCCGAGCCGCAGCTCCCCCGTCCGGCCGGCGATCATCTCCGAGTCGCCGTTGTGCGGTACGGAGACCAGGGGCACCCCCGCGTACAGGGCGTTCATGGTGTTGCCGGCACCGCCGTGGCACACGAACGCGCCGGCGTGCTCCAGCACCGCCTGAAGGGTCAGCCAGGTGTGGATCTCGGCGTTGGGCGGCAGTTCGCCCACCGCGTCCAGGTCCACCCCGGGGCCCGCCGCGATCACCACGTGCCACGGCAGCCCCTCGAACGCCTTGGCGCACATCGCGAAGAACTCGGGCTGGGTGTTGAAGGTCGTACCGAGGGAGATGAGGACGACGGGGTTGTCGCCGGACGGCCGCCAGGTGCCCCGCAGGTCGCTCTCCCGCAGCGTGATCCCGGCGAACGTGTACCGGTCCTCGGGAAAGGAGTCGCCGTCGGTCTGGAAGGCGCGCGGCATGAAGGAGATGTTGTGGGCGGCGTCCGCCATCAGCTCGTCCAGCGTGACCTCCCCCAGCCCGTGCGCGTCGGCGAACGCGCGCAGTTCCCGGGTCAGTTCACCGAACATCCCCTCGGCGGCCTCCTCCGCCTCGGAGAAGTACTGGCGGGAGATGAGGACCGGGTAGAGCTGGATGCCCGGTACACCGAGCTTCCGTGCCATCACCCGGCCGAGGAACTGCATCGAGATGTCGTAGACCAGGCAGTCCGGCGGGTCGTCGCCGAAGTGATCCTCCAGCACCGGGGCGGTGGCGGCCGCTTCGCGGACCGCGCCCAGCAGCACCCGGGCCAGCCAGTCCTCGGCGCCGGTCGGGGCGATCGTCCGGGGGTCGATGGTGGAGGTGTAGGGGATGACCTCGGCACCCGTCGAGGCGATCCGCTCGGCGAAGTCGCCGGCGGCCAGGTAGCTGACCCGGTGGCCGCGCCTGACCAGCTCCTCGACCACGCCGAGCGTCGGCGTGACGTGGCCCGCCGCGGGGATGTTCAGGAAGGCGATGTGTTTCTTCACGGGAACTCCAGCTCCTGGGATCGTCGGCTTGTTCGGGAACGCCGGCCGCGTCATCCGCGCGACCCGGCCGGCACCTGGGCCCGGAGGGCCGCGTGGTCCGGCAGCACGCCGAGGGCCTCCGTCTCCGCCAGCGTCGGCGCGTCCCTGTCCTTGTCGGACAGGACGATGTCGTCCATGGCGGGCCACGGCAGGGCGAGCCGCGGGTCCAGCGGGTTGATCGAGATGGCCTGGTGGGGGGTGTAGACGCGGTCGCACAGGTAGGTGACCACCGCCGTTTCGCTGACGGCCGCGAAGCCGTGCCCGAACCCCGCCGGGATGTACACGGCGTGCCGCCGCTCGTCGTCCAGCGGGACCGCGACGGACTTGCCGTACGTGGGCGAGCCGACACGGACGTCGACGACGACGTCGACGACCGAACCGCTCACACAGGTCACGTACTTCGCCTCTCCCGGAGGGGCGGCGGTGAGATGGATGCCGCGGATCGTGCCGCGCCGCGAGACCGAGCAGTTGACCTGCGCCACGTCCATGGTGCGGCCGGTCGCCTCGGTCAGCCGCCCGCCGACGAACAGTTCCAGGAACGCACCGCGCGCGTCACCGAACACCTTCGGTTCCACGAGGTGGACGCCTTCGAGGCCGAGCTCTGTGAAGATCACCGGTTTCCTCCCGTCACCCTGTGGCGCCGGCGCCGACCGGGACCATGCGCTGGATCTCCCGGCCCGCGGCGTCGGGCAGCTGCATCAGGTACTCCCCGTAGCCGCTGGGCATGAGCGGCTTCGCGAGTTCCCGGAGCCGGTCGCTGTCGATGAGCCCGCTCCGCCAGGCCACCTCCTCGACACAGCCGATCTTCTGGCCCTGCCTCTCCTCGATCACCCGGACGAACTCCGAGGCCTGCACCAGCGAGGAGAACGTCCCGGTGTCGAGCCACACGGTGCCCCGGTCGAGCACGGTGACGCCGAGCTCGCCCCGGCTCAGGTACGTCTGGTTCACCTCGGTGATCTCCAGCTCGCCCCGGGGGCTGGGCCGCAGCGACCGGGCGATGTCGACGGCGCGGTTGTCGTAGAAGTAGAGCCCGGGGACCACGTAGCGCGACTTGGGGTGCGAGGGTTTCTCCTCGATGGACAGGACACGTCCTTCGAGATCGAAGTCCAGGACGCCGAAATCGCCCGGATTCGCCACCGGGTAGGCGAAGATGTGGCCGCCTTCCGGAGCGGTGTGGGCCTTCAGCTGGTCCCCGAGGCCGACCCCGTGGAAGATGTTGTCGCCCAGGATCAGCGCCACCGGCTCGTCCCCGATGAAGTCCGCGCCGATCACCAGCGCCTGGGCGATGCCGGCGGGGCTGTGCTGGGTCGCGTACCGCAGGTGCAGGCCCAGGTGCGAGCCGTCGCCCAGCAGCCGCTCGAAGGAGTCCCGGTCGGAGGGTGTGGTGATGACGAGGATGTCCCGTACGCCCGCCAGCACCAGGGTGGACAGCGGGTAGTAGATCATCGGTTTGTCGAACACCGGCATGAGCTGTTTCGACATGGCTTGGGTGATCGGCCACAGGCGGGAGCCGGTTCCGCCGGCCAGAATTATTCCTCGCATGTCTCGGAAGTTAGTGACACCGCCTATAGGGCCTGTCGAGCCCGGGTGGTCCCCGGGCCGCACCGCCGAAAGCCGGCGGGCCGTGCGGTCCGGCGCCGCGCGGCACCGGGACGAGGACGGCCACAGGCCCGCCCGGAGGGGACCGGACGGGCCTGTGCGGCGGGGCTGGAGAAGGTCTGTCAGCCCGCCTTCCCGCTGCCGGGAGGCGTGCGGGGGACGGCCGCGGCCGCCGCGAGCGCGCACACGAGCAGCACCGCGGTCGCGAGGAACGCGACCCCGTAACCGGACGCGAACGCGTGGGCGTCGGGAGGACCGCCGTCGGCGACCTGGGACGTACGCATCTGGGCCAGGGCGACCATGACCGCGAGACCGGCCGCCCCTCCCAGCGCCTGGGAGGTGTTCAGCACCCCCGACGCCAGGCCCTGCTTGTCGTCCGGTACCCCCGCCGTCGCCGCGGAGGCCACCGAGGTCACCAGGATGCCGAGCCCCAGGCCGAACAGCAGGCTCGGCCCCAGCAGATCGACGGCGTAGGCGGCGTTCTCGTCGGCCGCCGACTGCCACAGCAGCCCGGCGATCATCGGGAGGAGTCCGACCAGCATCAGCGGACGGGGACCGACCTTCGGCCCCACCACCGAGGACGCGGCCGCGCCGGCGAACGCGCAGAGCGTCAGCGGCAGGAACACCAGCCCCGTGCGCATGGCGCTGTAGTGGAGCACCGACTGGTACAGCAGCGTCAGGAAGTAGAACGCCGTGGGCAGGGCCGCCCCCAGCGCCAGCATCGTGACGTTGGCCGCCCACACCGAGCGGTTGCGGAACAGGCTCAGCTCCATCAGCGGCTGCGCCGCCCACTTCGCCTGGTCCAGCACGAACACCACGAGCAGCACCACGCCGACCGTCAGCGCCGTGACGATGCGCGCCGACCCCCAGCCGTAGCGCTGCCCCTCGGCGAGGCCGTAGACGAGCGCGGCGATCCCCAGCGTGACCGACAGGGAGCCCAGCAGGTCCAGCTTGGTCCCCTTGCGCGTGCCGCGGCTCGGGGTCGGCGCGACGGACACGGCGGCCATCGCCATGATCACCAGGCACAGCGGCACGTTGATGAGGAGGACCCAGCGCCACGACATCCATTCGACGATCGCGCCGCCGCTGAGCACCCCGACCGCCCCGCCGCTCCCGGACGCCGCGCCCCACAGGGCCAGCGCCTTGGCGCGTTCCACCGGTTCGGTGAACGTGGAGCTCAGCACCGCCAGGGAGGCGGACGCCATGACAGCTCCGCCGATGCCCTGCCCCGCCCGGCCGATCACCAGGGTCGCCGCGTTCGGCGCGATACCGCCGACGAGACTGAACAGGGTGAACACGGCGAAGCCGACCATCAGCATGCGCCGGCCGCCCAGGAGGTCCACCATCCGTCCGGACAGCAGCAGGAAGCCCGCGAAGGGGATCAGGTACCCGTTGTACACCCAGGTCAGGCTGCCCGGTGTGAAGTGCAGCGCGTCCTGGATGGACGGGATGGCGACGTTCACGATGGACGAGTCGAGGATCACGGTCAGCTGGGCGAGGCAGCACACCGCGAGGACCAGTCCCGCCCGGCGCTGCCGGACCGGTACGGCCGGTGCCATCTGGTCGATCATCGAAGAGGAACCCTTCTCCTCGGGTGGGTCCGCCCCCGTACCGGCGGGCGGCGGGACTGCTCCGTGCCGGACATCAGGAGATCTTGACGAGGACGTTGCCCTTGTACGCGCCGCGGAGCAGGCCGATGAGCGCCTCGGGCGCGGCCTCCACGCCGCCCTCCACCACGGTGTAGGGCAGGACGATCTTTCCTTCCTGCAGCCACTGGGAGAAGTGCTGGTTCCACGCCTGGATCTGCTCCGGCGTGTGGTACGTCGAGAACGGCTTGATGACGATCTGCCGGATGATCCCGGCCATGATGTCCAGCCGGGGGAACGCCCCCTGGGCGTCGCCGGTCTGCGCGGAGACCGTGCCGCCCAGCGCCATCCGGGCCCCCTGCGCCGCCACCTGCACGGCGGCCTCGAACTGCTCCCCGCCGACCAGGTCGAAGAACACGTCGATCCCGTCGGGGGCGAGCTCCCGGAGCTGGTCGACCACCGGGCCGTCCTTGTAGTTGAACGCGGCGTCGTATCCCAGCTTCTCGGTCAGGTACGCCACCTTCTCGGCGCTGCCGGCCGAGCCGATGACGCGCTTGGCCCCGCGGGCCTTGGCGATCTGGCCGGCGAGCGAGCCGACACCGCCGGCCGCGTTCGACACGAAGACCACGTCACCCTCGCCGACCTCGGCGACGTCGGCCATGCCGTGGTAGGCCGTGATGCCCTGGTTCAGGAAGTACTCCAGCCCCGGGTACCACGAGGGGTCCACCTTGAAGTACTGGGCGGCGGGCCCGGTGGAGTACTCGGTCCAGCCGTCCATGTGCTGGACGGTGTCGCCCACGGCGAGGCTAGGGTCGGCCGAGGCCACGACGACGCCGATCGCACCGCCCCACGGCCGCTCGCCGACCTTGTAGGCCGGCATCATGGGCAGCCCCGGGTCCTCGGTCATCAGGTCGCGCATGACTGCGGTCACCTGGAGGTACCGGTTGTGCACCAGGACGTGGCCGTCCGCGGGTGCGGCGGTCTCCGCCTCGACGGTCTCGAAGTCGTCCTTCGACGGCTGGTCCGTGACATAGCGCGCCAGCCGTACTTCCTTGCCGGTCACGGGCGGAGTCTGGGCAGTCATGGGTAATCCCCTTCGGTTCATTTCTTCATTCGTTTCGATGCGGTCGGGACGTGCGCGGCCCGGCGGCCCCGCCACGGCGCCGGAGCGCCGCTCGGCCGGGGGGCGGGCCCCGGCCGGTCCCCTCATCCGTTCCACCAGGAGGCGTTCTCCCGGTACCACTCGACCGTGTCCTTGAGACCCGTGTCGAACGACTGCCGGGGGGTGAAGCCCAGTTCCCGCCGGATCTTGGCCATGTCCAGGGAGTACCGCTGGTCGTGGCCGAGCCGGTCGGCGACCCGCTCGACCATGTCCCACCCCGATCCGCAGATCTCCAGCAGGAGCGCGGTCAGTTCCCTGTTGGTCAGTTCCGTGCCGCCGCCGACGTTGTAGACGTGGCCGGACCGGCCGTTGCGCAGCGCCAGGTGGACCGCCGCGCAGTGGTCCGCGACGTGGAGCCATTCGCGGACGTTGGCCCCTTCCCCGTACAGCGGGACGCGCCGGCCCCGCAGGAGGTTCGTCACGAACCGGGGGATGACCTTCTCCGGATCCTGGTGGGGCCCGTAGTTGTTCGAGCACCGGGTGATCACGGTGTCCAGGCCGTGGGTCCGGTGCGCGGCCAGCACCAGCAGGTCGGACCCCGCCTTGGACGCCGCATAGGGCGAGTTGGGCGCCAGCGGCTGTTCCTCGGTCCACGAACCGACCGGGATCGAACCGTAGACCTCGTCCGTCGACACGTGCGCGAAGCGTCCGACGCCGTGCCGCCGCGCCGCGTCCAGCAGCACCTGTGTGCCGAGCACGTTCGTCGACACGAACGCGTGGGCGTCCTCGATGGACCGGTCCACATGCGATTCGGCGGCGAAGTGGACGATCGCGTCGTGCCCCCGGACCACCTCGTCGACCAGCTGTGCGTCACGGATGTCACCGCGGACGAACGTGAGCCCCGGATGCCCGGACACCGGTGCGAGGTTCCGCAGGTCGCCGCCGTGGCCGAGCACGTCGAGCACGGTCACCCGGGCGGCACCCGCGGGGGTCCCCGGGAGCTCGCCCGACAACAGGGCCCTGACGTACTGGGATCCGATGAAACCCGCACCACCGGTAACAAATATCCGCATGCCGGGGATCCTAGGTACCCGGACTTGAGACCGGGTCGAGCCGCGTACGGCGGGCGGGGCGGGGTTTTCGAACGGGGCACGGAGCGCGGGGCGGACGCACGGGGCGGACGCACGGGGCGGACGCGGTGGGATCCGGGCCGCGCGTATCCATGTCACGTGTATCCATGTCACGCGTATCCATGTCACATCCCGCGAAGTTGATCCGTCGAGTGTGTGTAAGCGGTATCGGCAACGACCTGGGAGCAGACCATGAACGCTCGTCTCGACCTCTTCGGCAACAAGACCGCCCTCGCCTTCCTGAAGCACATCAACATGGCGGGGAAGGCGGTCTCCGGCTCGGGCCTGCCCGCCGCGACGCAGGAACTGGTGAAGATCCGGGCCAGCCAGATCAACGGCTGCGGCTTCTGCACCGACATGCACACCAAGGACGCCGCGGCGGCGGGGGAGACCTCGGTGCGCCTGAACCTGATCGCGGCCTGGCGCGAGGCGACGGTCTTCACCGACGCGGAGCGGGCCGCGCTGGAGCTGACGGAGGAGGGCACCCGGATCGCGGACGCGGCCGGCGGGGTGCCGGACGAGGTGTGGGCGAAGGCCGCGGAGCACTACGACGAGGAGCAGCTCGTCGCCCTGGTGGGCCTCATCGCCGTCATCAACACCTACAACCGGCTGAACGTCCTCGTCCAGCAGCCCGCGGGCGACTACAAGCCCGGCATGTTCGGCTGACCCCGCCGCCGTGGTGGTGCCGGGGGACCGCCGCGGTGGCGGCCCCCCGGCCGCGGGCGGCGGGACCGGCCCGTACCGGTGGCCGCCGGACCGGCCTGTACCGGTGGCCGCCGACCGGTCCGCCGAGCAGGCGATGCGGTGAAACCGCTCGACCCGGCCGCCTTTGCGGCGAGATCCTTGGGCATGGAATTCCTCTGTTACCACCGAGACCGGCCCGGCTCCCTGCTGTTGCGCGAGGAGCTGCTGGAGGAGCACTGGTCGTACATGGACGGGTACGAGAAGGAGATGATCGCCCGGGGCCCCACCCTCGCCGACGACGGCGAGACCCCCACCGGCAGTGTGCACATCCTCGACCTGCCCGGGCCCGCCGCTGCCCGCGCGTTCGCCTTCGACGAGCCCAACTACCAGGCCGGTGCCTACCGGGACGTGCTGCTGCGGCGGTGGCGCAACACGCTGGGGCGCACCATGTGGGACTTCCCCGGCGGCCCGGAGGAGGGCAGCCGCTACCTGGTTCTCGGTCTGGGTGAGGGGGAGGCCGCCGACCTCGCCGTACCGCCCGGCCGTGACGAGCTGATCGCCTACGGGCCGCTGCTGTCCGACGACGGCGCCGTCTGGCTGGGGACGGCGGCGCTGGTCCGGGCGCCGGACCCGGACACGGCAGGTGCCCTCCTGACCCCGGACCGGTACGCCGGAATCGAGGTGCACAACTGGCAGTTCGGCGGGCGTTCGTGACGACCGGGGGCGTCCGGGCGGGCGCCACCGCCGGATCCCCCCGGGCCGCTCCGCACCCCGGCGTCCGGTCGCACCTCGGTGTCCGGCCGGATCCCGTGGACGCGCCGGCCTGACGCGCGGTGACGTGGCCGTGCGTCCGCTCCGGAAGACCTCCGGTTTCCGTGGACGCGCGGCTCCGTGCGGGTGCTGTCCGAAAAGGATGGACGGCCCACCACCCGTGATGCAAACTTATGCCTCATGACACATAAAGATGCAGTGATGTCGGGTTCCGGCGCCCTGGCATGGCCGACGGGCTTCAAGGCGTACACCGGCCACGGGGGGCTGCGCGACCACGGTGACGACATCTCCGTCGTCGCGTCCGACCGGCCGGCCACCAGCACCGCGATGTTCACCCGGAGCCTGTTCGCGGGCCCGGCCGTGGTCCTCAGCCGGACCCACGCGGCGGGCCGGTGCCTGCGGGCCGTGACGACGGTGGCGCAGAACGCGAACGTCGCGACCGGACGCCGGGGAGAGGAGAACGCCGCCGAGGTCGTCGGCCGCGTCGCCGGGATGCTGGGCATCCCGCCGGAGGAGGTGCTCATCGGCTCCACCGGTGTCATCGGACGCCCGCTGCCGATGGACACCATCCGTACGCACTTCGACGCGGCCGCCGAGCGGGGCCCCGCCGCGTTCACGGCGGAACCGCTGGACGTGGCCCGCGCGATGATGACCACCGACACCCGCCCGAAGACCGCCGTACGGACCGTGGGGCGGGCCCGCCTCGTGGGGGTCGCCAAGGGCGTCGGCATGCTGGAACCCGACATGGCCACGATGCTGGCCTACGTCTTCACCGACGCGGACGTCTCCCCCGCCGACCTGGACCGCGCGTTCCGCCACGCGGTGGACCACACCTTCAACTGCCTGAGCGTGGACACCGACACCTCCACCTCCGACACCGTGGCGGTCATCGCCAACGGTGCCGCCGGTCCCGTCGACACGGACCTCTTCTCCGAAGCCCTCGCCGACCTGTGCCTGGACCTCACCAGGCAGCTCGCCGGGGACGGCGAGGGCGCCACCAAGCTCCTGCGCGTCACGGTCGGCCGGGCCGCCGACCGGGAACAGGCCAGGCGCGTCGCCAAGAGCGTCCTCAACTCCCCCCTCGTCAAGACGGCCGTCCACGGTGCCGACCCCAACTGGGGGCGCGTACTGATGGCCATCGGCAAGAACACCGACGACACCCGCATCGCACCGGACAAGGTCACCGTGCGGTTCGGGGACACCGAGGTCTACCCCGGGGAACCCGAGGAGCACACCCTCAGCGAACTGGCCGAGGTCATGCGCCGGGACGAGGTGGACATCGTCGTCACGCTCGGCCTCGGAGAGGCCGAGGCCACGGTCTACGGCTGCGACCTCTCCGCCGGCTACATCCGCGTCAACGCCGACTACACCACCTGATCCGGCCGTCGGCCGCCCGACCGGGCGGCCCCGTACCGGTTCCGCACCGGCTTCGTACCGGCCCCGCACCGGCCGGAAACCGTGAGGAATGCCGTTCAACAGTGCTCAGGCGCACCAGTGCGTACATACTGTTCCGTCCCTGAGACGCTCCGTCCTGTTCGATTACAGTGCTTGCGCAGTCGCACACCGTAGATCGGACGGAAGGGGCACGGTGAGCACAGGGACCACCGCTGTCTGGGGCCGTGTCCAGCAGCAGGACTTCCGCAGCCGGGTCCGGGGCGCACTGCTCGGCGGCGCGATCGGCGACGCGCTCGGCGCGCCCGTCACCGGGCTCTCCCTGGAGGAGGTGCGCGCCCTGTACGGGGACGAGGGGCTGACCGGCTTCGCCGCTGCCGACGGGGGCCGGCGGGGCGCCGTCACCGCCGTCACCCAGCTCACCCTGTTCACCGTGGACGGGCTGATACGGGCCCAGGTGCGCCGGGACACCGGGGCCTGGCACCCGCCCACCGACGTCCACCGTGCCCATCTGCGGTGGGCGGCCACCCAGAGCGCCTGGGGACCCGACGAGCGCCGCGAGGACAACGGCTGGCTGGCCGGAGAGGAGTGGCTGTACGCGCGCCGCGCCCCCACCAAGGAATGCCTGGCCGGCTTCGGCGACGCGACCATGGGGACCCTCGCGGCCCCGAAGAACCCCTCCGCGCGGGACTCCGCCGCGCTCACCCGCTCCGCGCCGTTCGGACTGCTCGTGGGCTGGGAGCCGCAGCTGGTCCTCCAGCTGGCCGTGGAGTGCGCCGCCCACACCCACGGCCACGCCACCGCCCAGCTGGCGGCCGGGGCCTTCGCGCTCCTGGTGCACGCGCTGGCCCGCGGCGAGACCCTGGACGGCTCGGTCCAGCACGCGCTGGCCCTGCTCGCCGGCCGGCCGGGCGGCGAACAGGTCTGTGACGCGCTGCGGCAGGCCCTCGGGTCCGTACGGCAGGGGATCCCCGGCCCCGCCCTCATCGAGGCGCTCGGCGACACCGACTCGGCTGAGGAGGTGCTCGCTGTGGGGCTGTACTGCGCGCTGGTCGGCGAGGACGTGCAGCACGGGCTCCGGCTGGCCGTGAACCACTCCGGGCCGTCCGCGGCCACCGGAGCCGTCTGCGGGGCCCTTCTCGGCGCTCTGCACGGTGAGACCGCACTGCCGCCCGGCTGGCTCGCGGAGCTGGAGGGCCGCCCCACCGTCCTCGAACTCGCCGACGACTTCGCGATGGAGATGACCCAGGGCCCCGCCCTGCACAGCCCGGCCGCCGCCGCACCCGGCTGGCTGGCCCGCTACCCCAGGGCCTGAACGTCCGCGCCGGGGACGGCGGGCGGGCGGCGACCGCCGTCGCCGCCCGCCCACCGCGTTCCCGGGACCGTCAGTCCTTCACGCCTTTCGGTACGACCGGTCCGTCGGCGCCGGCGGGCTGGGACGGTACCGCCGCCGCGGCCGTACCCGCGGGGCCCTCGCCGTCCGTGTTGATCGTCTCGATGATCGCGTCGCGCTCCGGGGTGTCCTCGGGCCTGATGAACCCGACGACGATGTAGAGCACCAGCGAGATCGCCAGCGGGAGCGCCACCTGGTACTGCAGGGCGACACTCGTCTTCACCGAACCGTCGAAGTTGTAGTTGGTGAAGTAGAAAGCGAGCAGCCCCGCCGCCCAGCTGACGAGCGCCGCCGTCGGGCCGGACTTGCGGAACCTGCGCAGCATGCCCAGCATGAACGGGATCGCGATCGGGCCCATCAGCCCCGCCACCCACTTGATGACGACCGAGATGATGTCCTTGAACGTCGGCGAGTTGATCTGCGTGGCCAGGGCCATCGACAGGGCGAGGAACGCCAGCGTCGAGACCCGGGCGGCGAGCAGCCCGCTCCGGTTGTTCCAGGAGCGGGCGGACTTGGAGAGGACCGGTGCGATGTCGCGGGTGAACACGGCCGCGATGGCGTTGGCGTCCGAGGAGCACATCGCCATCGTGTGGGAGAAGAAGCCCACGACGACCAGGCCCAGCAGCCCGTGCGGCAGCAACTGCTCGGTCATCAGCGCGTAACTGTCCGAGGCGTCCGGCTTCTGGGCCTCCACGAGCAGCGGGGCGGCCCACATAGGGAAGAAGAGCACCACGGGCCAGACCAGCCACAGGACGGCCGACAGGCGGGCCGAGCGGGTCGCGGAGCGGGCGGAGTCCGTGGCCATGTAGCGCTGGGCCTGGTTCCACATCCCGCCGTTGTACTCGAACGTCTTGATGAAGAGGTAGGCCAGCAGGAACGTCACGGTGTACGGACCGGCAGTCGGTTCGGCGTGGCCCTCGGGCAGCTTGTCCCAGACGGTCCACAGCGCGCTGAATCCGCCCAGTTCCTTCAGGACGATGACCAGCATGGCGATACCGGCGAACAGCTGGATGATGAACTGCCCCAGCTCGGTGAGGGCGTCCGCCCACAGACCGCCGACCGTGCAGTAGATGGCGGTGATGGTGCCGGTGATGAAGATGCCCTGGGTGAGGCTGATACCGGTGAACACCGAGAGCAGAGTGGCGATGGCCGCCCACTTCGCCCCCACGTCCACGATCTTCAGCAGCAGCCCGGACCAGGCCAGCGCCTGCTGGGTCGGGACGTTGTAGCGGTTCTTCAGGTACTCCAGCGGCGAGGCGACGTGCAGGCGCGAGCGCAGCCGGTTGAGCCGGGGCGCGAAGAGCTGCGCACCGATGCCGATGCCGATCGCGATCGGCAGCGACCAGGTGACGAACGAGGTCACACCGTACTGGTACGCGATGCCGGCGTAACCGGTGAACATCACCGCGCTGTAACCGGACATGTGGTGCGAGATGCCGGACAGCCACCACGGCATCTTGCCGCCCGCGGTGAAGAAGTCGCTGACGTTGTCGACGCGCTTGTGCGACCAGATTCCGATCGCGACCATCACGCCGAAATAGCCGATGAGCACGGCCCAGTCGAGACTGTTCATGTGCCCCCTCCAGGGGTCCGCCATGTGAACGGGAACGCACTTCGTCGGTACGGCCGTTCAGCGGGGCCCCGTGCGGGAAGGGGACTGCGGGGATTGAACCGTCTGGCCACACCCCCGGTCAAGGTCGCAACGGTCAGAGATGTGAACACAGATCAGCAAGCAGAACGATTTTACTTTTTCTTGACCTTGGGGGGCGTTGTCGTGAACGTGACCGCGGCCACACGATGAGCGGGCACTTCGTCAGGCTGTGCAGAGATGTGAGCAACAGCAACAGCAACAGCAACAGCAGCGACAGCGACAGCGGTGACCGGCAGGGCAGTGGCTGCCGGGCAGGCGGCGATACCGCGGGGTCCGACCGGACCCGGCGCCGCCGGAACGTGGAACGGCCGCACGGGATGCGGGTCCCGTGCGGCCGGAGGAAGGGGAGAGCTTCACGATCCAGCTCCGGTGCGCCGGAGCCGCCCGGCGCACGCGCGCCGGAACGCCGACGCGCCTGGCGCAGTGGCCGTGCGCGGCCGGCCGGGCCGGACGGCGTGGGCCGGACGGCGTGGCTGTCCGCTGACGGGCCGAGCCCCCTCGGCCAGGACGGCGAACCAGTCGAGAGGGCTCTTGGGCGCGTCTGTGACGCGGGCCGGTGCCGTGATGCCCGGCCGGGTGGTGTCAGGCGTCCACGGAACCCGCGGCGACGTCACGCACGAAGGCGTTCCACGCGCCGGGGACGAAGGTGAGCGAAGGCCCTTCGGGGGCCTTCGAGTCACGGACGGCGACGGACTGCGTGACAGGCGACTTGACCTCGACACACGCTCCGTTGCCGCCGGAATACGACGACTTGGTCCACGTGTCCGTAGCGCCCTGGAGGATAGCCATGGTGACTCCGGTTCAGAGAGTTGTGTAGGGGCACCAACGCTTTCTGTTGGCGTGATCGACGCTACTCGCCAACAACCTTGCGCGGTGCTGCCGTTCACTCGACCGGATGGCATATTCCAGCCAAGGCTTCCGTGTGAGGTGAAGGCGGTGTATCGTCCCGCCCCCACCTCATCCGGACGCTTCTGCCGCACGGAAACGGCCCATGGGGTCCGGGACGTCAGCCGGTGTAGCCCTTGATGATTCCGCCGATGAATTCGCGTGTCTGATCGGCGTTCAGCGCCTGGGCCCGCAGGTGTTCGTACATGACGCTGTAGCGCTGTACGTCGTTGGCCTTCTCCAGGTACAGGTCACTGGTGACGCCCTCGATGTACACCACGCTGGAGTCGGCGGCGTCGGGGAATTCCAGAATGGCGTACTGCCCGTTGATACCCGGATGGGCACCCATCTCGAACGGCAGGACCTGCACGGTGACATGGGGCAGCTGCGACTGCTCGATGAGGTGTTCCAGCTGCTCGGTCATCACCTGCTTGTCGCCGACCTGCCGGCGCAGTGCCGACTCGTCGATGACCGCCCACAGCCGCAGGGGATTGTCCGGGGAGCTGACCCGTTCCTGCCGCCTGAGACGGACGCTGACCCGCTTGTCGATGTCGGACGGCGGCGCCTCGGGAAGCGCCCCGCTGATCAGCGCCTCCGCGTAACTCCTGGTCTGGAGGAGACCCGGGAGGACCTGGGGCTCGTACACCCGCAGCGACTCGGCGTCCGTCTCCAGGCCGATGTAGACGCTGTACGGAATGTCACCGAACGCGTGCCACCAGCCCTGCTGGCGGGAGTCCTTGGCCATTTGCATGAGCGAGTCGACGACGCGGTGGTCCTCCACTTCGTAGACCCCGCAGAGATCGCGCACGTCGCGCTGGCTGATGGAACGGCGGCCGTTCTCCAGGTGGCTGATCTTCGACTGGGAGACCAGGAGCCGCTCCGCGACTTCTTCGGCCGTCATGCCTTTGAGTTCGCGAAGGCGGCGCAATTCCTGCCCCAACCGCCGTCGCCTGACGGTGGGATTGACATTGGTCGGCACGGGAACGGCACCTCCGGGCTATGCAGCTGTTGTAGCTGTGCGTGTCTGCTGTTCAGCAGATTGCCACCCGGAGGGCCGGCCGCGCTGGGAAACGGCCACACGCGGAAACGCGGGGCAGCCGGTGGATCCGGCTGCCCCGCGCCTGGTGCGGCTCCCGAACCGGGTCTGGGGGACGTCGGTGCGGCGGTATTCGGTACTGATTCTCGGTGCTCCGCGAAAGTGTCCGCGCGGTCGTGCTGTCATTCGTGTTCCGGTTCGCGCTGCCGTTCGTACGCTCAGTGAACGGCCGAGGTGTGCGCCATACTGCCGCGCCGCGCGGGTGCCTGCGGTTGCGACGGCATGCCTGCTGCTTGCTGGTTACGGCGCGGCTGGACCGCCACACCGTTCTGGACGTCCATCACCGCGTGTGCGACGAGGCCGCCCATCGGGTCGTGCCTGATCAGATCCCGAAGCCGGGAGCGTGATGAACGCCCCTCGTTCCCCGGGTAGAGGTGCTTGCCGAGACCGACCGCGTGGGCCAGCGCGGCGAGCGCCGCGGTCCGCGGGTCCGGCGGTACGCCGGTGCGGATCGCACTGTCCAGCCGGGACCGGATGTCCCGGCTGACCGCCGTGTCCGTCGCCTGGTAGCGAGTGGTCGGCAGTACTCCGCACATCTGGCCCGCCACGGCATGCACCATGCCGCACCGCTCCAGATGAGCGAGATAGATCTGACGGAGCCCCAGCCGGGGTCCGCCGATCCAATGGACGGCCCGGACCGGACTGCCACGACGGCGCAGCAGTTCCAGTGCGGAGTCCAGAGTCGGATCTCCTGTCGGCCGTGGCATCACCACGGCGATACGATCCCCGTCAGGGGCTATCCGTCCTGCCAGAGCCAGCTCCACTAGCTGTGCCCCGGCCAGGCCGAGGTCGAGCGACTGCGGCTGCGCTGTGGTACCCGTGGTCGGGTCCAGAGCGAGCAGCAGAAGCTCCTCCGGAATTGTTCTGCGGCTCCTGCCCATCCATGCCTCCCCGCGTGGATGAATGACAGGGTGACCCCTCTCACAATGGTCTGTCGAGAGTGCCTGGGTGCTTTGTGAGGGAACCGTTAGGTATGTCGTTCCCGTCTAGCAGCCGAGCCCAGGGTTTCGCACAGGACACTGGGAGATGGTTCGGACAGTGCGGGCATGTCCCCGCGGCGCATCAAGGAGGCATCGGTGGCGGGCGAGTCCCCCGACAAGTCGGAGCAGCGGAAGTCGTCGGGGACGGCTGGAGCACGCGATCCGCGTCTCACCGTACTCCGTGAACCGGCGGCTTCCGGGAGCAGCGGAAGCGAGGCGGACGAGACGGCCGAGGGCGTCGGCGGTGTGACGACGGACACCGCGACCGCGGTCTTCCGGACACCGGACCCCGCGGACGGCGACGAAGGCGGTCCGGACCGTGAGGACGGGGCCGCCGGGTCCACCGGTGCCGCGGGCCTCCCCGCGTCCCTCGGCGCCGAGGAGGGCGCGGGGGACGCCGAGGACGAGGCGTCCGGGGCGGAGGAGGCGCCCGGGGGCCGGGACGACTCCTCCGGGCCCGTGGCCGACGACGAGGCCCTTCCGGAGCGCTTCGCCCGGGCAGACGGCCCGGACGAGGGCCCGGCCGACGGCCCGGACGGTGACGGGGCCGCGAACGCCGACGCGGGTGCGGACGCCGGCGCGGACGACGCGGAGGGTTCCGGCACGCCGGCCGCCGGGAAGCCGGAGGCTCCGGGCGACGTACGCCTGCGTGCCGCGGTCGCGGCATGGGTGGCGGGCGACGACGAGGCCCCCGAGGGAGGGGACACCGCTTCCGGGGAGGAGAAGGCCCCGGCCGACGTCCCGCGGGTGCCCGCGAGCCGCGAGGAAGCCAAGCCTTCCGAGATCAAGGAATCCGGCGAGGAAGCGCCCGGCGAAGAGACCTCCGGCGAAGACGCCTCCGCCCGGTCCGGCCGGTCCGCCCGGGAAGAGCCCGCTTCCGGGGCGTCGGCCTCCGTGCCGGTCGCCGCGCGCCCCGGCGACGACGAGACGAGCGCGAGCGGCCCCACGCCGGACGGCGACGGACCGGACGCCCCGGAGGAGAGCGACGGACCGGACGCCCCGGAGGCGACGGAGAAGCCCGCGAAGACGGCGGAGAAGTCCGCGAAGGCGGCGGAGGAGTCCGCGAAGGCCGAAGAGCGCGTCGTGGACCAGCCGACGACCGCCTTCAAGGCGGTACGCCCCCGCCAGGTCGACCAGCCGACGACGGCGCTGAAGCTCCCCCCGCGCGCCACCGGCGCCGAGCCCGGCGCGGAGGAGGGGGCCGAGCCCCCGGCCAAGTCCTCCACCGGGCCCGAGGCCGGGTCCCGGGCCGAACCCCCGGCCGAGTCCTCCGGAGAGCGGACCAGCCAGTTCGTGCCCCTGCGGTCGGACGACGTACGGGCGGCTCCCGCGCCCCGTACCCCCGGCGCGTCCACCGGCGCCGCCGTCGGGCCGACCGTCACCCCGGACCTCACCGCGCGTCCCGCCGGTGAGCCGGCCGGGCCGTACGAGGCCGAGCGGACCAGGCAGCAGCCCATGCCGCCCAGGCCCCCGCTCGACCTGCTCGCCGAGCTGACCAACACCCCGCCGCCCCCGGAGACCCCGGTCCGTACCGTGGTCCGGCGTATCAAGATCTGGACGCCACTGCTCCTTCTGGTCGTGGTCATCTTCGCGATCGCGCAGTCGGTACGCCCGCTCCCCGAGCCGGTGCTCCAGCTGACGACGAAGCCGACGTACACCTTCGAGGGGGACAAGCCGTCCCTGCCGTGGCCCGATGAGGGCCAGGGCTTCATGGCGGCCACCGGCCTCGGCACGGTGGACTCCTTCGGTGAGCAGGAGGCGGTGCCGATCGGCAGCGTCGCCAAGGCGATGACCGCCTACATCGTGCTCAAGGGCCACCCGCTGAAGAAGGGCCAGGACGGGCCGGCCATCGAGATCGACGCCAAGGCGGAGAAGGAGGGCAAGCTGGATTCGGTGGGGGAGTCCACCCTCAACACCGTCAAGGCGGGGGACACGCTCACGGAACGGGAGGCCCTCTCGGCCATCATGATCCCCTCCGCGAACAACATCGCCCGGCTGCTCGCCCGCTGGGACGCCGGTTCCGAGGAGGCGTTCGTCAAGAAGATGAACGACACCGCCAAGGAACTCGGTATGACGAACACCACCTACACCGACCCGTCGGGGCTCAACGCGACGACGGTGAGTTCGGCCGAGGACCAGGTGAAGCTCGGCCAGAAGCTGGTCGAGATCCCGGCACTGATGGACATCACCAAGCTGCCCTCCTGGACGGACCCCTCGGGGAAGTACCACCGGAACTACAACACCCTCGTCCCGTACAACGGTGCGCTGGGTATCAAGACGGGTTCCACCACCAAGGCCGGAGGCAACCTGCTCTTCGCCGCCCACAAGATGGTCGGCGACACCGACCAGCTGATCGTCGGCGCGATCCTGGGGCAGCACAAGCCGTCGATCATCGACACGGTCAACGCGGTGAGCAAGGAAGCCATGACCGCCACGCAGGACCTGCTGGAGAGCCGGACCGTCGTGAAGAAGGGCCAGGTCGTCGGCAGCGTCGACGACGGTTTCGGGCACACCACCGACGTGGTCGTGGCCGAGGACGTGAAGGCGGTCGGCTGGGCGGGGCTCACGGTCAAGCTGGAACTGGCCGACGACGGCGGGGCGATCTCGCACACCGCCCCGGCCGGTACCCGTGTCGGCACGATGACCATCGGTGAGGGAGCGAGTCAGGTGAAGGTCGCCGTCCAGCTCGCCGACGCGCTCGCCGAGCCGTCCTTCGGGGACAAGCTGACCCGCGTCGGCTGATCGCCGGCCGGTCCGGGCCCGGCCTCCCGCCGCAGTCCCCTGCCACAGCCCTCCCGGCCTCCCCGGGAGGGCCGTGAGGGAAGGGGCAGCGCGTGGAAAATGCCGCGTGCTAGCGTCCCGAAAGCAACGGAAGGGCGCCAGGGGCGCGTCCTTCCCCATACGGACGAGGCCCGTGCGCCGCATCGGGGGGTCGGCAGGCCCGGGCGAGGACGGGGAGAGCCGCAGTGACCACCGCTGAACCGACGCGGGCCGACGGGCGTGTCGAGACGCGTGTCGAGACGCCGGTCAGGATCCCGGCGCAGGCGGCCGGTGACCGGGACGTGCCGCTCCGGCCGGCCCGCCGCCCGCTGTGGCGCCACCCGGTCGTGCTGACGACCGCGGTCGCCGCCGTGGTCCATCTGCTCTGGTTCTTCTTCTTCGCGAACAGCGGCGGGGACATCGCCGCCCAGGACGCCTGGGCGGAGTTCGTCGGCCGCCACCCCGGAACCGCGTACAACCTCGCCTGGTACGGCGGGATGCACCCCGTGTCGTACAGCGTCGTCTCCCCGTATCTGATGTCGGTGCTCGGGGTCCGGACGACGATGATGGCCGTCGGCACGGTGTCCTCGGCCCTCACGGCGCTGATCCTGGTCAGGGTCCCCGCCGTCCGCAACCCGCTGGCCTGTTCGCTGGCCGGTGTGTTCGCGTACCTGTGCAACGCGCTGTCCGGCCGGGTGACCTTCGGGCTCGGCATGATGTTCGCCGTGGGCGCCGTGGCCGCGGTGTTCTGCTGGCCCCACCGCTGGCGGCACAAGCGGTGGGCGAAGGCGGCCGTCGCCGCGCCGCTGGCCGCCCTGGCCACGGCGGGAAGCCCCGTGGCCGGGCTGTTCCTCGGAGTGGTCGCCGCGGCGCTCTTCCTGAACAAACGGCGCCCCGGCGCGTACGCGATCGGCCTGCCGCCCGTCGCGGTGGTGGCGCTCTCGGCCTGGTGGTTCCCCTTCTCGGGTACGCAGCCGATGTCGCTGGGCACGCTCTCGCTGCCGTTCCTCTTCGCTGTCCTGGTGTTCGTCCTGGTGCCCCGGGACTGGAGCACCGTGCGTACGGCCGCCGTGGTCTACGGGGTGGGGACGCTCCTCACCTACGTCATCGATTCGCAGATCGGCTCGAACGTCTCGCGCATGGCGATGCTGTTCGCCGGTGTGGCCCTGCTGGCCGCACTGCCGTACACGGCGCCCCGCACCCGCCGCTGGTACGCGCTGCTCCTCGCCTTCGCCGGGCTGAACCTGTGGATCGGCTTCAAGGGGGTGGACGACATCGTCCGTACCGCCCCGACCGCCTCCTGGACCCGCGAGCTGGCCCCCTTGGTCAACCAGCTGCAGAAGGTGGGCGCGGAGCGGGGCAGGGTGGAGGTCGTGCCCGCCAGCAGCCACCGGGAGGCCTCGGCGCTGGCGCCGTACGTCAACCTGGCCCGCGGCTGGAACCGCCAGGCCGACATGAAGCGCAACCCGCTCTTCTACGACGACACCCTGAACTCGATGAACTACCGGGAGTGGCTGGACCGCTGGGCCGTGCACTACGTGGTGCTGCCGACCGGGAAGCCCGATTCGAGCGGGGCCGTGCAGGAGGCGGAGCTGGTCGACAAGGGGCTGCCGTATCTGGAACCGGTCTGGAGCGACGCCAACTGGCGGCTCTTCCGGGTGCTGGACCCGGTGCCGATGGCCGACCCCCCGGCGACGGTCGAGAAGGCGGGCGCGGAGGAGCTGACCATCCGGGTGCGGTCCGCGGGCCGGGTGCTGATCAGGATTCCGTACTCCCGGTGGCTGGCCGTCGTGGACGACGAGGGCAGGAGCGTGGAGCGCCCGCAGGAGACCGAGGCGTCCAGGAAGCGCTCGGAACAGGACGAGGAAGCCCCCAAGGACTTCACCAACGCACACGGCTGCCTGATCAAGCTGGAGGAGGACCCGGAAGGGGTCGAGTGGACGGAACTGCTCGTCCCCCGGCCGGGTGTCTACCGACTGGCCGCGCCCTACCAGCTGGACCCGGGCACCCCGTGTCCGGACGAACTGCGCTGAGCCGCCGCCCGGCCGTACGGGCGCGTGCGGCGGCGGACAGCGGGCGGGCCCCGGGACGGGCCGGGGGATGAACGGGCGGGCGGGTGAACGGGCCGCCGGATGAACGGGCGGGCCCGGACTGCCGACGCCCGTCCCGCCGTTGGCCGGGCCCACCGTTGGCCCGGCCCGTCGGCAGCCCTGCCCCGCCTGTAGCCCCGTCCCGTCGGCAGCCTCAGGCGACCTCGATGCCGTACCCCTGGACCAGCTCCTCCAGACCGCCCCGGTATCCCCTGCCCCCGGTGACGAACTCCCAGTCCCCGTTGGCACGGCGGCGGAAGGACCCCAGCACGAGGGCGGTTTCACCGGCACGGCCGTCCGAGACCTCCAACCGGTCGAGCGGCTCCCCCTCGGAGTCCAGCAGCCTGATACCGGCACCGGTGAAACCGGACAGATCCGCCGACGGGCCGGCCACCGGATCGACCGCGGCGACGACCACCAGGCGGTCGGCCCGCGCGGGCAGGGCGTCGAAGGAGACCCGGAGGGCAGCGCGGTCCGGCGGCACGGGAGGCAGGGTGCTGACCGCGCCACCGGGCGTACGGGGATTGTTGAAGAAGACGAAGTGGTCGTCGTCCAGCACCCGGTTGCCCTCGCAGACGAGAGCGCACACGTCCAGGGCGACGCCCCCCGACCAGTACATGCCCAGCAGGTTGTAGTCGTCCGGGCCCGCCCCGCCACCGCTGCCGCCACCGGCCCCGGTGTCCGGCTCCGTCCGCCGGGCCGGCGCCGGGCGCCCACCGTCACCCAGCCGCCCCCGCAGCCCGTGACGGTGCAGCAGATCGACCAGTTCGGGACCCGACACCAGCTCCAGGGGCTTGCCGTTGGCGAAGGTGTGCGAACCGGGGCCGAACCCGGACGTGGTGACCAGCACACCCTTGTTGGCGCCGGCGTCCTGGACGGTCCCGTACAGGTCGCGCACGGCCGTCGGCGGAACGGTGTTGCGGTAACGCTTCACCTGCACCACGATCTTGCCGCCGCGGATCGGGGCCGGGTCCAGCGCGTCCACGTCCACACCGCCGTCGTTCGACCGCTGAGTGGTCACCGCCTGCATGCCCATGGCCCGGAACAGATCCGCGACCAAGGTCTCGAAGGCGAGGGGATCCATCTCGTACAGATCCGGTTCACCGTCGCCGCCATGGGTGACGACACCGTTGCCGACGTCCTCGGGGACCCGGCCGGGCCGTACGGGCACGTACTGGTCGGGACGCGACGACAGCTGGCCCCGGAGCCCGTCCACCAGGCAGTTGACGGCGTTCACCTGCTCCAGTCGCAGCGAGGCGAAGGCCGCGCGCGAGGCCATGACGGTGCCGAGGAACAGGGCCGTACGGTGGCCGGTCACCGGGTCGTGGTCGTCCACGAACCCGTTCAGCGCGACCGACTCCAGGGCGCCGAACTCGTCGGCCGCGAAGAGATCACGCAGAACCAGCAGAAGGCACTGCGCGAGGACGTCCCGGTACAGGGCGCGGCGCTGTGTGACCGGCCGGGGCGACTCCTTCTCCTGATCGGCGTTGACCATGTAGCGCACCGACTTCGCCTCGGGGACGATGCCGTACCCGGGCAGCTCCCAGTTCAGCACCAGCTGGCGCGCCCCGGAGTCGTACGCCGCGGACACCTGGCGGGGCAGGTCCTCGGGCCATCCGGCCGAGGCGTAGAGCGCGGCGGAGAAGTACTCCACCGCGGCCTCGGGGTCCCCGCCGCGCAGCGCCCGCGTCATCCCGGCGATACCGGCGTTGTGCGCCCGTATCTCCGCCAGCCGGGCCCCGGCCCACTCCTCGTACCGGAACCGGTAGGCGGCCAGCTGCTGCACACGCTGAGCCTCCGCGGCCTGGGCGGCCCGCAGGTCCCGCTCGTAGTGGGACCGGGCCTCCGCCTCCGCCTGGGCCCGCCGGGAAGCGGTCCAGCCACCCTGCGGCTGGTACCGGCCCGGATCCGGCATGTGCACCGGATACGCGAGCTGCCCGGGGGCGAAGGGCTCGATCAGCTCGGACCGGGTCAGCATCTCCGCCCTGAAGGCCGGAGCCCGGCATCCCTCCACCAGCAGCCCCTGCAACGCCTCCACCCGGGCGTCGAGTTCCTCCGTACGCCGCCGCGCCTCCGCCTCGCGCTGCTGCCGGTACGCGGCCTTCTGCTCCCGGTGGCTGCGGGCGATTTCACGCTGCCGGTCCCGCTGCTGCCTCTCCTGGTCCCGCTGGTACCTGGCTTGCGCCTCGTGCTGTCGTTGCTGTTGGCGCTGGGCTTCGGCCCAGACACCGGCCAACCCGTTGGAGCGACGGCTCATCCTCTACAGGCCCTCCCCACCAGCGTCCCGGCACACACGCACCGGCCCCTGGCCCCATAACCAGCAGTGATGAGGCGACTCTAGTCGGCGACCGCCCACCCGCCCATGCCCTTGCGCGAACGCCCGCCCGCAGCACGGGACCTGGGCGCGACGGGCCCAGGCCGCCGAAGCCGGAGACCGGTCACGCGCGCCGGCGGGAGCGGCCCTCCGGCTGTGCGCGGAGCGAGAGGAGCGGATGACCTCAGCCACGTGAAACGGCCCGATCACCTCTCCCACCGTCACCGGACCCGCGTCTCCCCGCACGGCCCCCCGCCCTCCCGGCGCAGCACACGCGCCACACAGCGGGAGCCCTCCCGCCTCTACGGGCGGAAGGGCTCCTGACCTGCTGTCCAGCTTGTGCCCCCGGCAGGATTCGAACCTGCGACACCCGCTTTAGGAGAGCGGTGCTCTATCCCCTGAGCTACGAAGGCAGGGGCTTGTCGAAAACCCTGCCGGAAACCCCAGTGGGGAATCCCGGCGGAGTAAGACAAACGCCCTGGTCAGACTTCTCTCGGGGCGGCACTGGGAAGAGTCCGGAGGGACGCTTTCCCGGGCGGGTGCCCTGAAGGTCGACTGACCGCTGACAGCCTAGCGGATAGGGATTGCGGAGGTCGCCCCCGTTGCCGCTGTGCGCGGCAGTACCTTCGCGTCTCGGCTTCTGACCTGCGGTGTTCGGGTGAGGAGCATGGTGACAGGAGCTGGCGTGATCAAGGTGCCGACAGTGGGCGGGCGAGACGGGGTGTCCGTTCTGGGGCGGGATGTCGACCGGTTGCACGGGGAGCTCGAAGGGCTGCGCCGGGATGTCGGAGAGGTACTGGCGTTGCCGCATGCCGTGGCACTGCCCGCCGTGGACTTGGAGGCGGGTGACGGCCTCGGGGGCGAGCCGGGCCGCTGTCCGAGCAGCGGGAGAGGGCGGAGGAGGAAGGGGACGCGGCAGGAGACGGCGATTCCGCTGAGGTCGGCTTCCTGGTGGGGTCGGAGCCTGAGCAGCCGCAGGATGACGAGTTGGCCGCTGTGACCGAGGAAGAGCCGGTCTCGGATGCGGCGGCAGCCCCGGGGGTGGACTCCTCGGACGGACCGGTGGGGAGGGGCGCCGTTCACTGTGGGAGGCCGGCGTCGAGTCGACCACGGGAGAGACCACGAAGGAGCCGTATCCCTTCAGTTCGGCGGGACGGGTCTGGGCGATCATGAGGGCCGGAAAGGTCGCTTCGGTGACCCTGGTCTGCCACCGGGATGCCTGGGGGTGCGTGGCCGCTCAGGTCGGCAACCACGCGCACTTCCGGACACCCGCTCTGGAAGAGCGCGAAGGCGGCCTGGTGGCCGCGGTGCTTTCGGGTCGGTCCCTGGTCGCTGTGCTCCTGTCGCTCTATCGCGTCGCGGAAACCCGCCGCCATGGAGAGGGCGCCGACGAACTGGTCACGTACGCCGACTGGGCCATGGCCTCACAGGTCTACGACGCGACGGCACGTGTGCCATCTCGTCCTGGGAAGAGTCGGCCATCGGACTCTGTCCATTCGAGCGGGGTCAGAATGCGTGGAGGTACACCCGGGCCTTGCCGCCCGCCATGTCGTACACGTAGACGTCGATCCACTGGACGCTGCCGCGGCGGTGGTCTTTCACGCACGGCGGACACACCCCCGCCCAACGGGCACCCTTCAGCGTCTGCGGCTCCGGCAGCCCCAAGTGCCCGAAGAGTTCCTGGTCGGGCGGGAGATCCACTGCCTTGGTGTGGATCGGTTTCTCGGAGCGAAGGTCTTCCGCGATCTGAACAGCCTTCTCCGCACCGGTGACGAAGGAGAGGAAATAGACGCCCTCCTGCGGGTTGGCCTGAACGGCGCCCTTCACTTCCGTCGCGCCTGCCGGCACATTGACCTTCATGAAGTCGGCGGCCTCGGATGCGCCTGCTCCCTGTTCCCAGTACGGGTAGGGGTCGCGCGTGACGCGGTCCCGGTCGGCGGCGGAGCAGGAGCTCACGAGCAACGAGGCGGCCAACACCATCAGCAGGCGTCGGGCGGTCTTGTACGACATGTTCACCTGTTCACCTGTTCTCTTCATCGCCCCGCGAGACGTCCCCGCGGCCGCCGTCGCGTCCGGGGTCTGAGGGGTTCACCGCAGGCGCTGAGTCGCTGTTCATGTCGTGACCGAACGTCGAGCTGCTGCCTCGCATGTCGAATTCCTGGGCGAAGCCCACCTTGTGCAGTCGGCCCATCTCGTCGTCCCGGATCACGGTGCCGTCGGGGAAGGTTGTTGACTTGCCCTCGTCCCAGTTGTACCGGTCCCAGACGTTGACCTGGTAGTCGAGTGAGACCTTGGGCTTGCCGTCCGCGCCTGGGCTGACCGTGACCATGTCCGAGATGTTCTGTTCGTGTGCGCCGACCGCGTGGAACCACTCGTCGCTCCGGAAGCTCTGTCCCTCGTGGTCGCTCTCCACCGGAATGACGACCGTCTTGTCGCCCCCGGCCTGTGCGAACGCGTCGAGCGCCTGCTTGCGCCATGCCTCCTGGTTACCGGCGATGTGGTTCGCTTCGACCTGAGCCCTGAAGGTGGGGTCGTCGTGCAGGATGCGGTCCACGTCAAGGTTCAGGGGTTCACCGGTGGCGTGCAGGTAGTGCAGCATGTTGCGGGAGGCCGCGTTCTCTCCGACGCCATCGCCTGCCGTCGCGATGGCCAGGGCCCGGGCATGGAACCACAGGTCCTGGGGGGCGGGATCTTCCACGTTGAACTGGCCGGAGCCGGGGTCGGGTGAACCGTGGGCGTTGAACGGGCCCGAGGGCCCCGTTCCGGTGCCCCGTCCCGGTGCCCCGGGCGGACGGCCCGGAGCACCGGGACGAGTTCAGCCGAGGTGGGAGAAGTACCCCCAGCCGCCGGTGCCGACGGTCACGGAGCCGGTCTCCGTGAAGGGGGCGCCCCCTGGGTGGAAGGCGAGACCGGCCGCCGATGTGGTGTACCAGAGGTCGGGCAGGCCGTCCCCGTCACCGTCGCCCGCCGACAGTCCGAGCAGGCGGGAACCCGTCGGCAGGTTCCCGATGGTCTCGGGTGGGCCGAGGGTCTTCGCGAGATCGTCGTAGCCGTACTGCTTGATGTCTCCCGCGGCGTCACGGGCCCAGAGCTCCGCCTTGCCGTCCCCGGTCACGTCACCGGGGACGAGGATCTCCTGGTCCTTCCACTCCTCGGCGCCGATACGGACGGCCTTGTACGACAACCAGCCGCCGTCGGCCGTGATCCGGCCGCGGTGCAGCCACAGCCCGGTACCGCTCGCGGCCACGAGGTCGGGGCTTCCGTCGCCGTCGAGGTCCCCGGCGGCGACCGGTACCGTGTGGGCCCAGCCGGTCTCCGAGACCTTCATCTCCACCGCGGTCGCGAGGCTGCCGTCGCCGGTGTTCCTGTGGAGGAGCAACTGGTCGCCCTGGCGGGCGACGACGTCCTCGTCGCCGTCACCGTCCCAGTCCCCGCGATGGCTGACCACCGCGCCGTTCCACTGCGGGCCGCTGCCGATGACACGCGGAGAGCCGAACGCGCCCCTGCCCGCGCCGGGATACAGCCGCAGGGTGTCGTCCTTGCGGACGGCGAGCATGTCGGGGCAGAGGTCGCCCGTGAGGTCGCCCGGCACGTGTACCGCGGTCCGCTCCAGCGGCTGCGCCTCGGCCCACAGCAGTTTGTGGTCCTCGACCGGTGTCAGGTCGATGTCGGCGGTCTTCGCCCGCAGACCGGTGAAGTCCCTGCCGCCGAAGAAGGCGTGGTCGTACTTGAGCCGGTACGCGTAGGGCTCCGCGCTCGCCCACGCGGTCGGGCTGTTCCTGCCGGCGTCCGCCTCGGCGAAGGGCCCCGTGGCGCAGAGGCCGGCCCGCACCGGGACGAGCGCGGGATGGCTCGGCACGGCGTTGAAGTCGCCAATGACCAGCGCGGGAGCGCCCGCGG
The DNA here is from genome assembly GCF_008704555.1 of Streptomyces nitrosporeus. Classification (NCBI taxonomy): domain Bacteria; kingdom Bacillati; phylum Actinomycetota; class Actinomycetes; order Kitasatosporales; family Streptomycetaceae; genus Streptomyces; species Streptomyces nitrosporeus. Next base: position 4,497,157 of record NZ_CP023702.1, read on the forward strand.
CCCATCGCTCCATGGCGCCGAGCATCACCGGTGTCCCGTTGGACGGGAGGGAAGTGGCCAGGTGGGTGCCGCAGGCCAGCGTGGTCCGGTTGCCGATGGGGCCCTTGACGCACAGCACCCACCGCTGTTCCGGCACATCGGTCTCATCCGGGTTCACCAGTGCCTGGTACGAGGTGAAGTCGGCTGCCGCGCCCTTGACGAAGACCGCCTGCCCGAACTTCGTCGACGACCCTCCCCAACGCGCGCACCCCGGGGGCTCCTGCTCACCGGCCCGTACAGATGTGTAGCCGGCCAGCACCTTCCGCAGTGCCTCGTACTGGCCGGCACAGATCTCCTGCAGTGCGATCACATCGGCGGTCCCGGCCTCGGAGTTCATCCGCGACAGGAACTTCGCCGCCCACCCGTCCGCGCTGTCGACGGTGTTCTGGCAGGCGCTGTGGGCACCGCACGCGTTGTACGACACCGTGCGTACGGCCTGTGGTCCGGCCGGGTCGGCCACCACCGGCCGCGCACTCGCGGTCACGGCGCCGAGCAGGAGCACCAGGCCGAGGAGCAGCCGTGGCGCCACGCTGCCGAGTGTTCTCCGTATGACTCTCAACGGACCCCCTGGGGAAGTGAAGATCAGGACCCGGGTGATCGTAGAAGGCCGGTCGAGGGGACCTGCGCCGAGCGGGCGGGTCTGCCGCGTCGGCCGGCCCCGTGGTGCTGCCGGTGCGGTGGCCGTCCAGGGGCGGGGGTACGGCGGGGCGGACGGAGGGAACCGGTCCGGTTCGGCGCCAGGCCGGCCGGCGGCCTTCTCGCACGAGGCCGCGTCCGCGGGGTTCGCCCGCTCCGTGCCGGGCATGGTCACGGTGCGGGCGGGTCAGGACGTACCGGTGGGAATGGCCGGAAGCCGCCCGGTCCGAAAGGCCGGAGCCGCCGGCCGTGTGGTCGGTAGGGGTACGGGCCCGGGCGGGTGGGGCCCGGCGGCTCTGCTCACGGCGCGGGCACCGGTGACGCGGCCTCCCAGGCGAAGCCGTCCGGGTCGGCGAAGTCGCCTGCGGTGCCGCCCAGTACGAGACGGTGGGAACCGGATCCGTCCTCGGGAACACCGGCGTCCTTGGCCAGGGCGCGGCGTCCGTACAGGGCCAGCTTGACGGGGCTCGACGGGGTGGCTGCGAACTCGACGTACTTGCGGCCGAAGCTCTTGGCCACGGTGAGGCCGTGACCGACGTAGAACCGCTTGGTCGCGACCACATCGGCGGCGCCCAGCAGCAGCACCATCTGGTCGATCCGCCGGGTGGCCGGGCCGGTGTCCTTCTTCGCCGACGTCGCGATCTTCCAGATCGTTCCGTCCGGGGCGCGTACGACACCGCCGTAGCCCCAGAACGACTTGGCGGCGGGCTTCAGCGCCGTGGCCCCGGCGTCGAGGGCGGCGTCGAAGAAGGCGGTGACGGTGGACGGCTGGGACACCGTGAGCGACAGCGTGAACCCGCGGAAGCCGGTCGTCGGTGCCTGGGAGGCCCGCAGGCGCAGCCGGGTGTCCAGACCGATGGCGGTGTAGAAGCGTTCGGCGGCCGTGGTGTCGTCCACCTCAAGGGTGACGGATTCGAAGGAGGTCATGTCCGTCACGCTACGGGCGGCCCGGCAGGCTGTGCTTCTCGATTCCTGACCGGTCCGGCAGCCTCTTTTGCGGCCCGGCCGGTGCCGTGTCGTCGACGGGTTCCGCGCCGCCGCGGGCACGGAGCCGGTAGGCGTCGGGTGTCATGCCGACGAGTTCGGTGAAGAGCGCGTCGAAGGCGTCCGGTGACGGGCGGCCGACCGCGGAGCGGAGTTCGGTGGTGGTGCCGAAGTCCCCGTGGAGCATGAGGAAAGCCGCGCGTTCGACGCGGCGTGCCATCAGATAGGCGTGGGGGGACTTCCCGTAGGCGAGCCGGAACAGGTCGCTGAGGCGCCCGGCCGGCATGTTCGCGTCGCGGGCGAGCGCTCCGACGTCCAGCGGGCGCGCGTACTCGCGGTCGATCCGGTCGCGGACGGGACGCAGACGCGTGAGGTCCTTCAGATGCTGGGCGGTTGTCAGCGCGTGCTTCCACGCGGGGTGGCACATGGGAGGGCCCTTTCCGTCCGTATGCGTGGCCCCCGGGCATCCGGCCGGGGGGTGGAGACGTTCTCGGCGTGGTGGCCGGCCCGCCGTGGCGTGAACCGCCGGGCCCGGGCCGTGGGCGGGGTACCGGCCGCCGGTGGCCGGATCGCTCAGCGGAGTTCCTGGATGCGGATCAGGTTGCCCGCGGGATCGCGGAAGGCGCAGTCGCGGACGCCGTAGGGCTGTTCGGTCGGCTCCTGGACCACCTCGGCGTCCCCGGCCCGGACCTTCTCGAAGACGCCGTCGAGGTCACCGGTGGCCAGCAGGATCCAGCCGTAGGTGCCCTTGGCCATCATCTCGACGACGGTGCGGCGCTCGTCCTCGGTGATCCCGGGGTCCGAGGCCGGCGGTGTCAGGAGGACGGAGGTACCGGGCTGCCCGGCCGGGCCGACCGTGATCCAGCGCATCCTGCCCTGGCCGACGTCGCTGCGGACCTCGAAACCGAGTACGTCACGGTAGAAGACCAGGGACGCGTCAGGGTCGTTGTGCGGGAGGGCGGTCGTGTGAATGGTGATGTCCATGGCCGTCACGTTAGCTTCGGCCCTCCGGTGGGGCTTCTCGATTCCTGACCCGTGCCGTTCGCCTTCCCGGCTCGCTCTTCGACGGCACGGCATGCGGCACCGTCCCGGCGTGGGGCGGTTCGGGGTCCGGGCCCGAGAGAGCACCCATGTGTGATGCGGGTCACAGGAACTGGGGCGCGAGGGCGGACAAGACAGGAGGTG